>CALDOK010000485.1 GCA_937912125.1 uncultured Pseudomonadota bacterium
CGGTACCGGGTGAGCCAGCCGCCCGCGAGCACCAGCAGCAGCAGCAGGCCCTGGAAGACCTGGACCACCGCCGAGGACACGCCGGGGAAGCTGACCTGCAGCCCGTCCCCCCCTACGGCCAAGCCCGCGAACAGGAAAGCCACCAGCACCGACAAGGGCAGACTGCGACGGGCCAGGAAGGCGATGATGATCGCGGTGTAGCCGTAGCCCGGGGAGATGGCTGCATGCAGGCGATGCTCGACCCCAGCCACCTCACAGACGCCCGCGAGGCCCGCCGCTGCGCCGGCCACGGCCATCACCAACAGCAGGCGCGACAGCACGGGCACGCCCGCGTAGCGGGCCACGACCTGGGAGGCGCCGGCCACCCGCACCTCGAAGCCCAGGACCGTGCGACGCTCGATCAACCAGAGCGCCGCGGCGAGCGCCAAGACCAGCACCAAGCCCCCGTGGACGCGCTTGTAGAGCAGCGGCAGCCACCAACTGGCGTCGAACGTGGTGGTGTAGGGGAAGCCATCCGCGCCCTTCCAGGGCCCGTAGACCATCAGCTTCACCCAGGCGATGGCCACATAGTTGAGCATCAGAGTGGAGATGATCTCGTTCACCCGCCCATAGACCTTGAGCAGCCCGGGGATCACCGCCCAGACCGCGCCGGCCGCGGCACCCACCAGAAGGATGGCCGGTAGGCGCAGGGGCCCTGGCAGGTCCGGACCGTGCAGCGCGAGCCAGGAGCCCGCCAGCGCCCCCAGATAGAGCTGCCCTTCGGCGCCGATGTTCCACAGGTCGATCTTCAGCGCCAGGGCCACCGCCAGGGCGCACAGGGCCAGGGGCACCGTGCGGACCAGGGTCTCAGACAGCCCATAGGCCGAGCCGAAGGGCTCCTGCACCAGCACCCACAGGGCCTCGAGCGGGGGAGCGCCGGCCAGGGCGAAGATCCCACAGCCCGCCACCGCGGCGAGAGCCACCGCCGCCAGGATCACGATCAGCTCGGCTGCCCACGAAGCCTGAACCCTTCGCTCGATCCGCAGGCTCACGGCGACACCTCCCGGTCCCCGGCCACGGGCCCGCGGTGGCCGCCCATCATCAGGCCGAGCCCCTCGCGGCTCAGCTCGGCGACAGGCAGAGGCCCCAGCAGGCGCCCACGGAACAGCACGCCGATGCGATCCGCCAGCCGCAGCAGCTCGTCCAGATCCTCGGAGATCAGCAGCACGGCCGCTCCAGCCCCGCTGGCCTCGAGCAGCCGCGCGCGGATGGCCTCGGCGGCACCCACGTCGAGGCCGCGGCAGGGATAGGCCGCCACCACCAGCCGGGGCCAGCCCTCGCCAGGGCGACGCACAGCCAGCTCCCGAGCCAGGATCACCTTCTGCACATTGCCCCCCGAGAGCGAGGCGGTGTGGGCGTCCAGGCTCGGACACTGGATGTCATGGGCCCGGACTCGCTCCCCGGCCCAGCGGCGAGCGGGGCCCCAGCGCAGCATACCCCAGCGGCCAAAACGGGCCGCGTAGCTCTCGAGGATCAAGTTCTCCGCGACCGACAAGGCCCCGGCCACACCCATGCGGTTGCGGTCGGCGGGGATGTGGGCCACGCCCAGATCCCGAAATGCCCGGGGGCCGTGAGGCGGGTCCTGGCCAAAGAGCAGCAAGCGTCCGCCGGTGGGGCGGATGAGCCCCGCAAGCAGCTCAGCCAGGACGCCCTGGCCGCTTCCCGAGACCCCGGCGATGCCCACGACCTCACCCGCGCGAAGGCTCAGGCTCACCCGATCCAGGCTCGGCACGCCCCGCGGGTCCAGGACCTCGACACCCTCGAGGCGGGCCACCTCGGCCCCCAGCGCCCCGCCAGGCTCCCTGCGCTGCAGCTCCAGCTCCCTCCCCACCATCAAGCTGGCCAGCGCCGCCGCATCCAGGCCGGCCGTCCCACAGGTGCAGACGCTGGCCCCCCGCCGCAGCACGGTGACCCGATCCGCGATGGCCAGAACCTCGTCGAGCTTGTGGGAGATGAACACGACCGCTCCCCCCTCGGCGGCGAAGCGCCGCAGCACCTCGAAGAGAGCCGCGCTCTCCTGGCGCGACAGCACCGCGGTGGGTTCATCCAGGATCAGGATGGAAGCTCCGTGGTGGAGCGCGCGCAGGATCTCGACCTTCTGACGTTCCCCCACGGGCAAGCTGCGGATGGGGGCGTCCAGATCCACCTGCAACCCGTGGCGCGCGGCCGCCTGCTGGACCCCAGCGCGCAGGGCGTCCATGCGAGGAAAGAACGGCATCCGCGGATGGCCCAGCGTGATGTTCTCGAGGGCGGTGTGCCGCTCGGACTGCACGAAGTGCTGGTGGACCATGCCCAGCCCCAGCCCGATGGCGTCCCGTGGCGAGCGCAGGTGTCGCTCTTCGCCCCGCACTCGGATGCAGCCCCCGTCGGGGCGGTACAGCCCCATCAGCACGGACATCAGCGTGGACTTGCCCGCTCCGTTCTCTCCCAGCAGGGCGTGGATCTCCCCGGCGCGCAGCTCGAAGTCCACCCCGTCGTTGGCGACCACGCCAGGGAAGACCTTGCGAATGCCTCGGAGCTCGACGAGCGGAGCGGACATCGGGGAGAGATATCCCGTTCCCTCCAAGGTCCGCAGGCCCCCTCGCCGTCCTCCGAGACTGCGAAGCGCCAGGCAAGCGGATAACTCCGCCCTATGCCTGCACCCTCCTCCCCCCTCCGCTTCCAGGGCCACAGCGCCGCCTGGGCCGCGCTCACCGCCGGTCCCCTCACCTTCTTCTCAGCGGTGCTGCTGGGCCTGGGCATCTTCGTCGGCTCGTGGGCGTGGATCGCCTTCGCCAGCGCCGCCTTGGCCATCTGCCTGGCGCTGGCGCTGTACCGCTTCCGGGTGGTCATCGATCCCACTGCCCGCACCATACGCCGCTCCTGGTGCATCGGGCCCCTGCCCCTGGTGCGGCGCCAGGGCAGCCTCGAGGGCTACGAGTTCGTCTCCCTCGAGCCGTTCAGCCAGCAGGCGGTCCTGCGGACGCGCACCATCTGGCAGCTGGCCGAGCCCCGCTACCGGGTGTCCCTGTTCGGCGAGGCCGGCACCGTGCCCATCGGGGCGTTCTACCGCCTGCCGCCGGCCCGCTCCCTGGCCGAGCCCACCGCCGCGGCCCTGGGGCTGGATCTGTACGACAAGACCATCCCGTCGGCGCTCTGACTACTCGGGGATGGTCCCCACTACGCCCTGCACGAAGCGCTTCATGCTCAGCAGCTGCTCGTCACTGGGGGGGAAGGCTTCGTAGGCGACGCTGCCGTCCTGCCACTGGAAGGGCTCGGCGAACACCACCAGCTCGCCGTCGATGATGGCCTGCTGCCGATCGGCCACCAGGGACTTCACCTCGTCAGGGACATGCTCCGACAGGGGCGCGAGCTTCACCACGCCGCTCTCCAGACCACGCCATGAGTCCGACGACCGCCAGGTACCATCACGCACCTGCTGCACGGTGTCCCGGTAGATGACCGACCAGTCCCAGACCGGCGCGGTGAGGAAGGCCCGCGGAGCGAACTGGCGACCGTCGCTGTCGTAGCCGATGGCGAAGGCGCCTCGCTCCTGAGCGGCCTGCATGGGCGCCGCCGAGTCCGCGCCCGTGGCCACCACGTCGGCGCCGGCATCCAGCAGCGACACGGCCGCCTCCTTCTCCTTGCCCGGGTCGAACCAGGAGTTGGTCCAGACCACGTGGACCGTGGCCTCGGGGTTGGCGGCGCGGACCCCCAGGGCGAAGGCGTTGATGTGCCGGACGACCTCGGGGATGGGGTGGGGGGCCACGAAGCCCACCTTCCCGGTCTGGCTGACCTTGCCCGCGATGAGCCCCGCCAGGTACTTGGCCTGGTACATGCGGCCGAAGTAGGTGCCCACGTTGTCGGCGCGCTTGTAGCCGGAGCAGTGCATGAAGGTGACCTCGGGATAGCTCGCGGCCACCTCGAGCACCGGGTCCATGTAGCCGAAGCTGGTGGCGAAGATCAGGCCGTAGCCCTTCTCGGCCAGCTGGGTGAGCACCCGCACCGCGCCCGCACCCTCGGGCACGCTCTCGAGGTAGGTGGTCTCCACCCAGGGGAACCGCTCCTCGAGATCCTTGCGGGCTTCGTCGTGGGCCCAGGACCAGCCGGCGTCACCCACCGGGCCGACGTACAGGAAGGCGACGCGGGTGGGCTCCTCGGCTGCGGGCGCGTCGGAAGCAGGCTGAGCTGGAGGCTGGGGCGCGCTCGAGCAAGCCACGAGCAGCACGGCGAGTAGGGTCAGGGCGACGCGCAGCGACCGAGTCACGGCTCCTCCTTGGGGGGCGAGGGACGGTCATGCTATTTCGGCCACCTTTTTCCCTCAAGCCTCTCCACGGGGATACGACCAGGATCTCATGATTCCGTCCCGCAGAGAGCACCATGTCCCAAGACCAAGCCACAGGGCTGCCGCCGGAGCCACTCCGCCGCGTTGATCGTTACGCCCTGCTCACCGCCCTGTCCCACAAGCCGCGTGCCGCGAGGCTTGCGTGGGGCTCCAAGCACCACCAGGGCCTGATCCTCGCCTGGCCCCGCGTCGGTGGCATCAGCTTCCGCGTGGACGGCGGCGTGGCCGCAGGCCTGGGCCTGCCCGACGAGGGCTCCATCGTAGAGCTGCGCTTTCGCATACGGGGGCTCTCGTACCGCTGCGAAGGCCCGGTACGCCAGGCAGGGCGCGACAAGGGCCGCATCATGGTCAGGCCCGAGTCCGTGGAGTGGTGCGCCCGCCGCGTCGATGTCCAGGGCGCAGGCATCATCCAGCTGTCCGCGCTGATCAACGTGAAGGCGCCCGACGGCGACCGCCACGTGGCCTCAGTGATCGGGCTGGGTTCCGACGCCATCCGCTTCGTGTGCTGGCCCTGCCCCCAGCAGCTGCAGGGCACGCCGCAGATCCCCGCCCGCCTGGATCTCCCTGGGTTCGGCAGGGCCGAGCTCACCCTGAGGGTCCACGGCGCGTCGCCAGCCTTCCCAGGCTCCCGTGGTCGCATCATGACCGCGGAGCCCGTTGGCGACACCGCCGCATTCGAAGAGCTCCTTGGGCGGATCACCGGGACCGAGCGCTCGGTCGCATAGGCTACGGCGGAATTCGCACCGGCGAACCTCTACCCTCGCAGAGCTATCCGTGGTATGACCGCCGCAGTTCTCACCGCGGGCCCCCATGTCCAGCGATCACCACGACAGCGCAGACGCCCCTCAGCAGACCACAGGCTCGGCTGGCGCGAAGCGCCCCCGAGGCCGGCGCCCACGCCGCCCGGCCGCCGACGTCCAAGCCCGATCCGAGCTCGGCGCCTACGAAGCCATGGACAACTGGCGCGCATTCTCCCGCCGGCTCGCCGAGGTCCACAGCCTCCAAGCCCTGGGTGAAGCAGCCATGGCCTTCGTGCGCGCCCAGGGGCGGGTGGAGTACGCCACGATCTACCTCCAGGATCTCGTGGACGGCAGCCTGCGCCTGGTCCAGGCCGATGGCTTCACTCCAAAAGAGCGCGACGAGGCCGAGCGCACCGCCTGGGGACGCCACCCCGGCATGGTGGTGCGCACCGGTAGGGTGCTCCACGTCCCCGACGTAGATCGCGACGAGCAGCGGCTCAGCCGCTCCTCCGCCCGCTCCTTCGAGGTGCGCTCGCGCCTGTTCTTCCCCATCGTCACCAGCCGCGGCGGCGTAGGCACGGTGGGCCTCGCCTCCTCCCGCCCCCACGCCTTCGGCGAGCGCCACGCCACAGTGCTCGCCTTCGTCTCCGAGCTCTCGGGCTCGGTCTACGAGCGCCTGGCGACCGAAGAGGCGCTGCAGCGCCGGGACGCCATGCTCTCGGCTCTGTCTCGCGGTACCCGGGGCCTGATGCGCTCCGATGACTGGGACATGGCCCTGGTCGAGCTGCTGGGCGACCTGGGCCGCACGCTGGACCTGTCCCGGGTCAACGTGGCCAGCATCCAGCCACGGCGCACGGGCCCACCACGGCTGGTGGCCGAGTACACCTGGCGCTCCGACGATACGCGCCAGCGCGTGTTCTCCCTCACCAAGGCCAACGCGCCCGCAGGCCTGAGCACCTACACCGACCTGTTCGAGCGCCTGCAGCGCGACGAGGTACACGGGGGGCCCCTTCCCACGCTCAACCAGGCCCTGCGCCCCTTCCTGGAGAGCCAGGGCATCCGCTCCATCCTGATGGCGCCGGTGAAGGTGAGCGACGAGCTGTGGGGCCTGGTGGGCCTCGAAGACTGCAAGCGCGACCGGGTGTGGTCGGCTCCCGAGGCCGATGCCCTACGCGCCGTCGCTGGCACCCTGGGCGCCGCCCTGCAGCGCCGCACCGACGAACGCCGGCTGCAGGAGTCCGAGGCCCGCCATCGCGCCGCCATCCAGGACCAGGCCGAGCTGCTCTGCCGCACGGACGCCCAGGGTGGCATCAGCTTCGCCAACCCTGCGTTCCTGCGCTTCTTCGGCCTGGGCGATGACGACTGGAAGGGCCGCCGTGTGCGCGTGCCCGCCACCAGCCAGGCCAGCGCCGAGGGCACCGGCGGCTTCGTCATGCTCAGCGGCAGCGACCAGGTCGAGATCGCCGAAGAGCGCCACCGTGACGCCGGTGGCCAGGTGCGCTGGCTCCAGTGGAGCGACCGCCCCCTGCGGGACGCCAGCGGCGAGCTCGAGGGCTACCAGTCCGTCGGGCGCGACATCACCGAGGCGCACCACGCCCGCCAGGAGAAAGACCAGCTGGTGCGCGCCCTGCGCAAGGCCGTGGAGGGCACCGCCTCGGCCCTGTCCCAGCTCGTCGAGCAGCGTGACCCCTACACCGCGGGTCACCAGCGCCGTGTGGCCACTCTGGCCGCGGCCATCGCCGAGACCATGGGCCTCACGTCCGAGCAGGTGGCCGGCATCACCATCGGCGCCCTGGTCCACGACCTGGGCAAGATCTCGGTCCCGGTCGAGATCCTGTCCAAGCCCAGCCAGCTCAGCGCCATCGAGCTGCGCCTGATCCAGGAGCATCCCGCCACCGGCTACCAGATCCTGGCCCCCCTGGACTTCCCCTGGCCCGTGGCCGAGATGGTGCGCCAGCACCACGAGCGCATGGACGGCAGCGGCTACCCGCGGGGGCTGAAGGGTGACGAGATCCTGCTCGAGGCTCGCATCATCGCCGTGGCCGACGCCGTCGAAGCCGCCAGCTCCAACCGCCCCTACCGGCCCGCCAGGGGGCTGGCCCACGCGCTCGACCACATCGAGGGGCAGAGCGGCCTGGGCTACGACGCAGGGGTGGTCCAGGTCTGCTCCATGCTCTTCCGCCACCACGGCTTCGCCTTCCCGGAGGCCTGAAGCGCGAGCTGAAGCTGGCCGGCAGCGCGGCGCCCGGCTAGCCGTGGCTGCCTGGAGCGGCCATGGACCTGGAAGCACACAGCACCAAAGCACTGGACTGGCCGGTGGTCCTGGACCACCTGGCCCGCCACGCCCGCACCATCCAGGGTGCCGAGGCTGCCCTGCGGGGAGAGCTGGCCGCCAGCCGCGACGAGGCCATGGAGCGCTACGCCGCGGTGGACGAGCTGCTGAGTCTGCATGCCAGGGGCGAGACGCCCCCCATCGGCGAGGTCGCCGACGGGCGGGAGCACCTGGCCCGCGCGGCACGGGGCGCCGTGCTGGAGACGCCGGAGCTGCAGGCCATGACCCGCTGCCTCCGGGGCCTGTGGAACCTGCGGCACTGGGTGGAGGTGCGGGCCGAGGACCTGCCCCACATCGACGCCCTGGCCCAACCCATCCACGTGGACGCCGAGCTGCTCAGCACCCTGGAGGGGGCCTTCGACGACAGCGGCCAACTGGCCGACGACGCCTGGCCCGAGCTGGCGGAGCTGCGCGCTGGCGTCCGCGCCACCCGTCGCCGCATCCAGACCATCCTCGAAGAGCTCATCCGCGGGGATGCCCTGGGCGACGCCCTGCAGGATCGCTACATCACCGAGCGCGAGGGACGCTTCGTGGTCCCGGTCAAGTCCGCGCGCCGCTCCCGGGTGGGCATCGTACACGACACCTCCAACAGCGGCGAGACCGCCTTCGTGGAGCCGTCACAGGTTGTAGAGCCCCAGAATCGGCTGGCCAGCCTGCAGATCGCCGTGCGCCGCGAGGAGCACCGCATCCTGGCGTTGCTGTCCTCCATGATCGCCCACCACACCGAGCCCTTGGCCCTCTCGCTGCAGGCCGCCACCTGCATCGATCTGGCCAGCGCCCGGGCGGCCCTGGGACGGCAGCTGGGGGCCAGCATCCCCAGCGTGGGTAACGGCGGCGTGCTCGATCTGCGCGGCGCACGCCACCCCGTGCTGGCCCTGCGCGGGGTCGAGGTGGTGCCCAACGACCTGGCGGTGAACGCCCGCCACCCCGGCCTGGTGCTCACCGGCCCCAACGCCGGCGGCAAGACCGTGGCCCTCAAGACCCTGGGCCTCGCCGCCATGTTCGTGCGCGCCGGCATCCCCTTCCCCGCCGCCGCCGGCTCGCGGGTGGACTGGTTCGACGCAGTGCTGGCGGACATCGGCGATCTGCAGACCGTGGAGCAGGACCTCTCCACCTTCTCCGGCCACCTGCTGATCATGTCCATGATGATGGAACGCGCCGCCCCCGGCTGCCTGCTGCTGGTGGACGAGGTGGCCGTTGGCACCGATCCCGCCCAGGGCGCCGCCTTGGCCCGGGCCGTCCTCGAGGCCATGATCGACGCCGGTGCCCGCGCCGTGGTCACCACCCACTACCTGGAGCTCAAGGCCCTGGCGGGCCAGGATCCCCGCTTCGCCCTGATGGGAGCCCAGTACCTCGAGGGCCGGGCCACCTGGCGCCTGCTGCCGGACCTGGTGGGCCAGTCCCACGCCCTGGGCGTCGCTCGTCAGCTGGGCCTGCCCAGCGCCGTGCTCCAGCGAGCGGAGGCACTGCTTGGGACCCGGGCCACCGACCTGGCCACCCTGATGGAGCAGGTGGAGGCAGAAGGCCAGGAGCTGCGGGAGCGCAGCGAAGCCATCGCGGCCCGTCAGCAAGAGCTCGAGGCGGCCCAGCGAGCGTTCGCCGACAAGCAGCGGCACCTCGAGGAGCGCCGCCTGGGCCTCGAGCGCGAGGTGGCTGAGGACTTCGGCGGCCGCCTGCGCCAGCGCGAGGAGGGCCTCAAGCGCCTGATCGCCGGCCTGCAGGCCAACCCGGGGCTCGAGGGCGCCGGCCGGCTGCTGGACAAGGTCCGCACGGTCCGCCTGGAGATCGAACAGCGCGTGGCGGAGCCCGAGCCCCAGGGCACGCCCGCCTCCGACCTGATGCCCGGGGATCGCGTGACGGTGCGCAGCCTGCGCCGCGACGCCACGGTGGTGGAGGCCAGAGACGACGGCCGGGTGCAGATCGAGGTGGGCAACCTGCGCTCATGGGTCAAGCTCGACGATCTGCTGGCCGCGGCCCCAGGCCCCCAGCCGGGCAAGCCAGGAAAAGGCGGCGCCAAGAAGCCGCGCCAGCCTCCGCGCGCGCCGCGCCAGGCCAAGCGGGACGACGACGACCGCTGGGGCGGCGTGGCGCGCCCCGGCAACAGCCTGGACCTGCGGGGCCAGCGCTACGAGGCGGCCATCGAGGCCACCGAGGCCTTCCTGGATGCTCTGGTCCTGCGGGGTGAGCCCGTGGCCTGGGTGCTCACGGGCCACGGCACCGGGGTGCTCAAAGAGGGAATCCGCCGCTGGGCCAGGGACTCCCGCTACGTGCTGCGCTGGCGAGCCGCCACCGAGGGCGAGGGCGGCGACGCCTGGACGGTGATGGAGCTCGCCTGACCCAGGGCGGACCATCCTTTCCCTTGCGCCGATCCCGGGCAGCGTTATGCCTTTCGGGTTGGTGAATGAGCATTCATTCACTACCCCCCAACACGGAGGAATGATGGGCTACGAGATCAAAAAAGTCGCCGTGCTCGGCGCTGGTGTGATGGGGCAAGGCATTGCCGCTCACCTGGCCAACGCCGGCATCCCCTCGGTCCTGTTCGACATCGTGCCGCAAGGCGCTGAGCCACGCTCCAAGCTGGCTATCGACGGGATCGACAACGCCACGAAGCTGCGCCCTGCGGCCTTCTACACCAAGAAGGACGCCGCGATGATCACCCCCGCCAACTACGAGGATGATGCAGCGCTCCTGGCCGAGTGCGACATGATCATCGAGGTGGTGATCGAGAACCTGAACATCAAGAAGAAGGTGTTCGCCTGGGTCGCAGAACACCGCCGTCCCGGCTCCATCGTGACCTCCAACACCTCCGGCCTCTCCCTCGAGGAGATGTCGGGCGTGATGGCCGAGGAGATGGCCGAGCACTTCCTGGTCACCCACTTCTTCAACCCGGTGCGCTACATGCGCCTGCTCGAGCTGGTCGGCTGCGCCAAGACCAAGCCCGAGGTCATGGCGGCCGTGGCCAAGTTCGGTGAAGAAGCTCTGGGCAAGGGCATCATCTTCGGCAAGGACACCCCCAACTTCGTCGCCAACCGCATCGGTGTCTACGGCATCGCGTCGGTCTTCAAGCACATGGAAGCCATGGAGATGACCATCGAAGAGGTCGATGCTGTCTTCGCCAAGCCCATGGGCCGCCCCAAGTCCGCCGTGTACCGCACCGCCGACCTGGTGGGCAACGACACCCTGGTCCACGTGCTCAAGACCGTCTACGACGGCTGCCCGGACGACGAGGGCCGCGACTACTTCCTGCCGCCCCAGTGGCTCGAGGACATGGTCGAACAAGGCGCCCTGGGCGACAAGACCCGCGGCGGCTTCTACAAGAAGACCAAGGATGCCGACGGCAAGCGCGTCATCCTGGTCCGCAACTGGCAGACCGGTGAGTACCTGCCAAAGGGCAAGCCCAAGTTCGCCTCCATCGGTGCCGCCCGCGGCTACGAGGATCCGGGCAAGTCCATGAAGGCCATGGTGTACGGCAAGGACAAGGGCGCCGAGCTGGCCTGGAAGTGCACCGCCGACACCCTGATCTACTCGGCCAACCGGCTGCCCGAGATCGCCGACGACATCGTCAACATCGACCGCGCCATGCGCTGGGGCTTCGCCTGGGACCTCGGTCCCTTCGAGTCCTGGGACGCCATCGGCGTGGCCAAGTCGGTCAAGAAGATGGAAGCCGACGGCTACGCGGTCCCCACTTGGGTCCAGGACATGCTGGCCGCCGGCCGCAAGAGCTTCTACGCCTGGGAAGACGGCCGCCACACCTACTGGTGCCCCCTGGCCAGCGAGGCCAAGGCGGTCCCCTTCTCCAGCCGTTGGTTCTTCATCCCGGACCTCAAGCGCGACAAGAGCGTTGTCATCAAGAAGAACATGTCCGCCGACCTGCTGGACATGGGCGACGGCGTGATGCTGCTCGAGTTCCACAGCAAGATGAACGCGCTCGACGCAGACATCATCAAGCTGTACAGCATGGCCCTCGATCTGCTCGATGCCGAGAAGTACGAAGGCCTCGTCATCGGCAACCAGAGCGGCAACGCCTTCTGCGCCGGCGCCAACCTGTTCATGGTGGGCATGGCCGCGGCCACCCAGCAGTGGGGCATGCTCGAGGGCGTGGTCAAGGATCTGCAGGATGTCTGCCAGCGGGCCAAGTACAGCGCTCGCCCCGTGGTCACGGCCCCCCGTGGTCTGGTCCTGGGCGGCGGCTGCGAGGTCTCCATGCAGTGCGCTCACACGCAGATGCTGGGTGAGACCTACATCGGCCTGGTCGAGGTCGGCGTGGGCCTGCTCCCTGCCGGTGGTGGCTGCAAGGAGATGCTCGCGCGCTACATGGGCGACATCCCCGAAGGCACCGAGTACGACCCCAACCCCTTCGTCCAGGCGGCCTACAAGAACATCGCCATGGCCCACGTGGCCGTGTCGGCCGAAGGTGCCCGCGAGGTGCGCTACCTGCGTCCCTCCGACCGCATCACCCTCGACCCCGATGCCGTCATTCAGGACGCCAAGAACGTGGTCCTGGGGCTGCGTCAGGCTGGCTACAAGGCGCCGCGTCAGGTCAAGTTCAAGGTCCCGGGCCCCACGGGTCGGGCGGCCATCGAGCTGTTCCTGTATCAGATGAACCAGGGTGGCTGGGCCACCAAGCACGACCTGGTGGTCGGCAAGAAGCTGGCGTGGGTCATGACCGGTGGTGACCGTCCCTTCGGCACCTGGACCACCGAGCAGGAGATCCTCGAGCTCGAGCGCGAGGGCTTCCTGTCTCTGTGCGGCCATCCCGACACGCAGGCCCGGATCCAGCACATGCTGCAGACCGGCAAGCCCCTGCGGAACTAACCCCAGCACCCCAAATACGAGGTACAAAACATGTTCCAAAAGAACCCCCGTGACGTCGTGGTGGTTGCTGCGGTCCGCACCCCAGCGACCAAGTCCGGCAAGGGCTCCCTCAAGGACACCCGCCCCGACGACCTGCTGATCGAGTGCATCAAGGGCCTGATGGCCCGGGTGCCCAACTTCGACCCCGCCGAGATCGACGACTGCGTCATCGGCTGTGCGTTCCCGGAAGGCGAGCAGGGCATGAACGTTGCCCGCATCGCCACCATGGGCGCCGGTCTGCCCGACTCTGTCCCGGCCATGACCATCAACCGCTTCTGCTCCTCGGGCCTCCAGTCCCTGGCGCAGGCGGCCGCGGCCATCCACGCCGGCTGGATCGACTGCGCGCTGACCGGCGGCGTCGAGTCCATGTCCCAGATCCCCATGGGCGGCCAGAAGCCCAGCCCCAACCCCACCATGATGGAGAAGGACCCAGCGATGTACGCGCCCATGGGCACCACGTCGGAGACCGTAGCCACCCGCTACGACATCTCCCGTGAAGACCAGGACGCCTTCGCGCTGCGCTCGAACACCAACGCGCTCGCGGCCCAGGCCAACGGCACCTTCAACGACGAGATCGTCCCGGTCAAGACCAAGGTCTGGGACGGCACGGAGATGAAGGACAAGGTCGTCGATACGGACGAAGGCCCCCGCGCCTCCACCCTCGAGGCCCTGGGCAAGCTCCGCACGGTGTTCTCCACCACGGGCCGCAGCACGGCAGGCAACTCCTCGCAGACCAGCGACGGAGCCGCCGCCAACCTGATCATGACCCGCGAGAAGGCCGAGAAGCTGGGCCTGCCCGTCCTGGGCGTGTTCCGTGGCTTCCAGGTGGTGGGCGTCAAGGCCGACGAGATGGGTGTGGGCCCGGCCTACGCCATCCCCAAGCTGGTCGAGCACTACGGCATGACCGTCGATGACATCGACGTGTACGAGATCAACGAAGCCTTCGCCTCCCAGGCGCTGTACAGCGTCCGCAAGGCCGGCATCGATCCCGAGCGCGTCAACCTGCACGGCGGCGCCATCGCCCTGGGTCACCCCCTGGGCTGCACCGGCGCCAAGCTCACGGCCACCCTGCTGCACGAGCTCAAGCGCAGCAAGAAGCGCTTCGGCGTGGTCAGCATGTGCATCGGCGGCGGCATGGGCGCGGCCGGCCTGTTCGAGAACGAGGGATAGCACCCCCCAACGGGGAAACGAAAGGCCCGCTCCCTTCGGGGGGCGGGCTTCTCTGCTTCAGCGGGCCGACGCTGCGCCTAGTCGTTCAGGGCACCCGCATCGATCCAGCTGGTGACGGTGGCCAGGTCTTCAGCGCTGAACCAGCCGCTGCCGTGGTGGCTGCCGATGGTGACCAGCTGGCTGGCGGCGCTGTCGCTGGCGACCACGACGCCCGAGGCCATCAGGCTTTCGTAGCTGGTGACGTCGACGCCCCCGTGGGTCTGGCCCGCGCCGTGGCAGCGGCTGCAGTAGGTCTCGAGCAGGGGCAGCACGTCGTCCGCGAAGCCGATCATGCCATCGTCCACAGGCTGGGTGTCCTGCGGGGGCGTGGTGTCTTCCTTGACCTCCTCACCGCAGGCGGCCAGGGACACGAGCAAGGGCAGGGCGAAGATCAAGGGACGCATGGGCTCACTCGCGGTCGAGGATTGCGGCGGCACACTATCGCGCCACAGCCCCCTTGCCTCGCGCCCCCCTCCCCCAATAGGAGGCAGGCCCTGATCCTGATCAGATGGAGCCACCATGGACCTGTTCGACACCCTGAAGGCGCGCGGCTTCGTCGCAGACTGCACCGACGAAGCGGCGGTGCGCAAGCTCTTCGCCACCGAGCAGACCACCATCTACATCGGCTTCGACCCCACCGCAGACTCCTTGCACGCGGGGTCCCTGGTGCAGCTGATGGCCCTGGCCCACATGCAGCGTGCGGGCCACCGGGTGATCGCCCTGGTGGGCGGCGGCACCGCCATGGTGGGCGACCCCAGCGGCAAGACCGAGCTGCGGGCCATGCTCAGCAACGAGCAGCTCGAGGCCAACAAGGCCGGCATCAGCGCCCAGATCCGCCGCTTCATCGATCTGGACGGCGAGCGCGGCATCATGGTGGACAACGCCGACTGGCTGCTGGGGCTCAACTACATCCAGTTCCTGCGCGAAGTCGGCCGCCACTTCAGCGTCAACCGCATGCTCGCCGCGGAGTCCTACAAGATCCGCCTCGAGAAGGGCCTGTCCTTCATCGAGTTCAACTACCAGATCTTGCAAGCCTACGACTTCCTCGAGTTGTTCCGCCGCTACGGCTGCAAGGTCCAGATGGGCGGCTCGGACCAGTGGGGCAACATCGTGGCGGGGCTCGACCTGGTGCGCCGCCTGGGGCCCGGCGAGGTCTACGGCCTCACCTCCCCCCTGGTGATGACCGCCTCGGGAGAGAAGATGGGCAAGACGGCCGCAGGCGCAGTCTGGCTCGACGCCGAGCGCCTGTCGGCCTTCGAGTACTTCCAGTACTGGCGCAACGTCACCGACGCCGACGTAGGTCGCTTCTTGCGCCTGTTCACCTTCCTGCCCCTGGCGGAGATCGAGTCCCTCGAGGCCCTCACCGGCGCCGAGATCAACAGCGCCAAAGAGAAGCTCGCCTTCGAGGCCACCAAGATCGTACACGGCGCCGAGGCCGCCGAGCAGGCCCTGGCCGGCGCCAGGGCGGCCTTCGCGGGCGGCGGCCAGGTCGATGACATCCCCACCCACCAGGCCATCCTGCCCAGGCCCATCGTGGACCTGTTGGTGGACTGCGGGCTGTGCGCCTCCAAGGGCGACGCCCGGCGTCAGATCAAGGGCGGCGCGGTCAAGCTGGGCGACGACAAGGCGAGGGTCGACGACCCGAACATGGTCATCGGCCCCGAGCACCTGGACGCTGATGGGTCGGTGGCGCTGTGGAAGGGCAAGAAGAACACAGTCCGGATCGTCACGGGCTGATCAGCGCACCGCGGCCTCGCTCTCCCGCTTCACCCAGGCCGTGGCCTTGGTGAGGCCGGCGTCGCTGATGTAGTCCTCGATGGGCCCGGGCACCCAGCCCAGAGGCTTGACCTCCACCGAGTAGAACAGCCGCGTGTAGCCCGGTCGATCGGCCACCGGCTCCACCCGCCAGAAGCCCACCGAGTCGTCCAGATCACTGGCGCGGGAGTAGTCGAGGGTCCAGGTGAGCCAGCCCTCGTCGATGTGGACCTGGTGAGCGATGTAGTACTCGATGTCCATCATCAGGGCGCCGATGACGAAGCGGACCTCGATCTCGTTGTCGCTGCGGGCGTAGACCTCGCACTCCCGCACGTTGTCGACCATGCGGGGGTATGCGGGGAAGTCCAGGATGCGGTCCCAGACCACCCCGGGCGACGCGTGGATGTCCTGCACCGCCACCCCCCGGCCTCCGTCGGCGTACTGGACCTGGCGCTTGACCACCCCACCTGCGGCCAGGCGGGCCAGCTCAGCGGGGGTGAGCGCCACCATGGGCGGAGGGCCCTGGTAGGCGGGGATGGAGCCCTGGTGCATGTGGGGCTTGGTTGTGTCGGCGGCGTGAGCCGCGAGGACGACGGTGAGGATGGAGGTGGACAGCATGAGCGAATCATACCCCCAAAGGATCAGGTGCCGTGGTCCGGGAACGCCGGAGGCTCAGGACGGACCACCGGGTTGGCTTCGAGCTGCTCGAGGGCCACCTCCACGGCCCGCTCGAGCTGGGGATCGCGACCCGCCTGGAAGTCGACGGGGGTGATCTCCACCTCCACGTCCGGCGCCACGCCGACGTTCTCAGCGGTCCAGGCACCATCGGGGCCGTAGAAAGCGATGCGGGGCGCCGTGACGCCGCCGCCGTCCATCAGGGCCGGGTAGCCGTAGATACCCACCAGCCCCCCCCAGGTGCGGGTGCCCACCAGCGTGCCCAGGCCCAGCAGCCGGAAGTAGTGGGGCAGGCAGTCGCCACCGGAGCCGGCGTACTGGTTGATGAGCATCACTCGCGGCCCAGGGATGACCCCCAGGGGGCTCGAGTAGGGCTGGCCCTCGCGGGTGACGTGCCAGTTCAGGGGCTGGCGGCGCAGCATGTCCACGATGTAGTCCGCGACCAGGCCACCGCCGTTGAAGCGCTCGTCGACGATCACCCCCTGCTTGTCCAGCTGGCTGTAGAAGCCCCTGGTGAAGCCGTCGTAGCCCCCGGTGTGGGTGTTGGGCAGGTACAGGTAGGCCAGGCGACCGTCGGAGAGCTGGTCCACCCGCCGCCGGTTGTCCTCGAGCCAGGCCCGGTGCCGCAAGCCGTCCTCTCGCTCGATGGTCTGCACCGTGAGCTGGCGCCCGCCCTGTCCATCGGGCTGTGCCGCTACGGTGAGCGTCACCCGGCGGCTGGCCTTGTGGGCCAGCAGGGCGTAGGGGTTGGTGGCGGCGTCCAGGGCGACTCCATCGATGGCCAGCAGCCAGTCGCCCTCGGCCACGTCCAAGCCTGGCTGGGCCAGGGGGGCCCGCAGCTCGGGGTTCCAGCTCTCGCCCGTGAAGATGCGCGCGATGCGATAGCGGTCACCCTCGAGGGCCAGATCGGCCCCCAGCAAGCCCACAGGGACCCCATCGTCGGCCGGCATGTCGCCGCCCCAGCGGTAGGCGTGGCCCACCACCAGCTCGCCGATCAGCTCGCCCAGCAGATAGTTGAGGTCCGCCCGGTGGGCCACATGCTCCAGCCAGGGACGGTAGCGGGCGCCCACGGCATCCCAGTCCACTCCGTGCATCTGGGGGTCGTAGAAGTAGTCCCGCTGGATGCGCCAGGCCTCGTCGAAGATCTGGGGCCACTCCACGGCGGGATCCGACCAGGCGCGCATGTCCGCCAGGTCCAAGGCGCCGTCGTCCGGCTCGGGATCGTCCGCGGCGCCCACGATGGCCCAGCCGCCGTCACCGGCTTGGTAGAGCAGCCTCTCGCCGTTGGCCGAGACCACATAGCGCTTCACGGCCGGGAGGAAGTCCTCTGCCTCTCGCTCCTCGGGATCGTAGCGACGGAGTGCGGGGTCGCCCTGGTCCTCGGGATGAGCCAGGAAGAACACCCGACCGTCGCCGCCCACCTGCAGGCCGTCCAGCATGCCGGCGGGCACGGGCAGGGCCAGGATGCGCCTCGTGAGGCCCTCAGCGTCCACCCGCACCACCACAGGCGCCACCTGCTCCTCGTCTTCACCCTTCTTGCCCTTCTTCTTCTTGTCCTTGGCCTGATCCGACTCCACCGGCTCCTCGTCGCTGCGGGGGGCCAGGGGGGACGGCTCGTGCGCCGAGAGCACCGCCACATACAGGTGCCGTGAGAGGGGCCGGTGCATGCTGCTCATGTCCAGCCAGGCCGTGTTGAGGCCCTGGTCGGTGCTGGCGGCGAAGTACAGGAAGCGCCCGTCGGCGGAGAAGGCCGGAGACACCTCGTCGGCCAGGCCGTCGCTGACCCGGATGCGCTGCCCAGTGGCCAGCTCGTAGAGGAACACGGCCCTCAGGTGGTTGGGCAGGTGGCGGGTGTAGGCCAGCCAGGCCCCATCGGGGGACCAGCTCAGCTCGAGGGCTTGATGGACGTGATCGTAGAGGTCCTCGTCCACCAGCACGGGCTGGTGCGTGGCCATGTCCATGACCCACAGCTTCATGCGCTTGTCTGCGTAGGCGATGTGCTCGCCCGTGGGATCGTAGACCGGCTGGTGGTAGAAGCTGGGGTCGCCCATGGGCACGCGCTCCAGCGCCCCCGAGCCGTCGGGGCCCAGCAGATCCAGAGCGTACTCGCCATCGGCGTCCGAGACGGCCAGCACCGTCGAGCCATCGGGGCTCCAGGCGGGGAAGCGGTCGTTCACGGCGGGGCTGCGGGTGAGGTTGCGCACGTCGCCGTGCTCGGCGGGCACGGTGAAGATCTCGCCCCGCGCTCCGAACACGGCGCGCTTGCCCGTGGGAGAGAGGGCGAAGGACTCCACCCGATCGCCCACAGGGACCCAGCGCGGCCGGGCCGCGGGCAGGTCGGCGTCGATGCGGATGTCCAAGGGAGCGGCGACGCCGCTGCGGGGGTCGAGCTTGTGCAGCCGTCCACCCTGCTCGTAGACGATCCACTCGGCCCCGGGCGCTCCCCCTGCCCCCGCCGAGCGCACGTCCAGCTCGGCATGCTGGGTGACCTGCTGCACCGCGCCATCGGAGCGCTGCACGAAGAGGTTGGCCACCCCCGCGCGGTCCGAGATGAAGTACAGATCGTCGCCCACGAACAGGGGCTCGAGATCGTTGCTGCCCGGGTGAGGCACCTCGGTGACCGCCGACGAGCCTGGATCGTAGCGCCAGATGAAGCTCACCTGGCCGCCTCGGTAGTGCTTCCAGCTGCCGATGGCCGGCGCGACGGGGGTGTAGGCCAGCTCCCCGCCGCCGGGGGCGTAGCTGGCGTCCTCGGCCATGGGCAAGGGCAAGACCTCCGGCCAGCCGCCCTGGGGGGAGACCAGGAACAGCCTCCCACCCTTGCGGGTGCCCTTCTGGCGCTCGGAGCGGAACAGCACGCGCCCATCGGGGCTCCAGCCCCGCACCAGGTCGTCCCCCGGATGGAAGCTGACCCGCTGGGGCTGGCCGCCGGCCACCGGGACGACGAAGACGTCGGCGTTGCCATCGTAGTGCCCGGTGAAGGCCAGCAGGCGCCCATCCGGCGACAGGTGGGGATCGCTCTCGAGCCCCGGATGCACCGTCACCCGCCGGGGCTGGGAACCCTCGAGATCCGTGACCCACAGATCCCCGGCGTAGGCGAAGGCGATGTGACCGCCCCCCACCGTGGGCTGGCGCAACAACAGGGTGGGGCCGTCAGCAGCGGCGACGACGAGCGAGGCGAACAGGACGGGCAAGAGCGTGGGCACGGAGGCCTCCCTAGCGGCAGAGCGGATCTCTATGCTCGCAGGCGGGCGGGCTCACCCCACCAACGCCGACCCCAACGACACAGGGGGAGCACAGTGTGCTCCCCCTGGGGGTCAAGTACCCACGGCGCCCCGCGCGGAAGCGCGAGGCGAGAGGCCTAGAGGCTTAGAGGCTCTCGAGCTTGCGCTTGATCTGCTTGCGCTCTTCCTTGAGCTGAGCGCGCTCGGCCTCTTCCATGGCGGCCTGCAGGAAGCGCTTGGCCTTGTCCTTGTCGCCTTGCTGCGCGGCGATGTCGCCGAGCTCGGCGCGGGCCACCACCAGCTTGCGGGCGTCGCGGGCCTGGGCTGCGGGGCCCAGGCAGGCCTCGAAGGCCTCGGCCGAGGCCGACAGCTCGCCGATGCTCTTGAGGGCGCCGCCGAGGTTGAAGTTGAGCTCCTTGGCCAGCATCGCGTCGTTGGGGTTCATGACCTGCTTGGCCTTGCGGAGCAGGGCCACGGCTTCGTTGGTCTTGCCGGACAGCAAGGAGAACAAGCCCAGGTTGTAGGTATCGACGGCGACGAACTGCTTGAGCTCGAGCTGCTCGGTGATCTCGAGGCAGCGCTGCGCACTGCGCAGGGCGGCTTCGTGGTTCTTCTGGGCAGACTGGGCCTGGGCCAGCATGGACACCGCGGCGCGCTCGCGCACGGGGTTGCGCAGGCCCTGGGCGATGGCGACGCAGCGACCGAGCACGTCGGCGGCCTTGGCGGCCTGCTTGGAGAACAGCAGGGACTCGCCCATGTTGATGCCAGCCTCGAGGGCCAAGGGGCCGAGGCCCGCCTGGCCGGCCAGGGCGTTGGCCTTGCCGAAGTGCTCGATGGCGGGCTCGAACTTGCGGTCGCGCCGGGCCACCAGGCCGCGCACGAACTCGGCGTTGGCCTGGATGGGCGGGATGGCCGCCACCTCGACGGCCGCGTCCACCTGCTCGATGGCGGCGGTGGGGTTGCCGTCGGACAGCTCGATCATGGCCAGGTGGCCCAGGAGCTCGCCGGTCTTGAGCTTGTCGTCCAGGCCCTTGAACAGGGTGAGGGCGTCCTTGGCGCGATCGCGGGCGCGGTAGAGATCCTGACGACGGTAGTCCAGGCGGGAGCCGGCGAAGAGGACCCAGGCCTGCATGGCGCGGTCTTCCTTCTCGCTGGCCCACTGGATGGCCTCGTTGAACAGCTTCTCGGCCGGCTCGACCTGGCCGCCGGAGACCAGGCGCTCGAGCAGGTTCATGTAGACCGTGCGGCGCAGTGGATCGGGCCAGTCGATGCGGTCGAAGTTGCCCACCAGCTCGTGGCACATGCCCCACATCTCGGGACGGTCGGCGGTGAGCGCCATGCTCTTGACGAACAGGGCGCGCTGCTGCTCGCCAGCCTCGGAGTAGGTGCGCATAGTGCGCAGCAGGAACTCATGGCCGCGGGGGGCCAGGAAGCGCTCCATGAACTGGCCGACGCGCAGGGCGCGCTGGCGGCCGACCTCGTCGTGGTTCCCGTCCAAGACGCCGAAGCGGAAGAAGGGGCGCTTGAAGCGGTAGAGCCAGCTCTTGAGCTGCTCCTGGTACTGCTGCTCCTCGAAGAGATCGCCGCAGGCGTCGAGCATGTCGTCCACCGAGTCGCGGCCCAGGCCCAGGATGTCGGCGACGATGGCGGAGGGGAAGCTGTGGCCCAGCAGCGCAGCCACGTGCTGGATGGCGGCGGCGTCTTCGATGCCGGCGTTGCGACGCTTGGGAGCCTTGGGCTCGGCCTCGGCCTCGGCCTCGACGTCGGCGGAGGACTCGTCGTCGTCGGCGTCAAGCTCGTCCTCGTCCACCGCGGTGGGCACCAGATCGGCCAGGGTCTTGCCCTCGAAGTTCTCGCCCAGGCGGTCCTCGGCCAGGAGATGCTCGACGATCTCTGCCACGAAGCCAGGCAGGCCGCTGGTGATCTGCAGCAGGCCAGCCACGTCGACCTCGGCGTCGATGCCCTTGCTGGCCAGGAAGGTGCCAACCTGATCGGCGCCCCAGGGCTCGAGGACCATGGAGGTGTAGTCACCCGAGCGACGCTCGAGCATGTCCATCAGCGGCGCCGGCATGTAGCCGCGGGTGCTGTCATTGACGGGCTCGGTGGAGAGGATGGTGAGCAGCTGGCAGCCGCTGCGAGCCTCGACCATCAGGGCCTCGAGCATGGCGATCACGCCCACGCTGTGGCACAGGTGCAGGTTCTGGATGTCCAGCAGCACGGGCACCTTGCTGGTGATGCCCATGACGATCTCGATGAAGCCCAGCAGGGGGTTGTCCCGGGGCAGGCCGACCTGGAAGGACTCTTCGCCCTGCTTGGGGCCCTTCTTGAGGCCGTCGATGAAGGCGCTGAACCACTGCTGCACGCGCTTGGGGTGACGCGGCAGCTGGGCGTTGAGCACCATCTCGATCTTGGTGCGCAGCAGCTGGTTGCGGTGCAGCTGGGCGTAGAGGGTGGCGTACAGGCGCAGCAGGGTGCGCAGGCCATCCTCTTCTTCGGTGAAGGAGAGGCGCCAGACCAGCACGTCGTCTTCGACTGCGGCCAGTTCACGGGACGCCTCGCCCACGAGGGCGCGCTTGCCACCACCGAGGGGCGCCTGGAGCACCACGGTCCCGCCGTTGCCCTGACGGGCGGCGGCGATCAGCTCTCTGAGCTGGAGGAGGTCGGACTCACGGGCGACGAAGATCTTGTCGTTGGACTCGGCCACTGCTGATCCCTGGGATGTGCGGCGCCGGGGGCGCCGGGTGTGTTGCTGGAGGGGCGGGTTCCGCTGCTCGTGGTACGCGAGAGCCTCGGAAAGCGCCGCACTTGGCCCACACGGGCGGGACTGGGAGCTATTCACGCGGGGCCTCCGTGTCAACGGACGGTCGAAGGCTCGATGGCAGGCCCGGCCTCGGCTATACTGCCCTTCCGATGGACGCGCCCCGGAGGGTCCCGATGCGCCGCGCTCTGCCCCTGCTGCTGATTCCCCTGATGGCTTGCCAGGAAGAGACCCTGGATCCCGACTCCTTCAACTGGGAGGTCACGGTCACGGGGATCGAAGATCTGTGCAATCCCACAGATCCTCAGCCCTACCAGGAAACGGTCACCTACTCCTTGTTCTTCGATGGCAGCATCACCGACATCAAGGTGGGCCCCGACAACTTCGCCTCGGGCATCATGACCGGCTGCACCCTCGAGTACGACTCCCCCGTCGTGGGCGAGCGCCGGGGTCCCAACGAAGAGTACTGGGTCAAGTGGCAGCTCACGGGCAGCGCCCTGCTGCGCCAGGGTGGTTCCTCCTGCGACATCACCGAAGGCCTGGACTGGGAAGGCGAGGAGACCTTCGAGATCATCGAGACCGACGATCCCGACCTCCTGGTGGGCTGCACCTACACCATGGCCGTCACCGGCATCTACAAGGGCCAGGGCGGCTAGCTCCGGCCCCGAAGGGGAGCGTTCTGGGCGAAGCACTGCCGACGGTCGGCCCCCCACACGAGCGCGTCGCCGCCATCCGCGATGCCGTGGGCGACGTCGTGCGCGGCAAGCTCCTGCAGATCGATCTGGCCCTGGTCGCCGTGCTCGCCGGTGGGCACCTGCTCATCGAGGACATCCCCGGCGTGGGCAAGACCACCCTGGCCTACACCCTGGCGTGCGCCCTCGGCGGCAGCTTCAAGCGGGTCCAGTTCACCAGCGATCTGCTGCCCGCTGATCTGGTCGGGGTCAGCGTGCTCGATCCGGCCAGCGGTCGCTTCGCCTTCCGGCGCGGCCCCATCTTCACCCACGTCATGCTCGCGGACGAGATCAACCGCACCACCCCCCGCACCCAGAGCGCGCTGCTCGAGGCCATGAACGAGCGGCGGGTCACGGTCGACGGCACTACCCACGATCTGCCGCAGCCCTTCCTGGTGGTGGCCACCCAGAACCCCCACGACTACGCGGGCACCTTCGCGCTGCCCGACTCCCAGCTCGACCGCTTCCTCATCCGCATCTCCATGGGCTACGCCGACACCGAGGCCGAGCGCGTCATCCTGCGCACCGGCGGGCTGTCCCGCGCCGCCATCGATCCGGTGGTCACCCCAGCCCAGGTGCTCGCCCTGGTCCATGCCGCCCAGCAGATCGCGGTCCACACCGACATCGAGGACTACCTGCTGGCCCTGGCCGCCCGCACCCGCCAGGACGACCGCCTGCTGCGCGGGGTCTCCACCCGGGGCCTCGAGGCCCTGCATCGCGCCACCCGCGCCCTGGCCCTGGTCCGCGGACGCCAGCACTGCATCCCCGAGGACGTCCAGGAGCTGATCCAGCCCGTCTGGGCCCACCGGGTGCTGGTGCGCTCGGGCGGTGGTAACGGCGACGCCGAGGCCGCCCTGCGCGAGATCCTCTGGGACGTACCGGCTCCCTTCTGATGGGCGCCACCGGCCAGGGCTCCCCCTCCCCACCCGTGGAGCGGGCCCGCGCCCGCCTGCGGCGCAGCCTGCGCGGCCCGGGCTGGTTGCTGCTGCTGCTGGCCATCGTCACCGCTGCGGCCGCGGTCCACACCGCCAACAACCGCCTCTACCTTGTGCTGGGCGGCATGCTGGCCATGCTCTGCCTGGAGCTCCTGCTGGGGGCGTGGAACCTCCGCAACATCACCGCCACCCGGAAGCTGCCGCCCGAAGTGTTCGCCAACCGCAGCGCCCGCGGCAGCATCGTACTGGGCAACCCCCGGCGCCTGCTGCCGGCCGCCTCCCTCCAGGTGGGCGAGCAGGGTCACCCGGCCCACAGCCGGGCCGCCTGGCTCAGCCCAGGAGAGCAGCTCGCCGTCCCCGTGACCTGGCGCTTCACGGCCCGGGGCCGCACCCAGCTCGCGGCGCTGGAGATCCGCAGCCACTTTCCCTTCGGGCTGGTGGAGCACTGCTGCCTCGTGCCCCGGCCGGTGCCTGTGCTGGTGTATCCCCACGCCATCGGGCAGCCCGGGCGGGACGCCCAGCGCACCATCGGCAGTCACAACCGGGACGACGACCTACACGATCCACGGGCCACCGGTGCGGGGGACTTCCTGGACCTGCGCGAGTACCAGCCCGGAGACCCGACCCGGCTGATCCACTGGCCCACCACAGCCCGAATGGGACGCGCCATGATCGTCATCCGGGGCAGCGACAGCGACGAGGAGGTGCTGGTAGAGCTCGAGGAACAAGCCGAGCCCCACCGCTGGGAGCGCAGCATCAGCGAGGCCTGCGGCCAGGTGCTCCACCATGTGCGCCTGGGCCGCGCCGTGGGGCTGCGGGTAGGACGCCGAACCTGGCCCCCCCGCCGAGGGGCGCCTCAGCACCGCAGCCTGCTCACCGCCCTGGCGCTGCTCCCCCACGGCCACGACGAGGACCCGGGTCCATGAGCCGGGACCTGACCCCCACCCTGGCCCGGCGGGACGACCAGCGCCTCGCGCGCCTGCAGCGGGCGGCCACCTGGATCTGCGCCGCGGCGGCCCTGGGCCTGCTGGGCGTGCTCCCCACCCCCGCCGCCTGGGCCGGGTCCTTTGGCCTGTTGGCCTTACTGCTGCTGGCGCCCACCGCTGGCCGCCTGCGCCTGGGCACCCTGCGCAAGGTTCCCCTCGTCCTGGCTCCCCTGGGGCTGCTCCTGGCCCTGCTCACGCCCCTGGACCCCACCGCCATGGTGGCCAGCATCCTGGCGCTCCTGCTGGTCACGGAGGCCGCAGGAGCCGGCGGGGGCAGCGAACCCCAGCGGGTACCTCTGTTCGCCCTCTTCGCGGCGCTGTTGGCCTGTACTCTGACCACCACGGCCCTGCTCGCCCCGCTGCTGCTGCTCACCGGCCTGGCCTGCGCCTGCTCGCTGCTGCTGGACACCCTGTGCGAGGCTGAGGGGGCTCGGCGCAGCCGCGCGGTCACAGCACCCCGCCAGCTGGCGCCCCTGGTCGGACTGCTGGCGGCGCTGCTGGCCGCGAGCATCCTGGCCTTCCTGGCCCTGCCCCGGCACCCGGGACGCGGCGCGCAGGTCCCTGTGCCCACACACCGGCTCGTGGGCTACGCCGAGCAGGTCCGCCTGGGGGAGCTCCTGGGCGCCCTCGAGGATCCCACGCCCCTGTTCCGTGTGTCCATCGAGGATGCCACGGGGGCCCCCCTGCCCGGCCCGTTCCACTTCCGAGGCGTCGTGCTGGACAGCTTCGACGGCCGCACCTGGTCCGCCACCACGGCAGCCGGCAGCCCTCCGCCCAGCGTCGACCACTCCGACGCGCCGGTGCTGCAGCGCTACCGCTTCGAGCCCACCGCCCCCCCCATCCTGGTGGGTGTGCCCCGCATAGAGGCCATCTCGGTCCCGCCAGGAGACCTGGAGCTGGCCTCGAGCGGCACCCTGATGCATCGCGGCGGCCCACGAGTCCACGGCTACAGCGCCTGGAGCACCCTGGCCTCATGGGCCCCCCTCCCCGCACAGCCGCCCCGAGCCCCCATCCCGGAGCCCGACGCCGCCTACCTGGGCCTTCCGCCCGACCTGCACGCCGACATCATCGGCCTCGCCGAGCGGGCCACCGCAGGGCTGGACGACGACGCCGAGCGCATCACCGCGCTGATGGCCCTGCTGGCTGACGACTACAGGTACGAGCACCTGCCCAGTGCGCCCCTGAACGACCAACCCCTGGAGCGCTTCCTGCTTCGAGAGCACGCTGGCCACTGCGAGCTCTTCGCCACCTCACTGGCGCTGCTGCTGCGCACCCAGGGCATCCCCAGCCGGGTGGTCAACGGCTTCTTCGGTGGCGAGTGGAACCCCGTGGGCCGCTACTGGCTGGTGCGCCACTCCGACGCCCACGCCTGGGTCGAGGCCTGGCTGCCAGCACAGGGCTGGATTTCTCTGGACCCCACGCCCGCTCCCGTGGCCCCGGCTTCGGGCCTGGCCACCGCCTTGGCGGACCACGCCAGCAGCCAGTGGACCCACCGGGTGCTCGCCCTCGACGCAGAAGCGCAGCTGGCCGCCCTCTCGGCCCCCGGGGCCCAGCTCCGGCGTATCCTCGAGCGCCAGCCCGCCCCCCCCAGCCTCGAGCGCCCCTCGCGCACCACGGATCTGGTGGTCAGCCTGGGGCTGGTGATGCTGGCGCTGGCGGCCATGATCTTCGGCTGGCGCCGGATGGCACCCTGGCTCGCCGGCGAGCGGAAGCGCGCCGCGCCTCCCACCGGCGAGGTGGAGCGAGCGCTGCGTGCTGGCCTGCGTCTGCTGCACCAGCGAGGCTGGCGCCCGCCTCCCCACCTCCCCCCCGGCGCCGCGGCCCAGTGGGTGGCGACCGCCGCGGGTCCCGCCGCCCTCCCCTTCGGCGTCATCGCACAGCTGCACTACCGCGTGCGCTACGGAGGTGATCTCGACGCAGAGCACGCCCAAGAGGCGCGGGAGGCCCTGCGCGCCCTGCGCGAGCTGCCCTCCTGCCCGGAGGCCTCTTGACGGAGCGCAGCCACCAGCTGGCGACCATGGCCGCAGCCCTGTTGGTGGGCGCGGCCCTGGTGATCCTGTGGCCCCGGCCTGATCCGGCCCCCGCCCTGAACATCCTCCCGACACCCGGCGCCGAAGCCCGAGACGCCCCAGCCTCGCCCCCAGCCCAGCCTCGCCAAGTCCAGCCTCGCCAGATCCAGCCACCCGCGCCGCAGCAGGTGCTGGACCCCTCTCTGCTGCAGGCCCACGTCCGCTCCGCTGGCGGCGCCTGGCTGGCGCTGGCTCGCCAGGCCGAAGCCGCGCCCGACCAGCCCACCCGCGCCCTGGCTCCGGCCCTGCACCAGCTGGCGGCCATGGCGCCTCAGGATCAGACCCATCCACCCTTGCAGCCCACCGCGGCCTTGCTGCTGGCGGAGCTCGGGCTGGTCGAGGCCCTCGAGGCCAGCAGCCTGGACGCCGGCGATCTGCTCGCGGAGCTGCGCGCCATCCGCAGCGGCTGGATCGGTGAGATGCCCGTGGCCGCTGCCCCAGGCCCGCGATAGCGCCAAGGTGGAGGTCAGCCATGCTCGACAAGCTCCGCCAAGCGGTCCGACCCTACGCGCTCCTCCCCGTCCGCTTCGGCCTCGGCTTGGCCTTGCTGGTCGACGGCTGGGCCCACGCCACGGGGCCGGCAGCCCTCACCCGCACCCTCTCCCGGGTGGATCTGCCGCTGGCCGAGCCGCTCACCTGGGTGGTGGTGGGCATCGAGCTGCTCGGCGGCCTGTTGATCCTGCTCGGCTTCCAGGCCCGCAGCGCTGCGGGGGTGCTGGTGGTCTGGCTCAGCGTGGACTGCTTCTTCATCCACCTGCGCAACGGCTGGTTCGCTGACCAGGGCGGCTTCCAGGTGCCGCTGCTGCTGCTGATGTGCGCCCTGGCGCTACTGCTCGGGGGCCCTGGCCGAGCCAGCGTTGACTCCATCCGCGGCGCTGCCTGACGCCGGCTGCTCCGAGGCTCCCCAGAGCACGCTGATCACCAGCCCGAGCATCAACCCCAGGCTGGACAGCCCCATCAGGATGCAGATGAGCTTCATGTTGGGGCCGCCTATCAGTCCGAGGCGTCGAGCATGATGGTCTCGAGGGACGCGGAGACATCTTCGGCGTCATCCACCGCGTCTGCGGGCTCGACGGACACCTGGCTGACCCGTCCGGTGCCGTGCCAGTCGACCCCGGGCAGCAGCGCCATGGGGTTGAAGGCGCGCAGCTCGGCCAGGGACGCGCGGGGGTAGCTGAGGTGCTGCAGCAGCTGCAGGCCCTCGGGCAGGCCGTGGCCAGAGCGGCCCAGCCCCACCCGCGGCAGCCGCAGGTAGGTGCCCAGGGTGCTGCGGTTGAGGTTGAGAGTGCCCGTGCGGAGGCGCTCCTGCATGTCGACCACCCGCGGGTTGGTCGCCGCGGCGAACAGGCTGGCGACGGGCCGGTAGAACGCCTGATTGTGCAGCGCCGCGGCCTCTTGCCAGTCGCGAACCTTGTAGACCAGCAGCATGGGCCCCGGGGGTTCCTCGTTGAGGAAGGGGTTGCTGTTCTCCCAGTCCACCGAGTAGATGGCGGGCCGCGCGTAGAAGCCCCGGTAGCCCTCGATGCGCTCGTTGCCGGCCTCGAGGATGGGGCGGTGGCCCTTGCTGGACAGCGCCCGGGCGTAGCGGCGGTAGCGGGTGCGCCGGTTCTCGGAGATCAGCGGCCCCATGAACACGTCGTGCTCGAAGCCATAGCCGATGGTCAGGCGCTCCGCCTGCTCCTTGAGCCGCACCATGAATGCGTCGTAGACCGAGGCCTCGACAAGCAGCCGCCCGGTGCTGTTGTGGCGCTGGCCGGCGGTGAGGAACGCCCCCACCAGCACCTCGTAGGCCGCGTGATCCAGATCGGCGTCCTCGAGCACGATGGAGATGCCCTTGCCGCCGCACTGGTAGACCGCCGGCAGCTCTGGCCGATCGAAGATGGCCCGCCGCACGTTCATGGCGGTCTCGAAGCTGCCGGTGAACAGCAGCATGTCGATGCCAGGGTGCACCACCAGCCGCTGGCCGATGACCGAACCCGAGCCCTGCACCATGTTGAACACACCGCGGGGCAGCCGGCAGCGGTCCCACAGATCGGCGACGGCCTGGCCGACGCCCGGGGTGAACTTGCTGGGCTTGAGCACCACAGAGTTGCCAGCCAGGATGGCCATGGCGGAGTGGCTTACCGGCACCAGCAGCGGCAGGTTGTAGGGAGTGAGGATGGCCACGACCCCTCGGGGCAGGCGGTCCATGCGCGCGCCGACCTCGTCGACCACCTGGGACGCCAGCATGCCCACGCCGTCTTCCATCAGCACGTCGAGCAGCCGGACGGTGGCGTCCACCTCCTGGCGCGCTTCCCAGAACGGCTTTCCGTTTTCACGCGTGATCAGGATGGCGAGGTGTTCCTGCAGGTGCAGCAGGGCCTCGCGCAGCCGGTACAGGGCGGCGGCCCGCTCGGGTGCTGGCACCCTGCGCCACAGGCGCGCACCCTGGTTGGCGCACTCGATGGCGTCATCGACGTCCTGCTCCGAGAACGGGAAGCGCCCCAGCACGTCGGCCCGATCGCCCGGGTTGATGCCATTGATGTAGCCGTCGACTACCTCGGGCTTGAGGAAAGACCCATAGATGTAGTCTCCCTTCCTGAGCAACCGGTCGCGAATGGTGTACACGTTCTATCTCCAGCTCGGGCCGCACTGCCTACGCCTCTCTGCGAAGGACAGATTATAGCGCCGACCGCCGCTGCGGGCCCACTCGCCCCCCACTCGGTCACCCGAACCTGACACCCCGGAACGAGGACCAGCGGATGAAGAAAGTCTACGACTCGGTCGCCCACGCCATCGGTTGCACCCCTGCGGTTCGCCTCAACCGCGTCTCATCCGGCCTGAAGGGCACCATCTGGGCCAAGCTGGAGTACCTCAACCCCGCCGGCTCCCTCAAGGACCGCACCGCCCTGGCCATCGTCGACGAAGCCGAGCGAAGGGGCTGCCTCATCCCCGGGGGAACGATCATCGAGGCAGGTACGGGCAACCTGGGGGTGGGCCTGGCCATGGTGGCCGCGGCGCGCGGCTACCCTGTGATCTTCGTCCTGCCCGACACCGTGGGCAAAGAGCGCCGCGACTCCCTGCGGGCCTATGGCGCCCGGGTGATCACCACGCCCAGCACCGTGCCCGACGACGATCCACGCTCCTGGCGGTCCGTCGCGGAGCGGCTGCAAGCCGAGATCCCCAACAGCTGCACCGTGGACCCCTTGGGCAACCCCGCCAACCCCCAGCACCACTACGAGGTCACCGGCCGGGAGATCTGGGAGCAGTTCGACGGACAGATCGACGTCCTGGTGGCCGGCCTCGGCACCGGGGGGAGCATCTCGGGCGTCGGCCGCTACCTCAAGGAGCAGAAGCCCGAGATCAAGGTCATCGGCGTGGATCCGGTGGGCTCGGTCTACTACGACTACTTCCACACCGGCCAGATGACCGCTGCCATCCCCAGCCGCCTCGAGGGCATCGGCCAGGCCTACCTGCCCGCCACCCTGGACTTCAGCCACATCGACGACGTCTTCCGGGTCAACGATCGGGAGAGCTTCCAGATGACCCGACGCCTAGTGCGCGAGGAGGGGCTCTTCGTCGGCGCCACCTCGGGCGCCGCCATGGCTGGAGCCCTCAAGTTCATGCGCCTGCACGGCCGCGAAGATCTGCGCGCCGTGGTTCTGCTCAACGACTCGGGCAGCTTGTTCCTGTCCCGCATCTTCGACGACACCTGGATGCGGGAGCACGGCTACCTCGACCCGGACAGCAGCCTGGGCTCCGTGGGCAACCTGCTCGAGCAGATGGGCAACCAGTCCCTGATCACCGTCAAGCACAACGCCCGGGTCCCCGAGGTCATCGGCATCCTCAAGCTCCACGGCATCAGCCAAGTGCCCGTGGTGCGCGAAGGGCGGCTGGTGGGCATCCTCACCGAGAACAGGCTGCTGGAGCGCGCCCTGCGCGGCGGCTCCCCCGAGACCGAGGCCGCCCAGCTCGTGCAGTCCGACTACTGCACCGTCGACCGCGACACCGAGCTGGCGCTGCTGCTGGACCTGTTCAGCAAGGCCAAGGTGGCGGTGGTGCTCCAGGATGGCAAGCCCACCAGCATCATCACCCGCATCGACCTGATCGACTTCATGTCCAGGAGCGCAGGCCGCAAGCAGGACGCCTAGCGGCGCCAGGGAACCTTGAGCACACCGCGCCCCATGAGAATCCAGGCCCTGGTCCCCGCCGCGGGGATCCCCGCCTGCGGGCCCTCGGGGGCGTCGGCCCATGCGCGCGGCATCACCGCCGGGTTGGCGGCCCTGGGCCACCAGGTCGAGCTGTTCGCTGCCGCCGACCAGGACGCACGGGGCACCCTGGAGCCTCCCACGGTCCCGTGGCGCGCCACCGGGGTGGCGTCCTGGCCTCGCGCGCCCCGAGCCATCGCCCACCTGCGCGAGCTGCGCACCGCCCGTAGGGTTTCCCGGGCCGCCATCGCAGCTGCGCGCCACGGCCCACCGGTGGATCTGGTGCTCGAGCGCCACGCCCTGTACTCCGACGCGGGCCTGCGGGTCGCCCGTCGCCTGGGGGTGCCCCTGGTGCTCGAGGTGAACGCGCCCCAGGCCCTCGAGCGGCAGCGCTTCGAGGGTGGCCTGTCTCTTGGGGCCGCCGCGCGCTGGGAACGACGGGTGCTGCGTCGGGCCGACCGGGTGGTGGCCGTCAGCACCTGGCTGTGCCGCTGGCTCGTGGACGAGATCGGCTGCGAGTCGAGCAGGGTTCAGCTGCTGTGCAATGGCGTCCAAGGCCGACCTATGGCAGCCCTGGACGGCGTCGTTCCGGTCGATGCAGCCCACGACCGCGCCGCTCAACGTCGCCACCGTGCCCGGGGCCGGGCCCTGGTCGGAGTCGATGAGGATGCTTGGGTGCTGGGCTTCGTGGGCGCCTTCCGGCCCTGGCACGGGCTCCATGTGCTGCCCGCCTTGCTCGAGGCCCTGCCTGAGGCCACGCTGCTGATGGTGGGGGCCGGGAGACCCGGCGAAGAAGCCCTCTGGCACCCCCTGGCCCGCCACCCGCGGGTGGTCATGGCCGGCCGTCGGCCCCACGCAGAGCTGGCCGATCTCGTGGCCGCCATGGACCTTGGTCTGGCCCCCTACCCCGCCGACGCCCCCCCCTGGTTCTGTCCCCTCAAGGTGCTGGACTACCGCGCTGAGGGCACCCCCGTGGTGGCCTCGGACATCGGCGACTGCCGCCTGCTGGTGGGCGATCAGGGCAGCATCGTGGCGCCCGGCGACGTCCAGGCCATGGCCGCGGCCGCCCGGTCGTGGCGCGGTCGCCGCTGCGAGCCCACACCGCGCACCTGGGCCGATGTCGCCCGGGAGCTGCTGCAGGCGTACACCCTGCCCGCTTCCTCGGTTGGCAACGGCTCACTCCCCGGCTAGACCCTCGGCATGCGCTATCTCCTCGTCACCTGCCTGCTGCTCGCCAACGGCTGCGTCGTCATCGACTACCTCCGTGACGAAGACACCGTGCCGCGCGACTGCGACATCCGGCTGCCCTTCTACCCGGACCAGGACGGCGACGGGGTCGGCGCCACCAGCCCTGTAGCCCTCGCCTGCACCGCGCCCAGCGGCTACGTCGAGCTCAGCGGCGACTGCGACGACGACGACCCCAGCGTGATCGAGTGCCCCGACACCGAACCGCCCGAGGACACCGGCGACACCGAGCCGCCCGAAGACACCGGCGACGACACCAGCGACACCCAGCCCGGTCCGCTGGACCCCATGGGCCGCCGCGGCTGACCAGGAGCACCCATGCAAGCCGAACCCAAGGCACTGGAGGCGTCCGCCATCGACCAGGGGGTAGAGCGCTACGCCTCTTCCATGGGCAGGCGCTTCGGCTGGATCTTCCACCTGCTGGGCCTGGACCTGCTGCTGCGCGGCCTACGCTTCGAAGAACACAGCGCCGAGCGCATCCGCCAGGCCGCTGAGCAGGGCCCGGTGGTCTACGCCTTCTACCACCGCTCGGTGCTCGATCTGCTGGCCCTCAACAAGGTGCTGAACGCCCGCCGCCTGCCCCTGGCCTCCTGGGCCAACGGCGTCCGCACCCCCCTCTGGATGCCCATCCCAGTGTTCTGGCGATCGGTGCTCACCCGTATCCAGGCCTGGAACAAGGCCTACGACCCTGTGGGCAGCGGGTTTCTCACCAAGCTGCTGGCCTCCGGGCGCAACGCGGCCGTGTTCATGCGGGGCCGCAAGCCCCTGGACCGCCTGCTGCGGCGACCCGACCCCGATCTCAGCGAGGCCCTGCTCGAAGCCCAGCTGCACTGCAAGGCCCCCATCCAGGTGGTGCCCGTGGTTGTTGTGTGGAGCCGACGTCCGCTCACCGCCCGCACCGAGGTGGAGCGCAGCCTGCTGGGAGCCGAGGACCAGCCTGGACACATCTCGCGGCTGTGGGCCGCCATGGCCCGGGGTGGCAAGATCATCGTCCAGGCCGGCGAGCCCATGGACCTGGCCCGCTTCCGCGAGCACTACGTGGACGAGCCCCCCGCCCGCCAGGCCCGCATCCTCCGGGTCGCCTTGCGCCGCTACCTGTACCGGGAGCAGAGCATCGTCCGCGGCCCCAAGGCGCGCTCCCATCGCTGGATGCGACGGCTGGTGCTGTCCTCCAGCGCCGTGCGCGAGGCCGTGGCCGAAGAGCTGCGCGAGACCGGCGCCTCCGAGGCCCGGGTGCGCCGCCGGGTGGACCGCACCTTCGACCGCATCGCCGCCCGCATGACTCACCGCTGGGTCCAGCTGGCCGCCTGGGGCACCACCCTGCTCTGGAACCGCATCTACAGCGGCGTGGACGTGCGCGAAGCGGACATGGACAAGATCCGCCAGGCTCAGCGCCGCGGCGGGCTGGTGCTGCTGCCCTGCCACCGCTCCCACCTGGACTACCTGCTGGTCTCCAGCATCATGTACCAGCACGATCTGGCCCTGCCCCACATCGCCGCTGGTATCAACCTCAGCTTCTGGCCGGCAGGCCCCATCTTCCGGCACCTGGGCGCCTTCTTCGTCAAGCGCTCCTTCAAGGGCGACCGCATCTTCCCGGTGGTCTTCGCCCAGTACCTCAAGCAGCTGCTGCGCGAGGGCTTCCCCATCGAGTTCTTCATGGAAGGGGGGCGCTCCCGTACGGGCAAGCTCCTCTCCCCCAAGCTGGGCATGCTGGGCATGACCGTCGACGCCATGACCGCCGTGCGTCGGCCCGACTTCGACCTCACCCTGCTGCCCATCAACATCAGCTACGAGCAGCTGGCCGAAGAGAACGTCTACGCCCGCGAGCTGGCGGGAGAGAAGAAGAAGAGCGAGTCCTTCAGCGACGTCATCAAGGCTCGCCGCGTGCTGCGCAACCGCTATGGCCGTGTCTACCTGCGGGTGGGCGAGCCCCTGCAGCTGCGCGAGCTGATGGGCCAGCTGGGCAAGCCCTGGGAAGAGCTGGACCGGGGACGGCGCGGTGAGTGGCTGCGCTACGTGGGCGAGCGTGTGCTGCACCAGATCAACTCCGAGGCGCTCGTGCTGCCCTCGGCCCTGGTGGCCACCGCCCTGCTGGCCCACCACCGCCGGGGCGTGCGCCGCGCCACGGTCTTCGAGCGCTGCACCCGAATGTTGGCCTTCCTCGAGGCCTCGGGCGCCAAGCTCAGCGCCTCCATGGCCTGGCCGGGTCACGCCGTCGAGGAAGCCCTGCGGCGCTTCGTGGACGGCCGCAAGATCGAGTGCTTCGAGGACGAAGAGGGGCCGGTCTACCGCCTGGCTGAGCGCAGCCGCGTCACCCTCGAGTACTACAAGAACTCCCTGCTGCACTTCTTCGTGGCCGCCTCCATGCTGGCGCTGGTGCTGCGCAGGCAGGTTCGCGAGCAGGGGATTCCCAGGGGCGAGCGCGCCGAGACCGGCCTGCCCATCGATCTGGCCGCGGCCGAGATCCCCTTCGGCACCCTGGCCTGGATCCTGCGGCACGAGTTCGTCTTCGACCCCGACACCACCGTGGCCACCATGCTGAGCGAGGCCACCGAGCGCCTGCGCGCCTACGGAGCCCTCGAGGGAGAGGGCCAGAGCGCGCGGGTGGTGGACCCGGTGCGGCTGGATGAGCTGGCCAACCTGCTGGCAAACTTCGTGGAGTCCTACTGGCTGACGCTGCACGCCGCCCACGGCCTCGCCGATGCCAGGCTCGGTCCCAAAGAGCTCGTCACCGAGATCCACAAGGTCGGCCGCGGCATCTACGCCGTCGAGGAGATCCGCAGGGCCGAGGCCTTGAGCACCGTCAACATCGGCAACGCCGTCCAGGCCTTCCAGGAAGAGGGCATCTTCGAGCCCCGCGGGGTAGCAGGCGGGCTGGACTTCAACGAGGAGTCCTACCAGCAGACCAAGAAGTTCCTGCGCCAGCTGGTTGACTAGAACGTGGACAACGAGCTTCGGCCGCTCCACGCTCCGGACAAGGACGAAGAGACCCGTGTGGACGATCTGTTCACCGGTGCCACGCCGCTGTCGGTCCACGCCGGCCGCAGCAGGCAGGTGCAGGCCCTGCTGCTGGCGGCGCTGCCCCTGAACGTGCTGGGGCTGGTCTGCTGCACCCTGGTCCCTGGCACCCTGCTCACCCTGTGGGCCTGGTCCATCGGCAAGCGGGAGCTGGCCATCCTGGAGCACGGCGAGCTGCCCGTACAGGAGTCCCTGCGCCTGGCCCGCCTGGACCGCTTCGCCCGGGTGATGCTGGGCTGCTGCGGCGCGCTGCTGGTGGCTCAGGCCTATCTGCTCACCACGGGATTCTACCAGCAGCTGCTGCTGCGGCTGGACAGGTGGCTGGCCACAGTGGGCGCGGGGTTCTGAAGCAGCGAGCGCCCCCGAGGTGGGGGCGCCAGGGCCGTTGAAGCTCGAAGGCTACTCCTTGACGATGAGGAACTCGACGCGCCGGTTGGCGGCCTTGCCTTCGTCGGTCTCGTTGCTGCCCACCGGCTTCTCCTGGCCCCAACCCTTGGCGGACAGGCGCTCGGCGGCGACGCCCTTCTCGACCAGGAAGGCGACCACGGCGTCGGCACGCTCTTGGCTGAGCGTCTTGTTGGCCTTGGCCTTGCCGCTGGAGTCGGTGTGACCCTCGACACTCACCATGGTGAGCTCGGGGTGCTCGGTGAGCACATCGGCGATGGCGCTCAACAGCGCGTAGGAGCGCTCATCGATGACGGCCAGGCCGGACTGGAAGAACACCTTCTCGGGGATCTCGAGGGCGGTCTCGGTGATCTTGATGGCCCGGGCAGACATCACGAGCTTGGGCTGCGGCAGCGTGGCGAAGAAGTAGTGCCCCATGTTGTGGGCCTTGGCCAGCTTGTAGTGCTTGAGCGCCATGGGCATCTTGCGCTCGATCTCGGCCACCTTGATCATGGCCCAGTTCGCGTAGCCCTCGGTGGGGTTGAGCGCGAGGCCAGCCGTGGCGGCATCCTTGGCGCCAGCCCAGTCTTCGCGGTGCACCAGGGCCCAGGCCTTCACGCCGTACAGACCCGCGATCTGAGGCCGCAGGCCGATGGCGCGGTCGAGCTGGGCCAAGGCCTCGTCGTAGGCGGCGGCGGCTTCGTCGGCCTTGCCGCCGGCGGCGAGCTGATCGGCCAGGACCACCAAGGCCACCGGGTTGTCGGGCATTCCGTCGGCCACGGCCTGCAAGGCCGGGATGACCGCGTCGGCGCCGTCGCGCTTGGCGATGAGGTCAGCGTACTGCTGCATGGCGAAGGGTTCGGCCGCGAGGAAGGTGCGCTCGTGCTCCCAGTTGGCGATGGCGGTGTCGAAGTCGCCCTCGCGCTGGTAGAGCTCGGCCAGGGCGATGCGGGCGGGGATGAGCAGGCTCTGGTACGACGCGATGTCGCGGGCGCCCATGTTCAGCACATGGCGCAGGGGGCCCTGGGCCGCGGCGTTGTCGCCCTCGAGCAGGTAGGCCACGCCGGCCACCACGCCGATGTTGGGGTGCAGATCGACGTGCTCGCCGTAGGTGGCGATGGCCTGGGCGTTCTCGCCAGCCACGAGCTGGTAGTAGGCCACATGCCCGGCAGCCTCGAAGCAGGCGTCGAGGTCCTGGGGCTGCACCCCGGAGGCCTCGCGCTCTTCGTCGTCCATCTCCTCGATCTCCTCGCGCTCTTCCTTGGACAGCGAGGCCCAGGCTGCGTAGCGATCGAGAGACTTCTGCGCCGCCACGGCCGCGTCGTCGAAGCGATGAGCCATGGCGTAGCCGCGGGAGAGGTTGGCCCAGTACTCGCAGGGATCTGCGTCGAGGCCGGTGGCCTCTTCGTAGGCGGCGATGGCCGGCTCGGCCTGGTTGGCCAGCAGGTAGAGGTAGCCCAGCTCCTGCAGCGTGCCCGCGCGGGCCTCCTGCTCGGCCTTGATGTCGTCTTCGGTCTTCTCGTCGGCGCCTTCTTCGGCTTCCTCAGGCTCGAGCTCGGCGAGCTTTGCGTCGATGAAGGCCTGACCGGGCCAGCTGCGCTTCTGGGCCGTGGCGGGCCGCAGGGCGATCTGCTGGGAGACCGGATCGATGGCGATGTCGTAGTCGGCCAGGAAGCCGTAGCCGAGGGTGCCGTTCACGCCATCGGGGTGCTCGAGGCTGTCGATGTCGCGCTGCTGAATCCAGGAGGCGTCGAGGACGATGTCGCCGAGGGTGACGGACGCGTAGTGGAGGTCGAAGTCGGCGGAGGGCACGGTGGGGCCGTCGCCCAGATCGATCTCTTTGCCGATGCGGGTGCCGAAGTGCGCGGTGTCGATGGCCAGCTTGACCGGCTGACCGTTGATCTCGCCGTCGACCACCAGGCTGTAGTTGTCGTGGATCTGCTTGCCGGACCACGCCTTCTGGATGCTGGACTCGGCGATGGTGTAGGGCAACACCGTGCCGCCCACCATGTCGAGGATCGCCTGGCCCTGATCGGCCGGAGCGACGCGCACCACGCCCTCGGAGGGCAGGATGGCGAAGGGCAGCCCCATGGCGTCAGCGAAGCCGAGGCCGCCGAAGACCGATGGGACGTCGGGGGTGCCCATCAGCAGGGGCGCGGAGTCGAAGCTGCCGACCGAGGCGTCCATGTCGCCCAGCACCAGGCCCTGGCCCACGAACATCGAGTCGAGGGTGGTGACCTTCTGCTTGCCGCCGAGCTTGTAGGAGGCTTCGTCCTTCTTCTTGCCCAGGGAGGCGAAGAACTTCTTGTTCTTGGTCTTGACCCCGCTGCCAAAGTCGTCCGCCACCGAGGCGACGACGTCGAAGCCCGGGTAGGCAGAGGTGACGAGGAAGGGCCAGGCGCCCTGATCGTCTTCGCCGAAGTTGACCATGACATAGGGGAGCTCGTCACCGTACAGTCCGCTCACGAGCGGGAGCTCGACGATACCTTCGATCTGGACGTCACCGACGCTACCTTCGTACTTATCGGTGGGGGCACCAGCGAGAGCCGCCGCGGGCAGACACAGAGCGAGGAGAGCAAGAGCGCGCATAGGGAACCTCCTGTGGAGGGGGGGGTTATCCTCTTGCCGGATAGGGGTCCACCGATTGACACCACCGCCTGCATTGCTGCTGACGACGGGATCGGATACCGCGTGGCCCGCACAAACCGGACGCCCGAAAGGCGCCCGAGACGACAGAGGAAAGTTCTATGTCAACCACCATCTACGATGTCCATGCGCGCATGATCCTCGACTCTCGAGGCAACCCCACCGTCGAGGTGGAAGTGACCACCGAAGACGGCGCGACGGGCCGAGCCGCTGTGCCCTCTGGGGCCAGCACGGGCCGTCACGAGGCCGTGGAGCTGCGCGATGCTGACAAGGAGCGTTGGAAGGGCAAGGGAGTAGATGGTGCCATCGAGAACGTGAATGTTACCCTCTCCTCGCATCTGGTCGGCCTGGACGCCACGGATCAGCGGGCCATCGACGCGCTTCTGTGCGAAGTGGACGGCACGGAGAACAAGGGCAACCTCGGCGCCAACGCCATCCTGGGCTGCTCCCTCGCCGTGGCCCGCGCCGCCGCGACCGCCCTCGACCTCCCCCTGTACCGCTACATCGGCGGCACCAACGCCTGCACCCTGCCCGTTCCCATGATGAACGTGATGAACGGTGGTGCCCACGCCGACTGCGGCATGGACATCCAGGAGTTCATGCTCTACCCCGCCGGCTTCGACACCTTCAGCGAGGCCCTGCGCTGCGGCACCGAGGTCTTCCACACCCTCAAGTCCCTGCTCGCTGCCCGTGGCCTGGCCACCGCGGTGGGCGACGAGGGCGGCTTCGCCCCCTCCCTCGAGCGCGACGTGCATGCCCTGGACCTGCTGATGGAGGCCATCGAGCGCGCCGGCTACCGCCCCGGCGAGCAGGTCTTCCTGGCCCTGGACGTGGCAGCCTCCGAGTTCTGGGACAACGACAAGGGCGGCTACCGCATGCGCCGCGCCGCCGAGCTTGGCCACGACCCCGCGACCTATCGCTTCGACGCCGCCCAGATGGTGGAGTTCTACGAAGGCCTGGTGGACCGCTACCCGCTGGTCAGCATCGAAGATGGCCTGGCCGAGGACGACTGGGATGGCTGGAGCCTGCTCACCAAGCGCCTGGGCAACCGCGTGCAGCTGGTGGGCGACGACCTGTTCGTCACCAACACCAAGCGCATCAAGCGCGGCATCGACACGGCCGCCGCCAACTCCGTGCTGATCAAGGTCAACCAGATCGGCAGCCTCACCGAGACCCTGGACGCCATCGCCATGGCCCATCGCAACCGCTGGACCACCGTGATGTCCCACCGCTCCGGTGAGACCGAGGACACCACCATCGCCGACCTGGCCGTGGCCGCCAACACCGGCCAGATCAAGACCGGCTCCCTGTGCCGCTCCGAGCGCGTGGCCAAGTACAACCAGCTCCTGCGGATCGAAGAAGAGCTGGGCGAGGCCGCCATCTACCCGGGCCTGGCCACCCTGAAGCGCTAGTCCGCGGGCGCGTCCTCGATCAGCAGCAGGAAGTCGGCGTCGAAGCCGTAGGCATGCTCCCGGAAGGTGTCCATCACCCCCCGGGTCAGCAGCCTGCTGGTGGGGCGCCTGATCTGTCCGCGCACCACCCGGTCCTCGAGACCGAGCACGCGGTCCGGCTCGGCCTGGCTGAGCACCAGGATGCGGATCTCCCGCCCCATGGTGTCGCCCTTGGCGAAGAGCGGGAAGATGTGCAGCGTGGGCGGCTCGGGCTTGAGCCAGGTGGCCTCGAAGGTCTGCCTGACCCGCACGGGGTAGTGCGCCGTGCCCACCACCTCGACGTAGCCGCTGCCGCTGTCGAGCTCCTCGAAGCTCACCGCGCTCGGCTCGCCGCGGGGCAGGAAGGGCAGCTCCCCGCGCGAGGCCACGAAAGCCCCCCCCAGTCCGAGCGCCACGAGCACGGCTACGAAGGTCAGCAGGCGGCGCTTGTTGGACATGGACTCTCCAGGATCGTGGTGGAGTTCGGGTGCCCGGCGAGCTGTACACTACCGCCCGAGGAGACACCGTGGCATTCTATTGGTCCGGGCGCGCCGCGCCCAAGGACTCGTCCGATGTGGAGGAAGCATGAGCAGATGGATCGCGATCACAGCCCTGGCATGCCTGATGGCCTGCAACCCCAGCGACGGCCCCGGCTTCGGCGCGGGTAGCAATGCGGACGACACCGGCCCCGGCGACACCGACAGCAGCACGACGTCCGACTGCCCGCCCAGCTTCGGCGACATCACTGCCGCTATCGACGCCTACCCGGGCAAGGGCTGGGCGGTCGAGGTCACCGCGCCATTCACCGAAGGCACCTGCTCCATCGCGGACGGCGAGCTCTACATCGAGCACGACGACGGCAGCGGGGGCTTGGCCACCGAGGGGCCGTTCACCATCGGCTTCGAGGACGAAGAGGTCTACGTCGAGGAGTACGACGCCGAGACGGGCACCGGCAAGCTCTTCTACGCCTTCCTGGTGGACAGCCAGGGAGACCAGGTGACCTTCAGCATGTGGGTCAGGTTCGGCGGTGGCGAGAGCAGCGAGCACGTCGAGGTGACGGTCTCCGGCTAGGAGCCCGGACCGAGCCGGCCCCACGCCCGATGGGGGGGGCCAGGCCATGGTCGCTAGAGCATGAACACCGTGCCGGCCGACAGCTGCCAGAGCAGGCCGGTGTTGTCCATGTCCTTCTGGACCGCCTGCATCTCGGCGCCGTGGAGCAGGCCGACGCCAGCGTTCAGGTTGATGCCGAAGACCTCGGTGGGGACGAAGTCCACGCCCGCACGACCACGGAAGCCGAAGGCGATCTGGAAGTCCTCGGTGTAGGGCGTGAGGGTGACATCGCCGCCGAAGTACGGGCGGACCTTGACGTCGCTGCGCTGGTAGCGGGCGCCGACGTGGAAGGGCAGGATGGTGTTCCAGCGGGTGCAGCCAACGACCGTGCCCTGGGTGGAGGGATCCACCTCGCACTGGTCGGCGTCGAACTCGCGCTTGACGCTGAAGGCCTCGAGGCCGGTGGAGATGCGAGCCGACTCGCCCACACCGAAGGCGAGCTCACCGCCATAGGTGATGAACTGCAGGGTCTGGAAGCCGCTGGTGCCCACCCTGGCCGTCACGGCCACGCGCTGGCGCTCGGTGTACTGGCTCTTGATGACGTTGTCGGCGCCGGTGCCACGGTAGCTGGATCGCCCGCCATCGAGATCATCGTCGAGGCTCGAGCGGCGGTCCTGCTCGCGCTGGGCCCGCTCCGCGGCCTGGGCGCGGCGCTCTGCTTCTTCGCGCTCGCGCTCCTTGCGGGCGCGCTCCTGCTCGCGGACCCGAGCGGCGTCGAAGCCGTCGTCGTCCAGGCTGTCGAGCGCGTCCACCTCGTCGAAGTCGTCGAAGGACGAGTCGACCCGGCGCACGGGGCTGCTGTCGAGCGCGTCGAACTCATCGAAGTCGTCGTAGGAATCGGCGACGAAGCCACCGGCGGGCTCGGAGAAGTCGTCCTCGGCGGGCTCGACGGTGATGAGGCCGGAGGTGTCCGCGAAGTCGAGCCCCATGTCCTCGGCCGAGACTGGCGCGAAGGAGAGCTCGAAGTCGTCCTCGTCATCCTCGACCACGGCGGCCCGGGCACGCTCCTCTTCGGCGCGGCGCCGACGCTCGTCTTCGGCGCGACGGCGGGAGTCCTCTTCGGCGCGACGGCGATCCTCTTCTTCGGCAGCGCGGCGGCGCTCGTCTTCGGCGCGGCGGCGGGCTTCTTCTTCGGCGCGACGGCGGGCGTCCTCTTCGGCAGCGCGGCGACTGGCTTCTGCCTCGGCGCGACGGCGGGCTTCTTCTTCGGCCGCGCGACGGCGGGCTTCCTCTGCCTTGCTGGCGGCCGCTTCCTCGGCGGCGCGACGCTGTGCTGCCAGCTGGGCTTCTTTGCCGGACTCTTCGGCGTCCAGCAGCTCGAAGTCGTCGAGGTCGTAGTCGGACAGCTCGGGGGTGGCCACGCGCCGCCCGACCTGGAGATCTTCGTTGTCGAAGGCGAACTCGTCCTCGTCCGCGAACATGTCGGCGGAGCCCATATCGCTCAAGCCGCTGATGTCGTCTTCTTTGGCCTCTTGTTCGTGGGACTTGCCGGTGAGGATCTCGTTGACCAGGGACGACATGAGGTCGGCCATGGTGGTGGGATCCGCGGAGATCTTCCAGCTCTTCTTGCGCACGATGCCGCGGGAGCTGTGGTAGTTGACCATGAAGATCTCGAACTGCTCGCCCACCTTGGCCACCGATCCGGCGATCACCACCTGCGCGCTGTTGGCCTTGGCCACGCCCGACAAGCACGACGAGCTGGCCAGGCAGGCGACGTTCATGCCCGCAGGCATGGCCTCGAGCTGAGCCACATGGTCGAAGCTCATGGAAAAGTCGACCTCGGACGACACCAGGCTGGTGATGTTGAGGACCTGCAGCGAGTCGACGCCAGCCTTGCCTACGAAGGGCGAGACCACAGCGTTCTCTGCCATCGCGACCGAGGGCAGTGACACCGAGAGGGCGGCGCTGAGGGCGGTGATCCAGGTGCGACGTCGCATGAGAACCTCTTGGGCGCGGGATCGGGGGGTGCGGAGGCCGGCGGAAGTCCACACCGTCAGGGCGCCTCTAAAGCCGCGGTATTCTATACCGAAAACCGACAACTGGCGCGCCTGCGGGCTGCTAACCGCCGAGCGACCATCAAACCAACGGCGCGCTCGACATCCGCTTACAGTCGACCCCCCGATGAGCCGCCAGGTTCCGTGCGCGCCATGCCGAGGGCGGCTCAGTCCATGTAGCCCAGGGCCCGGACGGCCTCGAGGGTGCGAGGGTCCAGCTCCACGTGCCCGGACAAGGGCTCGCCGGTCGGCGCGAGGGCCTGCCAGTCCCGAAGCCCCTGCTCCACGCGAGCCTCGCCGCCTGGGGTCGGCCGCACGCCGCTGGGGTCCTGCTCCAGATCGAAGGTGGTGAGCTGCTGACCGTGCCAGGTGCCCTTGTAGCGACCGTCCACCAGCACCGCCTGCTTGCCGTGGCGCTCGGCCGCCAGTGGCCCCTCCCAGGGACTCTGCACCGGCCAGGGATGATCGATGCCCACAGCGTCGGTGATCAGATCGCTGAGCTCGGCGATGCTGGCGTTGGGCCGCCGGCTGGGCTCGACCCCAGGGCCGGCGACGATGACGGGCACGTGGGTGAGGGCCTCGGCGACGCTCCAGCCGTGACCGTAGGCGCCGTTCTCGCCCAGCTCCTCGCCATGGTCGGACAGCACCACCACCAGGCAGCGCTCCCGCACGGGCCCCAGGGCCTCGATGATGGCGCCCACCTGAACGTCCATGTCCTCGACCACCGCGTGGTAGGCCTTCTCGTAGGCCAGCCGGACTCCGGCCTCCCGATCCCGCTTCGCTCGCCCGATGAGCAGACCGACCCGGTCGGTGAACCACTTGGACTCGAGCCCATACCGCGCCTGGGCTTCGGGGCTGGGCCGGAGGCCGGAGTGGATACCCAGCAGATGGAGGTAGAGGAACTGCCGCTGTGGGGGAAGATCGCCCGAGCCCGGGTCACCCCATGTGGACACCCGCTGCTGAACCTCCAGCGCCATGCGGCTGTCCACGCTGCGCTTCCACTCGTCGAAGCCCCTGCTGAAGCCGAGCTCGTGGGCGAGGTAGCCGTTGGCGTACAGACCGTGGGTGCCGAAGCCCGCCTGCTGGAGCACCTCGGCCAAGGTAGGCATCGCGGGCAGCGGAGGGCGCTGAGTCATGTCGCCCGTGGGCAGATCCCAGCCGTGGGTGCGCACGAAGGAGCCCGTGAACAGCGAGATCACTGCGGGCACCGTCCAGGTGGTGGTGCTCCACGCGCGGTCCACCACGAGCCCCCGGGCGGCCAGCGCGTCGAGGTTGGGAGTGTTGGCCCGGGCCAAGGCGTCGGCCCGCAAAGTGTCGATGAGGATGACCACCACATGCTGCGGCACATCCGCAGAGGGCGGCAGGGCCTGGGGCGGGGACGCCGGCACCAGCTCGACCGGGGACAAGAGCGCCGGCTCCAAGGGAGGCGGGGCGGAGGGCCCATCCCCACCGCAAGCGAGGGACATCATGGCCAGCAACGCCACGACTGGCCTGGCCGCTTGCTCGAGGGAGGACATGGGCACTAGCTATCCCGGCGCCCCGATCCCCGTCGGCTTCCGTCGGGCTGCGAGCCTCATGTCCATGGAGTATGGTGCTGCATATGGGGGTCTTGTTGAGTTGACCGCCCCCTTCGCCACCACGCACCCCAACGCGGGTGGCATTGGCCTTTACAAGCGAGAGCGACCGTGAATGAACACGATGACGTCAGAGCTCCCGGCACCGCCGCTCCCCCTCCCCACGACGAGCTCCAGCGGGCCCTGGCCGAGCTCACCAGCGAACGTCAGCGGCGCCTCTCGGCGCTGATCGACGAGGCCCGCCGCTGCGACGAGCTGCTGGCAGCGCTGCCAGCCGCCGCCGGGCAAGCGGTCCAGGCCCAGCGCAGACAGCTGGACGAGGACATCCTCGGGCTCCTCATGGCCTGGCGTTCCCTGGGTGGTTCGATCCTGCTGGACGCCCCAGCCCCACCGGGGGCCAGCCAGGCAGCCGCCGAGCCCACGCCAGCACAGCCCGAGCCCACGCCGGTGCGGCCGTCGGCAGCCCCCGCCCAGCCGCCAGCCCCATCCGCGAGCCCGGAGCCTCCCCGTCCCTGGGCTTCGCATCGGCCCGAACCGCGCCACCCGCAGCGCGAGCCCATCGCCAGCGAGGCCCACGAACCCGCCGGCGACTGGGCCGAAGACCTCGCGGCCCTGCTGGACAGCGTCATGGCGTCCACCAACGCCCAGGAAGAGATGGAGGCCATCCAGCGCGCCGCGAGCGGCTCGTTCAGCCGCTGGGTCCCGTACCCCCGCTCCGTCCAGCGCGCGCTGGTGGGCAACCTCGCCTGCAGGCTGCGCCACCTGCAGGACTTCCTCGGCGTCACAGGCATGCCCTTGGACTCCGCCTTCCGCAGCCTCACCCGCTTCTCCAAGTCGTTCCAGCCCGGCTGGGTGAACGGGCTCACCCGCGGGCGCGGCCCCGCCGCCGAGAGCTGGGCCGAAGAGGCTCGCGTCTGGTGGGATCAGCTGGCGCTGTCCGCACAGCGCTCCGAGGACGAGCTCCCCACCCCCGCGACCGGCCCCGCCCCCCTGGGCGGCGACGAGGCCCTCGACGTGGTGCGCTCCTGGCTCGGCGAGTGGCGCGAGGCTCCCGAGGTGGCCAAGCCCATGTGCCTGGACAAGACCCTGGGGGCCATCCAGGAAGCCCTGGATGCCGGCGTACCCCACACCGATCCCGTCCTCTGCCGCCTCGCGGACGAGATCTACGACCACCTGGAGCTGGCGCGCTTCAGGCGCCTGCGCCAGGGTATCCGCGACCTCGAGCTGGCCGATCGCGAAGAGCAGGGCCTCGAGCCCCCCGAGGCACTGCCCTCGGACTGGTCCTGGTGGAGCCACACCGTGGGCCGCCGGGCGCTGCTGCTGGGCGCCTCCCTCGAGGCCGAGCGCCTCGAGCTCGTGGAGGGTGCCTTCGGCTTGGCCGAGCTGCGGTGCCATGAGCTGGAGCCTGGCCCCCCCAGCGACGAACAGCTGCGCGGCCTGCTGGGCGGCGGTGGTATCGATCTGGTGCTGCTCGTGGGTGAACACCCCGGCGAGCCGCAGCTGCGGGCGATGATCCGCGCCTGCCAGGTGCGCGGGCTGCCCTGGGTCCACGTCACCCTCACGCCCGGCGTGACACGAGTGCGCATGGCCATCGAGCGCTTCCTGCAGCCCGATCCGAAGCAGGAGGGCACGGCTCCCTGAGAGCCTCGGGCAGCCGCAGGAAATGATCAAAGGCAGGCTGCTGCACAGTTTCCCCGAACGAGGACTCGATGGCCGCCTGATTACCACCTATCTTCCTCTGGTTTTGGTGGATTTCTCGCGCGCGCCCGCGCGCGTTGACACAGATCGTCCGAGCCCCTATGTTCCGCGCCTTCCGCGATCTGCGGTTTTCACCAGGAGGTCCCATGTCCACCATGAAGTGCATCACCAAGGTCGCGCCTGAGCACGGCGGCCTCGCGTTCGAGGATCGTCCCATTCCCGAGCCGGGTATGGGCGAGGTGCTCATCAAGAACAAGGCCACGGCCATCTGCGGCACGGACCTGCACATCTACCAGTGGGACGCCTGGTCCCAGGGCCGCGTCAAGCTGCCCTGCGTCATCGGCCACGAGTTCGCCGGCGAAGTCATCGCCACGGGGCCCGGCGTGCGTCACGTCAAGGTCGGCGACAACGTCACCGGCGAAGGCCACATCACCTGCGGCTTCTGCCGCAACTGCCGCATGGGCGACGGCCACGTCTGCGAGTCCTGGAAGGGCATCGGCTACGACATGGACGGCTGCTTCGCCGAGTACGTAGTGCACCCCGAGCAGAACATCTGGCTCAACGACAAGGACCTCCCCTGGGAGCTGGGCTCCATCCAGGATCCCCTGGGCAACGCCATCCACACCGTCTTCGCCGCCGACTGCGTCGGCCAGAAGGTCGCCATCTACGGCGTCGGCCCCATCGGCATGATGGCCGTGGCCGTGTGCCGGGCCATCGGCGCCGCCGAGGTCTACGCCGTCGGCCGCCGCAACCAGTACCGCCTGGACAAGGCCGCCGAGTGCGGCGCTCACCATGTCATCAAGGGCACCGAGACGGACCCGGTCGAGTACATCATGGACCACACCAAGGGCAAGGGCGTCGATGTGGTGCTCGAGCTCAGTGGCAACCCCGCGGCCTTCCAGAACGGCATGGACTGCCTGCGCATGGGCGGCGACATCGTGCTGTTGGGCACCGGCAACAAGCCCATCGAAGTGAACATGGCCAAGGACGTGGTCTTCAAGTCCCGCCACATCCACGGCGTCACCGGCCGCAAGCTCTGGCACACCTGGTACAAGATGCAGGGCCTGTTCGCGTCCGGGAACCTCAACCTCGATCCCGTCATCACCCACAAGTTCCCCTTCGCCGAGTACGAGAAGGGCTTCCAGCTCATGGAATCCGGAAACTGCGGCAAGGTCGTCCTCGAGTTCTGAGAGAGGCGGGCCTTCGGCCGCCTCTCTCGGCGTCGTTCGAGCTGACGACGTGCCGTCGCAGCTCAGCGCCGCCGCCACCTTCGTTTCAATCACAACTCAATCGTCATTTCCGGGAGATCCCATGTACGGCGACAAGATCAAGTCTCACCTCCAGAACGAGCTCAAGGGCATCGACGAAGCCGGCACCCACAAGGCCGAGCGCGTCATCCTCACCCCCCAGTCCACCAGCATCGGCGTGGGCAGCGGTGAAGTGCTCAACTTCTGCGCCAACAACTACCTCGGCCTGGCCAACGACCCCCGCCTGGTCCAGGCGGCCCATGACACCCTCGAGAAGTACGCCTTCGGCATGTCTTCGGTCCGCTTCATCTGCGGCACCCTCGACATCCACAAGGAGCTCGAGGCCAAGATCTCGGCCTTCCTCGGCACCGAAGACGCCATCCTGTACTCGAGCTGCTTCGACGCCAACGGCGGCCTGTTCGAGACCCTGCTGGGCAAGGAAGACGCCATCATCAGCGACTCGCTGAACCACGCCTCCATCATCGATGGCGTGCGCCTGTGCAAGGCCATGCGCTACCGCTACGGCAACAACGACATGGCCGGCCTCGAAGAGCAGCTGAAGAAGGCCGACGCCGACGGCGCTCGCCACAAGCTCATCGTCACCGACGGCGTGTTCTCCATGGACGGGATCATCGCCAACCTGGCCGGCGTCTGCGACCTTGCCGACAAGTACGACGCCATGGTCATGGTCGACGACTCCCACGCCACCGGCTTCGTCGGCAAGACCGGCCGCGGCTCCCACGAGCACAACGGCGTCATGGGCCGCATCGACATCATCACCACCACCTTCGGCAAGGCCCTGGGCGGCGCCTCCGGTGGCGTGACCGCCGCGCGCAAGGAGATCGTCGATCTGCTGCGGCAGCGCAGCCGTCCCTACCTCTTCTCCAACACCCTCGCGCCCGTCGTCACCGGCACCACCATCGCCGTGGTCGACCTGCTCACCGAGTCCACCGAGCTGGTCGAGAAGCTGCAGGGCAACGCCGCGCGCTTCCGCGCGGGCATGGAGGCCGCGGGCTTCACCCTGGCCGGCGCCGGCCACGCCATCGTCCCCGTCATGCTCTACGACGCGCGCCTGGCCTCCCAGATGGCTGACGCCCTGCTCGAGAAGGGCATCTACGTGATCGGCTTCAGCTTCCCCGTGGTCCCCCGCGAGAAGGCCCGCATCCGCGTGCAGCTCTCCGCCGCCCACAGCTTCGAGCAGATCGACTACACCGTCGCGGCCTTCACCGAGGTCGGCAAGAAGTTCGGCGTCATCGAGTAGCTCGACCTCGCCACGTTCCACGGCCCCGCTTCGGCGGGGCCGTCGCGCTTCAGAGCGCGCCGCCCTCGACCAGGGCGACGAAGGCTAGAACAACCGCTGGGTCGAACTTGCGGCCGCTCTGTGCCTTGATCTCCTGGAGGGCTTCATCGCGGGACCAGGCATGCTTGTAGGGCCGCTCGTGGGTCAGGGCGTCGAACACATCGGCGACAGCGCAGATACGTCCCGGCAGCGGGATGGCCTCGCCCGCCAGGCCCACGGGGTAGCCATTGCCGTCCCAGCTCTCGTGGTGGCTGGCGGCGATGGACTCCGCTAGCCGCAGCAGCGGGTGCTTGCCGTCGGCCAGGATGGAGGCGCCGATGGTGGTGTGGGTCTTCATCTGTGCCCACTCGGCGTCCGTCAGCGGCCCGGGCTTGAGCAGGATGCCGTCGGGGATGCCCACCTTGCCGAGATCGTGCAAGGGCGCGGCGCGCATGATGAGGGCGGAGACCTCGGCGGGCGCCCCCAGTCGCTCGGCCAAGGCCTGCGCGACGTGACCCACACGCTGGGTGTGCTCGCCCGTGTCGTCATCGCGGTATTCGGCGGCGAGCGCGAGGCGCTCGAGGATCTCGGCGTGGGCTTCCTCGAGATCCCGGGTTCGGGCGCGGACCCGATCCTCCAGCTCGAGGTTGTGGCGCCGGATCTGGCGGTGCAGGTGGCGGGCCTGCAGCAAGTTGTGGATGCGCAGCAGGACCTCGGACTCCTCGAAGGGCTTGGTGAGGAAGTCCTTGGCGCCACCGGAGAGAGCCCGCTCCTTGGCCGCGAGGCTCAGATCGGAGGTGAGCACCAGGATCGGAAGGAAGTCGTCGGCTGCGATGCGCTGCCGGAGCTGCGCCATGATCTGGTGGCCATCGGGGGGGGGCATGATCAGGTCGAGCAGCACCAGATCGGGCTGGTGGCGCTCGAACAGCCCGATGGCCGCGCTGGAGTCGGTCGTGCTGGTGCACTCGCGATAGCCCGCGCGCTTCAGGATCCGCTCCAGCAGGCGCACGTTGATGACCCGATCATCGATGATGAGGATCCGGGCGTCTGCGAAGATCTCAGGGGCGTTGGTCATGGTGAGTCCCGGGGCGCGTACCCGGAGGTGGGCTGCTTGAGGTAGCGAACCGACTGCTCTATACTCACCCTCCCTGTAGTCGGGGGCAAGCGAAGGGCAGCCGGCCTGACGAGAGTTCACCCTCGAAGCACCGTGAGAAGGAGCACCCATGAGCCAGAAGAAGCTCGATCCAGTCAAGGAAATCGCTCAGGACATCCGCAAGGTCAAGGAGTACACGGGCATCGCGGTCAACCCAGGCGGCTCGCTGGGGACCACGCCCAGCTTCGCCACGTCCGCGCGCGAATACCCCGACACCATGTGGGACGCGCTGCAGTGGCTCAACAACCACGTCTGCCACCCCGACGCCACCACGGGCGAGATCACCGTCGATCAGGCCAAGGCCAAGGCCGTCGCCATGCTGCTCACGGGCGACGACGAGCCCGAGGCCGACGCCTGGGTAGCCGACTTCGTCGTGGCCATCGAACAGACCAACGTGATGTACGGCGAGGAAGGCACAGCCCCCACGCCGTTCCCGTTCTAGCTGCCAGACACCGATGAGCCTCGCTGGCAGGAGCGGCTCCTTCTTCAGCCCCGGGGTCGCTCGCCTGTACGGTGAGCGGCTGCCACCCGACGCCGTCGCGCTGATCAAGGCCGCCGCCGACGCCACCGATCGGCAGTACCTGGATGTCGGGGGAGGGCTGTCCCACGGCCTCCAGGTCTACCGCTTGGCGCTGGGGCTGGGAGTGGACGGTCGGGTCGCGCAGCAGTGCGGCATCCTGCTCGACGGGCTGCAGATCGCGGTGGACATGGCCGACAACCTGGCTGACGCGGTGCTCGACGTCGAGCAAGGCCGCAGCTACCAGCGCTTCTACGACCCGATCCATCCCGACGCACGCCCCGCGCTCCCCGCGCTCATGACCGGCTGCGTCGTGGATGCGCTGTATCGGTGGTTCCCCTCTCCCGCACACGACAGCACTCGTGCGTCCCTGCGGCTCCTGCAGATCCTCGGGCTCATGACCGGGGGCCAAGGGCTCGGAAGGGACGACCCGCTGCGCATCGATCGCATCTCGGGAGAACAGGGCCGCATCTACGCCCTGCCACTGTGGCTCTCCACCGATCGCAGCTTCCAAGCCGAGGGTCGCCTGACCGCTGTCGAGGGCTGGGGGTTCGAGCTGGGACGCACCTGGCAGCTCCAGCGCGAGGTGGTCGAAGACCCCGGAGACCCACGCTGGCCAGCCCTGCTGGAGCAAGCCAGGGCCCAGACCCGGGCCGCCTGGCCCGACTTCCCGCCCTTTGTCGATCGTGGGCTGTTCACCCAAAGCGCGCTCGGGTTTGGAGCCCATCGTGGCTGAAACTCCCGCCAGCGCGGTGACCACCAGCCCACAGCCCGGCTGGCCCCACCCACTCTTCGACGATCCCCATCGCTACAAGCTCGGTCTCGAGACCTACCAGACCACCACCGTGCTTCAGACCTGGGCGTTCACGCTGGCGGTGACCCTGCTCGCGCTGGGGATGAACGCCTGGTTCTCCGACCTCGCCCTCCCTTGGTCACGAGGCCTGCTTCCCGTCTGGGTGCTGTCCATCGCCCACCTGCCCGCCCTGCTGCTGTGCCAGCGGCTCATTCGCAGCCGCAATCGCCGAGGTTTCTTCTATGCCTTCGTCGCCCAGAGCCTGCTGCAGCTGTGGTGGCTCACCTGGCTCTGCTGGGAGTCCGTGCCCTACGTCTGGTTCCCGGCGGTCCTGCTGCTCTGCGGCTGGGCGCTCCACGACGCGTGGCTGACGTCCTCGAACCGGATTCGGCTCATCTACGGGCTGATGTTCCCCACATTCGACCTGCTCCTGCTGGCCCACGACCTGCTGCGCGGCGGCGGTGTGGTCGATGTCGCGCAAGAGCGCCCATCGCTGCTCATCGGCGCGCTCGGGGTCCAAGTCGTCGTCGCCGTGATCATGCAGCTGATGATGGCGTTCGTCTCGCGGGAAGCCAGGTCCCTGGACAAGAGCCAGCAAACCGAGGCCAAGCTGCAGCGAGAGCTGGCCCTGCGCAACCGCGAGCGCCAGGTCATCCAGAACTCCTGCGCACTGCTGGCCCAGGGGCTCACCGTGTCGAGCTTCAGCCACAGCCTCGCCAGCCCCGTCTCGGCCCTCAGCCTCACCACGATGGACCTCGAGGATCTGCACGAAGAGTTGAAGGACCAGCTCCCCGAGCAGGCCTCGGCCACGCTGGCGGAGGTCATCGAGGAGCAGCGAGCAGCCACCAAGCGCATCATCGACATGACCCGCGGCCTCGCCCGCTCCCTGGCGGCCAAAGAGACCCTCGCTCCTCGCTCCATCGAGGACCTGGTGGCCGAGGCGATGGAAGAGACCACAGCCACAGTGAGCGAACACGGGATCGAACTCCTCCCCCCCGAGATCCAGCTCGCCCAGGGGCAGGTGTGGGTCGAGCAGGGCCACATCACGGCGCTGGCCAACGTGCTGACCAATGGCATCCTCCACGCCTCCCATGCGCCCCTGACCCTCCGCGGTGAGCGACGCAGTCCGTGGTTCTACCAGCTGACCATCCGCGATCATGGGGTCAGCGGTCCCGAGCGGGATCGAGCCATCGAGACCATCCGCAACCTCACCTCGATGGTGGAGTGGCGTGGTGCGAGCACCGACAAGAAGCCGATCCGCGAGGGCAGCTACCGTGGCTTCGGCATCGGCCTGACCCTCACCCGTCTGCACCTGCTCAGGTACAACGGCCTGATCGAGCCGGGCATCCCCAAGAGCGGGCCGGGCCTCGCGTTCCACATCATCCTGCCGATGGCCGATCCAGCCGAGATCCCGGCCACGGAGAATCAGCCAGAGCAGTTCGTCGACGCTGCCGCACCCCAGCCCATCGCCACAGACCATGAAGGAGAGCACCCATGAAGGGACTGAGCCTCGATCCAAGAAAGATCCGCGACCTCGAACAGCGTCTCGGGGTGAGCGCCACCGACCTGCTGCAGCGCTTCAGAAAGCGGGATCCCGCGCTGGTCGGCGTCGCCTACGGCCGTAAGGTGCGAGGTGGCAAAGAGACCAGTGAGGCCTGCATCACCTTCTTCGTGGTGAGGAAGCTACCGGAAGAGCAGCTGGACGAGCGGCGACGGATCCCGGAGTTCATCGCCGAGCTCGACGACGCACCCACCGACGTCATCGAGGTCGGGGGGTTCTCTCCCAAGAGCGAGAAGTACCGCCCCGCCCCCGGCGGTGTGAGCATCAGCGGGGTGCACATCGACCCTGTCACCGGCGACGAGAACAAGGAGAGCGGTACACTGGCCTGCCGGGCCTATCGGGAGGCGTTCCTGGGTGGCCGACGGCGCTGGTACGCCCTCAGCAACGCCCACGTCATGGTCCAGATGGACTTCAGCGGCACCGTAGGGGACGTCATCTGCCAGCCGTCCTACGTCGACTCGGCGCTGTGGGAGACCAACCAGATCGCCACGCTGTCGCAGTGGGTGCCCATCAGCGACAGCCCCTCGGCGATCAACTACGTCGACGCCGCCATCGCAGCCATCGACAACCAGAACGTGTGGAAGCTCGGCCTCGATCCGCTCGACACCCAGCCGCTGGTCAGCGACATGATCCTGGAGCTGGGGCGTCTGACGGAGTGGCGCCACTGGTACCACATCGCACCAGGCCTGGGCGTCTCCAAGCGGGGGGCCGGACTGGACGTGCGCAAAAACGGCGAGGTCTCCCATGTCCTGGGCTCCTTCTATGTGACCTTCGACGGCGGCCCCTGCCTGTTCGAGTGCCAGATCGTCGCCAAGATGCTCACCGTGGGAGGCGACTCGGGCTCCCTGATGGTCACCACAGAGGTCGGCAAGCACTCCCAGCCGAGCACCCTCGGCGCCGCCAACCCGCTCAACGCGCGCAAGCCCCGCAGCGTGGGCGCCGTGGGCCTGGTGTTCGCCTCGAGCAACCAGGACGGCGAAAAGTACACCCTGGCCAACTACATCGAGGCCGTGCAGGTGCTGCTGAACGTAAAGGTGGCCGACGCCATCTACGAGCCCTGAGCGGGGGGCGCGCGACCCCAGAAGCCAAGAAGCCCGAGCCCCAAGGCCCTAGGCCCTCCAGCAAAAAGCCCAGACCAAAAAGCCCAGACCAAAAAAGCCCCGCTCCATGAAGGAACGGGGCTTAGATGGCGCGCCGTTGAGGAATCGAACCCCAAACCTCCTGATCCGTAGTCAGGTGCTCTATCCAATTGAGCTAACGGCGCATCAAGGTCAAAATTCAAATATAAAAGTGGGGGGCGGAGACGGAGGGATTCGAACCCTCGATAGAGCGTTTTAACCCTATGCTCGCTTAGCAAGCGAGTACCTTCAGCCTCTCGGTCACGTCTCCTAATACAAAGAATTCGGCGCCGCAACGGGCGGAGGCGGTGGGATTCGAACCCACGGTAGGTCTCCCTACGGCGGTTTTCAAGACCGCTGCCTTCAACCACTCGGCCACACCTCCGGGGCGGCCGATTAGCCTGCTGCGCTCGAAAGCGCCGCCCGGCAACAGCCGGCGCCTATTATTGCTTGGCCTCGATGCGGTCAAGGCCCCCGAGGAAGGGACGCAAAACTTCGGGTACGATCACGCTGCCATCGGCCTGCTGGTAGTTCTCGAGCACCGCCACCAGGGTGCGCCCCACCGCCAGGCCGGAGCCATTGATGGTGTGGCAGAAGCTGGTGCCCTTGCCCTCGGCCTTGCGGTGACGCAGGCCCATGCGGCGGGCCTGGTAGTCCCAGAAGTTCGAGCAGGACGAGATCTCACGGTACTTGCCCTGGCTGGGCACCCAGACCTCGAGATCGATCTGGTAGGCCGCCGCGGCCGAAGCGTCGCCGCCGGCGATCTCCACCTTGCGGTAGGGGAGCCCCAGCAGCTGCAGGCAGCGCTCGGCGTGGGAGACCAAGTCGAGGTGGGCCTGCGCGGAGTTCTCGGCGGTGGTGATCTGCACCATCTCGACCTTGTGGAACTGGTGCTGGCGGATGAGCCCCTTGGTGTCGCGACCATACGACCCCGCCTCGGAGCGGAAGCATGGGGTGAAGCAGGCATACTTGATGGGCAGCTGCTCGAGGGCGACCGTCTCTTCCCGGTGCAGGTTGGTGACCGGCACCTCGGCGGTGGGGACCAGGTAGGCGTCAGAGCCGTTGACCTTGCCCTCGATCTTGAAGAGGTCGGCCTCGAACTTGGGCAGCTGGCCCGTGCCCTGCAGCGCGGAGCCCCACACCATGTAGGGCACCATCACCTCGGTGTAGCCGTGTTCCGTGGTGTGCAGCTGCAGGAAGAAGTTGATCAAGCCGCGCTCCATGGCGGCACCGGCGCCGCGGAGCATCGCGAAGCGGGCGCCCACCATGCGGGCAGCCCGCTCGGTGTCCAGGATGCCCAGGGCCGTGGCCAGGTCGTCGTGGGCCACAGGCTCGAAGTCGAAGCTGCGGGGGGTGCCCCAGCGGCTGATCTCCACGGCGTCATCGTCGCCCTTGCCCGGCGGCACGCGCGCATCCAGGTGGTTGGGCAGAGCCAGCAGGATCGCCTCGGACTCGGACTCCAGCCGGCCCTGCAGCTGCTCGAGCTCCTTCATGCGGTCGGCGGCCAGCCGGACCTCTTCCTTCATGGCGTCGGCTTCGTCGCGCTTGCCTTCGCGGTAGAGCAGACCGATGGCCTTCGAGTTGGCGTTGCGCATCTGACGGATCGAGTCCAGCTCGCGGGTGGCGGCCTTGCGCTCGTCCTCGATGGACGCGAAGCGCTGCACCATGGCCAGAGCGTCGTCGCCGGCGTGGCGGCGGGCGAGGGTCTCGAGGACCTTGTCGGGGCTCTCGGCGAGGAAGCGACGGTCGAGCATGGGGACCTCCCGTTGGGGGGCTGCGGCGAGGGCCGCAGGTAACCGATGGGCGGAGCTGGGCCCATGGTTTCCAGGGTTCGGAGGGGCCAGCTCACCTCGCCTGGTTAGTCCGCCCCCCTGCACCCTCGGGAGGCCTGCATGAACCCCCTGCATCGCTTCGGCTACATGAGCCTCCGGGCCTGGTGGTGGATCACCCGGCCCCAGAGCGCGGGCGTGCGAGTGCTGATCGAGCGCGACGGCCAGGTGTTGTTGGTCAAGCACACCTACCGCCCCGACTGGCACATGCCCGGCGGCGGTGCAGACCGCGGCGAGACCCTCGAGCAGGCAGCGCGGCGCGAGGCCCTCGAAGAGGTCGGCGCCACCCTGGGCCCCGTGACCCTGCTGGGCGTCTACTCCAACTTCTGGAACCGCCGCACCGACCATGTGGCTGTGTTCATCTGCAACGAGCTCGAGGTCAGCGGAGAGCACGACTGGGAGATCGCCGAGCTGAGGTGGTTCCCCCTGGCCGCGCTCCCAAGCGACCTCTCCCCCGGCACCTCCCGCCGGCTGGCCGAGTACAAGGCCGGCGAGCGGCCGGGGTTTGGGCGGTGGTGAGGGGGGGGTCCTACCCAACCCTGCGGATTCGCCTCCACCAGCGTGATAAGGCTCCCTGAGAAGCCGCCTCTGCGCTGAGTTCAATGCCCCCGGGGACGATGCCCGAGAACCTCGCCAGCCTCGACAACGGTCGCTACCAGCTCCAGGAGATCCTGGGACAGGGTGGCATGGCCGTCGTGTACAAGGCGTGGGACTCCCGACTCAGAGTCGAGCGCGCCATCAAGATCCTCTCACCCCAGGTCGCGCGGAGGGCCTCCCTGCGCAAGCGCTTCGAGAACGAAGCGCGCACCATGGCGCGGCTGGCCCACCCCAACATCGTCTCCGTCACCGACGTGATCCAGGAGTCCGACCGCTTCTTCATGGTCATGGAGCTGGTCACCGGCGGCACGCTCTGGGACTGGGTGACCACCCACGGGCGAATGCCGTCGCGCCTGGCCCTCGAGCACCTGGTTCCCGTGCTCGACGCCATGGGGGCGGCCCACGCCGCCGGGGTGATCCACCGGGACATCAAGCCCCAGAACATCATGCTCACCGCCGAGGGCCAGCCCAAGGTCACCGACTTCGGCATCGCCCATGTGCAAGATCTGCTCAACACCTCCAGCCTCACGCGCACAGGCTCGGTGATGGGCACCTGGGGCTACATGGCCCCCGAGCAACGCCAGAGCGCCCGCGACGTCGACGGCCGGTCCGACGTCTACGCCCTGGGCGCCACGCTGTACGCCGTCGTCACCGCCGATCTGCCGGTGGATCTGTTCGCCGCCGCCCAGGACGAAGACGTGCTCGGGCGGGTCCCAGAAGAGCTCCACCGCCTGGTGCGCAAAGCCACACGCTACCGTGCGGACGACCGCTACCAGGACGTCCACGAGATGGCGGCGGCGTGTGCCACGATCCTCCACGATCTGCCCAAGCTCCCCCAAGGCACGCCGCGTTCAGGCAGCGACCCCGAGCTCCAGCCCGCCCGAAGGCCCGTCCACGCCGTCCCGTTCGCACCGACCGACACGGCCCAGGCGGCCTCGCAGCCCAACCCCGCGGAGCGCGAGACACCCATCCCCCTGCGCACGCTCCAGATCTCCGACGAGACCTTCGACTTTGGCCACGACTCGGTACTCGATCCCGACCCACCAGCTCCAGCGGGAGTGATCGACACCCTCGCCGACACGCCGCTCCACCCCCAGCGCCACACCGCGGTGCCCGAGATCGTGACGACGGACCCACCAAGCGACACCGAGCCAGAGCCAGAGCAGAGCGCCAAGGCCCGCTGGCCCCGGCCGCTCCTCGCGGCCCTGATCGGCGCTACGATAGGGCTACCCGCGCTCTGGTTCGGCCTCCGCCCCCCTGGCGTCTCGGAGACGGAGCCCGTAGCGGCCCAGCCCGACGGGGTGTCGCCCAAGTTGGAAGCTCCACTCGAGCCGGCCCCCTCCGCCGCGCCCGAGCCCGCAGAGCGCCTCGATGCCGCGGCTCCCGAGCCAAGCAGCGTCCAGCCAGCGCACGCCAGCCCCACCCCCGCAGGCGCCCAGGTTGAGCGTCGGGCCACGCCAACCGCGCCTCCGGCCTCGACCACACTGGAGCCTGACGCCCCCCCAGCGGCCGCCAAGGAACAGCCCAGGGCCATCGCGGCCCCGGTGCCCGAGCCCGAGGCCGTCGCTGCTCCCGAGCCCCTGGCCGTCGCTGCTCCCGAGCCCACCGCGTCCCCAGAGCCCGCCCACCTGAGCGTCCAAGGCGAGGTCGACGAGCTGCGCCTCATCGATGGCGGCGGCAAGGCCTGGCCGCCGGGCGATCTCCCCCCCGGTTCCTACAAGATCGAGGCATTGTTCCCCGGTGGCTCGGATCTCATCGTCGCCGGCAAGGTCGACCTGGCCCCCGGCCAGAGCCACACCTTGAGCTGCAACGCCGCCTTCAAGAAGTGCCGATAGCCCCACCAAGGAGACCCCATGGTGCTGTTCTCCCTGATCCTCGCCGCCGCCCTGCAGCCCGCCCTTGCTCAGACGCCGGACTGTTCCGAGTCCACCACCCTCACCGGGTTCCTCTCCGAGGCACGCCAGGGTGAAGCATCGTTCGCGGATATGGACATGGTCGGGCTCACCCGCGCCCGTCAGCAAGCCCTGGATCGCATCCCCTGCCTAGGCGAGCCCGTCACCACCGAGGTCGCCGCGGCCTTCCACCGCATGATGGCCATGGCCGCCTTCACCCAGGGCGACGAAGGCGGCACCCTGGCCGAGTTCCACGCCGCCCGGCGCTTGCAGCCCGGCTACACCATCCCCGAGGACGTGGCCCCCGTGGGCCACCCCCTGGTGGACCTCTACGTACGCTCGGTGGACTCCGCCGAGGGCAGCCTGGACCCCACCATCCCCCCCTTGGGCGGCTGGGTCACCGTCGACGGCGTGCGAGGCGCTCCCAGGCCCACCGGCATCAGCACCATCCTCCAGAGCTTCGAGGCCGACGAGGCCATCGACCGCACCCTGTACCTGCTGCCCGGCGACCCCACGCCCAGCTTCGGCCCCATGCCCATCGATGAGCTGCGCCGCAAGCGCCGCCGCTACGCTCTGGGCGGCTCCACCGCCGCGGCCGTGCTGGCCTCCGGCGTGCTCTACGGCATGAGCTGGAGCAGCCACGGCAAGTTCATGGACACCGACGATCCGCTGGCCGACAGCCAACTGCCCACCCAGCGCAACACCACCAACACCCTGCTGTTCGCGTCCATGGGGGCGGGAGCCGTGGGTGTGGGGTTGGGGGTGGTGACGTTGGTGAAGTGGTGACCCGGAACTT
>CALDOK010000486.1 GCA_937912125.1 uncultured Pseudomonadota bacterium
CGAGGACATCTGCCCACCGCGACCAGAGCCGGCGAAGGAAGACCCAGAAGAGTCGATCCGTGATCGACAGGCGGGGCCGCGGGCGCCGCTCCCCGAGGACGGCGACCTGCTGACGGAGGGCGAGATTCTCGAGGGCGAGGTCGACGCGATCACGGAGAAGCGCGCGGAGGCCGTGCGTGGGGAGGATGACGAGCCGAACCACGGATCCAGGATGGCGGACCTCGGCCTTCTCGGCAATGTCGAGCCGGTGGAACGGGCGCTCCGCGGTCAGGGCAGGCCGATCTCCAATCATCAGCATTGTCGGCTTGGGATCGAATTCTGTCGAACCACACGGCGCTCTGGCTGCCGCTTTCTCGAGCCCCTTGACCACGCGCATCGTGCCGACGGGGTCCGCGCCCGAAAGGCCAGGCTCCCCGAGCCGTCCACGGCGGTCGATGCAGCGGGCCGGTGTCCTGGCCCATCGGATGTAGCCAGGGTTGTCCCACGAACGGCTACCGGTTGAGACCGCCCCCTTTCCGACCTCTCGAGTTTTTCTGATACCTGGCGCCCGCTCGAGGACAAGCTGCAAGCAGTGCCTTCGGCATCCCTGACTCGGTCGCTAGGTGTCTATGAATGGCTGGGTGGATCGGAAAGGGGGGCTCTGGACAGGGACCGCCAGGTGGGAAATTCCGGGAAAAGATCGTGGTACAGGACAGATCAGAATCCGAGCACGAGGTAGACCGCACCGGCACCAGCGCCCGCGTGGTCGGAGCCGGGGGCGCCGAGGAGCAGGTCGGTCCGACCGTCGCCGTCCACGTCGCCCGCAGTGGCCACGGCGGAGCCCAGGAGGTCGCCGCTGGACTCCCCGAGCCAGGTGATGTCCGCGTCGGCCAGGCTGTGGCTGCCCGACCACGCGCCGGGGCCGCCGAGGAGCAGGTAGGCGCTCCCCTGCGCGGCGTCGGTGTCACCGTGCCCGGGGGCGCCCACCGCGAGGTCGGCCTCGCCGTCCCCGTCGAAGTCCTCGAGCAGCGCCACGGAGGCGCCGGCTTCGTCCCCGCGAACCTCACCGATGAACGTGGCGTCGGAGCCGGCCACCGAGCCGTAGCGGCCCGTGTCGCCCCAGGAGGCGTCACCGCGCCACAGGTAGATGGCCCCTGCGGTCCCAGACCCCCCGGGGGCCGCGATGACCAGATCGTCGTAACCATCGCCGTCGAAGTCCTCGTCGCCCGCGATGGCGGCGCCGGCCCTCTCTCCGTCCGACGCACCGGTGAGCAGGTGGTCAGCGTCCTCGAGCTCCACCTGGGCGCCGGGCCAGCGAGGCTGCCCCATGTACAGCCAGGCCGCGCCCGCAGCCCCGCCAGCGGGGTAGCCGGTCCCCGCGACCACGAGGTCGTCCCGCCCGTCACCGTCCAGGTCCCCCGCGCTACCGAGGACACTGCCGACAGCGTCGTACGGGGAGTCGCCGACCCAATAGGCGCCGACGGTGACCATCTGGGAGGCGTCGCCCCGCAGCAGCTCGGCGAAGCCCTGGCCGGCCTGGGTCGAGCTCATGCCCGGCGCGCCCACCAGCAGGTCGCCGAGACCATCGCCGTCCACGTCCCCGGCTCCCGCGACGGGGCCGAGCTGCGCGCCCGCGGCGGAGGTCCTGGTGTAGTAGAAGGCGTCGATGCTCGAGAACCAGAGGACGACGATGCCGGTGTCGTCGGCCCCGTCGTCTATCCCGGGGGAGCCCACGGCGATGTCCGGGAGGCCATCACCCTCCATGTCGCGCAGCAGGGCCAGGCTGGCGCCCAGGGCGTCCCCGGTCTGTGGGCTCGACCAGCCGACGCCGCCGTCCGGGCTGGCCGTCTCCAGGGACTGGCCGGTGGCGTCGAAGAGGTCCTCCCCACGCAGGACGTAGAACTGGCCGCCGGTGGAGCCTCCCGGGGCGCCCACGAGCAGATCGTCGCTGCCGTCGCCGGTGAGATCCCGGCCCCCGGCGAGCGCCGTGCCCGCGGCGGCGCCGGCTCCGTCGCCGGTCCACCAGTCGGTGGTCAGGTGCATGTCGAGGACGTCGTAGGTGGCGCCACCGTAGGTGCCCTGCCCGCCGCCGCCGCCTCCGTCCTCCCCACCGCCGTCCACCACGCCGTCGCAGTCGTTGTCGACGCCGTCGCTCGCCTCCTCCGCCTCGGGGTGCACGCTGGGGTCGGCGTCGTCGCAGTCGCGATCATCTCCCACCCAGCCGCTGGGCTGGCGGCAGGCCAGTTGCTGGCGCTGCGGGTCGCCGAAGCCGTCCCCGTCGTCGTCGGAGTACCAGGCCTGGGTGTCCAGGGCGCCGTCGTCCACCACACCGTCGCAGTCGTTGTCGGCGCCGTCACAGTACTCGGTGCCCCCAGGGTAGCTGGTGGCGTCGTCGTCGTCGCAGTCCTGCTCCGCCACGTAGCCGTCGCCGTCGCCGTCCTGCCAGCGGACCTCGCTCGCCGCGGTGTCCTGCAGGGCGCTGTCAGCGGAACCCGCGCAGGCTGGGAGGAGCAGGGTGAGCAACGCGGAGCGCAGCGATGGCGTGGTGGTCATCATGGTGGCCTCTCTGACCGAGCTGTGGCCGGGGTCCTGCGGGACCCCGGCGCGTGGTGGGCTGCAGTCCGCGGTCCTAGGGGGTGTCCGCCTCGGTCACCACGGTCGAGGCGTTCAAGGCCGTGGTGCGGGCGTAGTAGCCGTTGGGCAGCTCGACGTAGGTGACCCTCTGCTTGAACACGGTCACTGCGCCTTGGTCGGCCATCTGCTCGGTGACCCAGCTGGGCAGGAAAGGATCGTCCCCCGCCTCGAACTTGCCCAGGAGCAGTTCGTCGTCCTCGGTCATCACCATCACGAAGAGCGGGTCGTCGCCGGTGCCGCCGCTGTTGGTCAGCTCGAGGGTGAGCGCGTCGTCCTTGGAGAAGTGGATGGAGGTCCCACCGTCGGCGACGACCTGCAGCTCCGGGGTGTCCGCCAGCTCCACGGCGTTCTCGACCTCGAAGCCAGGCAGGCCGTCCACCTGCCCCTGCACCCTGATGTCCAGGGTGGTGCCGTCGTCCAGCACCAGGCCAGAGTCGGTCAGCGCGTTCTCCTCGATGTCGGTGGTCACGTAGATCAGGTCACCGTCGGTGGTCTCCTCCACCGTCATGTCGATGACGACCTCGTCATCCGACATGCGGATGATGTCACCGGCGCCCATGTTCTCGTTGTCTTCGGGCTGGTAGAGCTCGGTGGGGTCCTCGGTGGGGTCCAGGGTGATCCAGTCGCCGGGCTCCATCTCCTCACCCAGGGGATCGGCGCAGGCACCGAACTCGTCACCAGGCCTGTAGAACACGGCCGCACCCGCCGGGATGCGCGTGGCCTCCACCTCGCCACGGTCGTCCTTGGAGAAGGAGTTGATGACGCCCAGCTGGATGTCGCCGCCCACCATGCAGACGGGGATGACGATGTCCACGCGGACCGGGCAGAGATCGCCGGCGTTGATGGCCGCGCCCAGATCCAGGCCTTCGAGCACCTCGTTGTAGGGGCGGTCGCCGACCATCATGCTGGCCTTGACCACGCCCGTGCCGTTGGGCATGCCCGAGACCACGCCCAGGCCGTTCTCGTCGGTGTTGGTGAAGGTGGTGGAGACGTAGTCGGTACCGGTCAGGCTGACCTCCACGCCCTCGATGGGGTTGCCGAGCTGATCCTCGACCCAGACCTCGACGCAGGTGGCGGCGAACAGCGCGTCGCAGTTCCACGGCGAGAAGTGGGGCAGCTCGGCGGTCACGCTGCGACGGCCCTCATCGTCCTCGTCGATGTCCAGCTCGTCCATCTGCACCCAGGCGGCCTCCTCCTCGTCGAAGGTCCACAGGGGCATGGTGTCGTTCAGCAGGTAGCGCTGGGCCTCGGGGACCTCGTCGTCGTCCCACAGCTCGTACTCGAGGGTGACGGTCTCGCCGTCGGCCACGTTGATCTGCTCACCGTCCTCGAAGACGCGGATGTCCCAGAAGCCGAAGCTGGCCAGCACACCGTCGCTGTCCACCACGCGGAAGTCGCCGGGGGCGCCGGCGGTGCCGGTCTCGAGCAGGTCGGGCACGGTCAGGGCCAGCTGGACGTTGTCACCGCCGGCGAAGGCGAAGGGGGGCGCGTCCACCAGCAGGCGGCCCTCCTGGAAGAGCCCGCCGCGGGTGTTGTCCACGTCGAAGATCACGCCGGTGGGGTACAGCTCGAAGTTGGCGTTGTGGGTCCGCCAGTCGTCGATCACGACCTTGCGGAACTGCTCGGCGTACTCGACCACCGAGACCCGCACCACGTAGGTGTCGGGCTCCACCTGGGGGAAGCGGTAGGCGCCGTCGTCGTCGGTGGTGGTCTCCATGCCGTTGGAGAGGGTCACCGGGATGTCGGCGATGGGCTGGCCGTCACGGTCCAGGACGAAGCCCTGGATGCCGCCGAGGACCGGACCGTCGTACAGGTCGAAGGGCTCGGGGGTTGCGTGGTCCGAGCCGTGCTGGAAGAGGCTGCAGCCGGAGGCCAGGGCGAAGGTCAGCATGACGTGGGTGGGGGCGTTCATGGCACATTCCTCTGGTGGGGATGGGTCGCGAAGGTGCGCGCCCACCGAAGAAGCAAACTTCATGCCAGGAACATACGTTCCTTATAATGCCGTGTTTCGACGGCATGGCACACTGCTGGGTGGGCAGACCCCGGACAGGGTGGGCTAGGCACACCCCATCCCCGGGTGGGGCAGCGGGGCCCTCCCCCACCCGTCGGAGAACGCCCTGAGCCCACCCCCGTGTGGCCTGCAAGTGGATCAGTTATTGTCCGAACGGTAGATATGCCTTCGCGGAGCCCCCGCCACCCTCACCCAGGAGATGAGATGCGGGCTGCCATCTTCCCACTGCTCACCCTCGTCCTCGCCGCTTGCCCAGGAGACCCAGAAGACAGCGCCGTGCTCGCGCCCCCAGACGCCGTGAGCTCCGCCACCCCGGGGGTGGCCTCGGGCCTGCTGGACGCCAGCCACGACGGCTGGGGACGCGCGGACTGCCTGGCCTGCCACACCGTGGTCCACAACGACGCGGGCTACTCTCCCGACGCTTGCGCCACCTGCCACGGCGCCAACGGCGCCCTGGCCCGGCCCCTCGCCCACCAGGACGAGGACTGCCGGAGCTGCCACGGCGACAGCCACGCGGGCCTGGACCTCGCGGAGCCCTCGGCCTGCCTCGGCTGCCACCCCTACACGGCACCCACGGACGGCCAGTGCGCGGCCTCCAGCGACTACGACGTGGTGGTCATCGGTGCGGGCGGCGGTGGGCTGGCGGCGGCCGCGGCCCTGAGCCGCGCGGGCTACCGGGCCGTGGTGCTCGAGCAGCACCACGACGTGGGGGGCTACATGTGCAACTTCGAGCGCATGGGCTACCGCTTCGAGGCCTCGCTGCACGCCATCGACGGCCTGGACCCGACACCCCACCCCGGCGATCCCGGCTGGACCCTGGGCATGAACGTGCAGACCTTCCAGGCCCTCGGGATCTACGACCGCCTCACGCTGGTCAGGGCCGACCCCATGTACCGCGTGCTGTACCCCGACCTGGACGCCGAGATCCCGGCCGACGCCGACGCCTATCTGGCCCAGCTCCAGGCGCTGTTCCCCGAGGAGGCCGAAGGTCTGACCGCCATGTTCGCGCTGCTGCGCGATGTGGACGAGGTCATGCGCGTGATCATCTCCTACCAGTACGCGGGCAAGGACATCGGCGGCGCCGATGCGGCCGCGTTCTTCGAAGAGATCACCGAGCGCGAGCTGATGGACCAGCTCCTCCTGGTGCAGTCCCTGATGAACGGAACCACGCTCTCCGAGTTCATGGCCGACTACATCTCCGATCCCGCCCTCGTCAGCCTCTGGACCCAGCTGGCCGGTTTCGCCGGGGCCCAGCCCGACGAGGTGGCCGCCCTGTTCTTCCTGGTCATGTGGAACAGCTACCACTTCGGCGGCTACTACTACGTGGAGGGCGGCTCCCAGGCCATCAGCGACGCCCTGGCCGAGGTCGTCGAGGACCACGGCGGCCGCATCCGGCTCCACAGCCTGGTCACGGGCATCGACATCGAGGACGGCCGCGCCACCCGCGTGCGCACCCGCGACGGCGCCTGCTTCGAGGCCCCCTGGGTGGTCTCGAACGCCAACGCCCCGACCACCCTGCTGGATCTGGTGGGCGTCGAGCACCTGCCCACGGACGACCCCACCAGCCCCTTCCATCCGGATCGCGTCGCCCAGGGCCACGAGGACTCCCTCGCGATCGGCCTGCCCGCCTTCCAGGTCTGCCTGGGGGTCGATGCCGACTACACCGACCTGTTCGGCACCACCCACGAGGTGATGATCGCCGACTCCACCGACGTGGGCGAGAACTTCCAGTACTACTTCGACTCGGACGTCGAGCGCGCCCCCTACGCCATCGCTGACTACACCGTGCTGGATCCCACCGACGCTCCGGCCGGGCACAACGCTATCTGCCTGACCTCGATGCTGATGTACGACTGGCAGGAAGAGTGGCGCTGGGCTGAGAGCCACGCAGCCTACCAGGAGCTCAAGGACGAGGTCGCCTGGAAGCTGGTGCGCCGGGCAGAGGCCGACTTCCTGCCCGGGCTCACCGAGCACGTCGAGGTGATGGAGGCCGGCTCGCCCCACACGCTGTGGGGATTCACGCTGAACCCTCGCGGCACCATCTTCGGCTGGGACAACACCCCCGAGCAGAGCATGAACCACCGCATGCCCCAGCAGACGCCCATCGGGAACCTGCTGCTGGCGGGTGCCTGGACCTTTCCCGGCGGCGGGCAGTCCGCGGTGCTGTCCTCGGGTGCCATCGCGGCCATGACCATCGTGGCGGCCGACGAGGCCGCGCCTGGAGCGCCGGTGTCGACGCGCCAGGCGGGGGGCAGACGGTGAGGCGCGGATGACGCGGGAGGATCGGAGGGGGACGGTGTGGGTTCAGGTCCCGGGTGGGAGCAGCACCATGCCCGAGCCCCACATGCGGCGCGCCTTCTGCTGGCCGGCATCGCCGCCGCCGTAGACGTCGGTGGCGTAGACCCCGATGATGCCGCGCAGCGGGTCCTGGTAGATCACCTGCTGGTCGGGGTTCTCACCCCGGGCGAGCTCGTTGATGGCGCCGTCCACCCCGGCCGCCACGTGCAGGCCGCCGCGGGCCACGTACACGAAGAAGGGCGCGGCCTCCACCTCGGCGAGCGCTGCGGGGTTCCGTTCCCAGTTCAGCACCGTGTCGTCCACAGGGACGTCGTAGTAGGTCCCGTTCTCCTGGGCCACGGCCAGGCTGTAGACGTGCTCACCGTCGGGCTCGGTGACACCGGAGTAGGCGGTGTCAGCGTTGAGGTAGAGGACGCGCCAGCCCGCGGCCTGCAGCTCGCGCGCCAGGCTGGTCCCCTGCAGGCGCTCGTCGCGCACCCGCCGCTCGATGGTCTCCCAGGTGGCCGAGTCGCCGGTGGCCTCGTAGAACGCGCGCACGTGCTCCATGGCCCACTCGACGCAGGAGCTGCGGGTGAGGTCCCCGGGCGCCGGGGACACGGCGCCGTCGCGGGTGTGCCCGGCGAGCCAGGCGCGCTTCTCGTCCTCGCCCAGCCGGTGGAAGGAGCCGACGTCGCCGTAGTGCGTCCCCACCCCGGTCCGCTCGCGCTGCTCCCGGTGGCGGTGGGTGGCGTCGATCACGCTCTGGTGGGCCGCGTGGGTGCCCAGGGAGAGCTGGCCCGGGCTGGGGGCCCGACGGACGGGGGCCTCTCGAGCCGGGCTCTGGTTCGCTGGCGTCGCGGCGGGGGCACCCGGGGGCAACCCGGGGAGGTGGAGCCATGGTTGGACGATCTGCTGCAGGCTCTCGATCAGACCCCCAGAGGGATCGCAGGGCGCGCACGGCCCGTCGGTGGCGAGGGCCGGGCCAGTGAGCAGCAAGGCGAGGACGTAGGCTGGCGACAGCATGGCGGACACCTCGGGTGAGCGCGGGGTGGGTAAGCAAACGCCGTGCCAGCCACCTCGACGAGCGCTGATCGCCGGAGAAACGCTGGAAGTCTGGTTACTCTTGCCGTCCGGCGCGCGAAGGACGAAGCACGCCGGATCGGCATGCCCCCCCCTCCGATGCCCCCCCTGGGGTACGCATACCCCAGCGCCATCAGTAGCAGGTCTTGAAGGCCTCGTCGCAGTGCAGGGAGGTGACCGCGTCCTGCCAAATCTCGGTGGTACCCGCGGTGACGGCGCCACCGTCCACGATGATCAACACATCGTAGCTGCCCGCCGGCAGCCGCGCGCCGCAGTACTCCCGCCCGTCGGCGTGGCCGCGCAGGCAGACCCGCTGCGCGGTACCCCCGACCTGCACCCGCCCCATGGGGGGCTCCGACGGGGGGACTGGCGGGGGCGGAGGTTCGCTGGCCGCGACCGGCTCGTCCGGAGGAGAGCCCGGCGGTGGGCGTTCGCCCTGGCCCGTGGGGGGCACCACCGGCTGCGGAGCGGACCTCGCGGCCGGGGCCGGAGGCATGGGAAGGGGGGCGGCGGCCATATCCGGCGCGGGCACTCCGACCGGCTTGGGCTCGACAGCCTGCGGCTCGCGGGGGAGGGCTTCGACGAGCGTGGGCAGCGCTTCGGGCTCCACCACGGGCTCCGCAGGGACGAACACCAGCTCGGGCTCCGGCGCGGCCAGCGGGGAAACAGGGGCGATGGGGGGAGCGGATGCGGGGGCCGGCACCACGGGGGCCCGCGTCGTGAGCGTGGGCGCCTGCGACCGGGGCCACGCGATCACCAGCCCCACCCCCACCCCGATCACCAGGCCCCCACCCAGGAGCAGGGCGCCGAGCACCAGCCGCGCGAGGCGCCCCACGCGCGTGTTCAGGGGGGTCGGTTCACCCGCGGGAGCCCGCCGTGGCGGCGGCGGCGCGGAGCTGACGGGGTCCGTGACCGTGGGCGCGGGGTCGGGGAGCCGGAGGGTCGAGCTCGGCGGGGGCTCGGCGGCCTCGACCGGGAGCAGCTTCCGGGTGGGCGGCTCCGGCGCTCCAGGCTCGGACGGAGCGGCAGGGAGGAGGTGCTCGATGAACTCCATGGGCATGGCCACGGTCGCGGCCTCGGTCGTGTGCCACCGCGCCGTGGTGGCATCACCCACGACGGCCGGAGCGAGCCCCGGGTCCGCGGGTGGTGAGGCTCCCACAGTCGAGCGTGGCCCGCCCGCTTCTCCCAGGCCCAGCGCCCCGAGCGCCGGTTGCCCACGCTGGATCACCTCCCACAGGGCCTCGCAGCTCGGGATGCGGAGGCGCCGGTCGGCCACCAGGCTGTGGCGGAGAGCCAGCCAGAGCCCCTCGGGCAGATCGGGAACGTGCTCGCGCGGGTCGGTGTACTCCTCGCCGAGCACCTTCGAGAAGGTCGTGGAGAGATCGTCCAGACCAAAGGCGGGCTTCCCGCACACGAGCAGGTACAGGATGCAGCCCAGGGAGTAGACGTCGGCGCGGGCGTCGATCTCCGACAGGGCCCAGATCTGCTCCGGCGCGATGTAGCCCTGGGTGCCCATGATGGTGCCCGCCACGGTCCCCTCACCGGGCACGCGCTCCCGCAGCAGGTCCTTGACCAGCCCGAAGTCGGTGACCTTGGGCACCACCCCGCCGGGGGCCGGGGCCACCAGGATGTTGGCGGGCTTGAGATCGCGGTGCACCAGCCCGCGGGCATGCGCCGCGCCCACCCCGTCCAGCACGGCCCTGAACAACGCCAGGGCTTGTTCCCGGCTCGGCCAGAGACCGCGCAGGCGCTGGGCGTGAAGCCAGCGACGCAGGTCGGTGCCCTGGACGTACTCCATGAGCAGGGCGTGGCGCCCGAGCACCGTCAGGGAGCCGAGCGCGCGCACGACGTTGGGGTGCTGCACCAGGTACTGCGCGCGCCCCTCGCGGATCAGCCGCCGCGCCCGGTCCTCGTCGTCGTCGAGCATCACCTTGAGGGCCTGCGGGACCTCGAAGGTCAGCTCCGTGACCAGGTAGACCTCGGCGATCCCGCCCCGGCCCAACAAGCGCTCGACCCGGTGCTGGCCGACCCGTTGCCCGGGGGTGAGCAGGGATTGTCCGGTCACACGCCCTACCGGGGCCAGGCGAGGGCCGCGCCCAGTCCCAGGCCGCCTGTCATGGCACCGAGACCCACGGAGACGTACACAAGGGAGTTCGCCCGCGCGCGGAGCCGATCCAGCTCGGCGTCGGTGTGCGGGTTGTCGCGGTAGTCGCGAGCCGCGCCCCAAGCGATGGCGTAGCTGCCCGCCGCGGCCAAGGCCGAGAGGCCTGCGCCGACCGCCAGGGGAACATGGGCATGGTGGTCGCTGGGCACGGTGATGGTGTTGCCGGGATCCATGCGGATCGACCGCGCAGCGGCGACCACCGGTGGTACCGGCAGGGGCTCGCCGGGCCAGGCGTAGGCGGTGGCGAGCACCGCACCGTCGCGGGCCTGGAGCTGGACCACCGCCGGGATCATGGTGGGCCGCGCGGTGCCGACGACGCCGTCGAACCAGAGGAGGGCGGAGTCCGGCACGGCCACCGGCTCCACCTCGCGCGGGATCCCGGCAGCCTGCTCCCAGAGCCGGGGCACGGGGTGGGCGCTGGGGAAGACCGCTTCTGGGAACCGGAAGTCCGGCTCGATCCGCTGGGCGGCCGCGAAGGCACCGATGGCCCGCTGGCGGTCACCGGCCACGAAGGCGCGCAGGCCCTCGACCCGGTGGAGCCGCGCCGCGAGCTGCGGGTTCACGATCCGCTCAACGCAAGGGAGCTGCGCCTCGATGGCCTCCGAGGCGCCGCCGAAGCGCTGGGCATCGCGGCCGGCGCTCTGCTCCGCGATCTCGACCTGGGCGAGGAGATCGCGCGCGGCCGTGGGCTGCTGACAGGCGGTCTCGGCCCGGCCGGTCGAGACGGCTAAGATCAGGACAGCGGCGAATAGCGCGGAGCCGGGCATGGAGGGTCTGCTTGGGCGAAGAATATCCTGTGAAGTTAGCACCGACGGCGGGATGCCTCAAGGCACCGTCGCCGGCACCACAAGCGGGCGTCTCCACGGGTGCGTTCCGGAACTACTTCCTGTTAGATGCTCGCTTTCGGCACACTCGAGGAGCCACCCATGAGCGAGTTCACCACCACGGCCAATATCGGTCAGGTCCGACGCCTGCTTCTGCGGCGGGGGCGATTGACCTGCGTCGCGGGGGTGGACGAGGGCGCCTCATGGCTCGTTGACGGCGACGTGGTGCGCATCGGCACCCGGGCCAGCAACGACATCGTGCTGAACGACGACACCGTCTCGCGGTGCCACGCCGAGGTGGTGCGCTCCCGGGCCGGGGTGCTGTTGCGCGATCTCGACTCCACAAACGGTACGTTCGCGGGACCTGTCCAGGTGCGGGAGGCCTACCTCACCCCCGACACCCGCTTCCGGGTGGGCCAGACCGAGCTGATCTTCGCCACGGCCGACGAGTTCATCGAGTTCCTGCCCCTGGATGAGTGCCTCTTCGAGGACATGGTGGGTGCCTCCCTCGCCATGCGCACCCTCTTCGGGATGATCGAGCGCGTGGCGGCCACCGGGTTGACCGTCATGGTCACGGGCGAGACCGGCACAGGAAAAGAGCTGGTCAGCCGCGCGGTGCACAACCGCTCCCGCCGCGCCGCCGCCCCCTTCCAGGTCTTCGACTGCAGCGCCGTCTCCGCCAACCTGGTGGAGAGCGAGCTGTTCGGACACGAACGAGGCGCCTTCACCGGTGCCGTGGCCAGCCGCCCGGGGGTCTTCGAGCTGGCCCATGGCGGCACAGTCTTCCTCGACGAGGTCGGCGAGCTACCGCTGGAGCTGCAGCCCAAGCTCCTGCGGGTGTTGGAGCAGCGCGAGGTGCGCCGGGTGGGCTCTGGCCAGACCCGCTCCGTCGATGTGCGCGTGGTCTGTGCCACCAACCGCGATCTGCGCAAGGACATCGCCGCTGGCCGCTTCCGCGAGGATCTCTACTACCGGCTGGCCGTGCTGGAGCTGCACCTGCCCCCCCTGCGCGAGCGCCCCGAGGACATCCCGCCGCTGGGGGAGCATCTGCTGCGATGTGCCAGCCACAACCGGGGCATCAAGGCCATCTCCGATGAGGTGCAGGAGCTGTTCGCTGGCTACCATTGGCCGGGAAATGTGCGCGAGCTGCGCAACGTCATCGAGCGCGCGCTGCCCTTCAGCGACGGCATCAATATCACCCTCAATTCCCTGCCCGAGGCCCTGCGGATCGCCGTCCCAGCGCGCCCGACCGCGGCGATGGGCAGCCCCAGCGAGCTCGGGGTGGACGCTCCCGACGTCTCGGAGTTGCCCTTCAAGGACGCCAAAGAAAGGATCATCGACGCCTTCGAGCGCCAGTACCTGGTGGACCTGCTCGCGCGTCACGGGGGCAACATGAGCCGCGCCGCCCGCGCCGCCGACATGGATCGCAAGTCCGTCGCCCGCCTCTTGAAGAAGCACGACATCCGCTAGTCAGTAGCAGCTCCCACCGCTGCAGGTGAAGGTCACGTCGTCGCCGTAGCTGGACCAGGCCGTGCCGGAGGAGTTGGTGAACACGTCGTCGGGGCTGTTGTCGCTGCTGCCGGTCCAGTCACAGGTGTTCGACACGAGCTGGCAGGTGGCGTCGTAGAGGAATGCACCCCCGCCGTGCACGGCGGTGTTGCCCCAGATCCCGGCGCTGTTGGTGGTGGAGCCGGTGCACGAGATCTGGCAGGTGGTGTAGCAGATCAGGCCTCCGCCCACGGAGGACGAGGTCCCCGAGGCCACGTTGCCCGAGACCACCGTGTCCACGAGGTCCAGGGTGGCCATGTCCACCCAGATCCCGCCCCCGTACTCGACGGTGGTGTTGTCACTGACCTGGGAGTCGGTGAGCTCGGCGTCCGCCGCCGCCAGCACTAGCCCGCCCACAGACGGGGAGTCGTTCTCGGCCACGGTCACGTTGTCCATGCTGATGTCGCCGAGGAATACGTACAGCCCTCCGGCGACGGAGGAGGCGGTGTTGCCCTGGATCGTGCTGTCGGCCCAAGAGGTGGTGGCACTGAAGATGTACCCGGCGCCACCGTAGTCGCCGCAGTCGTTGCCGGTGATCGTGCTGTCCGCGATGTTGAGGGTGCCCTCGTCGATGTGCAGCGCGCCCCCCTGCTGGGACGCGTAGTTCCCATCGAGGGTGGTGCCCGTGATGGTGACGTCGGCGTCCGCGCCGTACAGCCCACCGCCGGCCGTGGCGGCGTTGCCGGTGAGGACGCAGTCACGCACGGCCAGGGCCAGCCCTGTTGCGTTGGCCCGGATGGCGCCGCCCGTGACGGAATCCCCCCCGGTGATGGTGAGCCCCTCCACCGTGGCGCTGGCTCCGGCGGTCGTCGCGGAGATCACCACGGTGCTGCCATCGCCCTGCAGGGTCACGGCACCGGCGCCGCCGATGCCGACGACCTCGGCGATGGACGCCGTGATCTGCAGATCGGCGTACCAGGTGCCGGGGCAGAGGTAGAGCACACCATCGCTGCTGATCCGCAGGGACGCAGCGCTGGAGGCCGTACCGGCGCCCAGGGTCGCGCTGTAGTCCGTCGCGACGCCCGCGGAGTCGATGAAGGTGGCGAGCCCCGCCTCGGCGGTGACGCCATCGCAGTCCTGGTCGATGGCGTCGCACAGCTCGGTGGCGCCCGGGAACACGGTGGGGTCGCCGTCATCGCAGTCCGTGCTCGCAGGGAATCCGTCGGCGTCGGCGTCCGGGTCGCTGTCCCCGTCGGCGTCGGCATCGGCGTCGCTGTCCCCATCGGCGTCGGCGTCGGCGTCGCTGTCCCCATCGGCGTCAGCGTCGGCGTCAGCGTCGGCGTCGCTGTCCCCATCGGCGTCCCCATCAGCGTCGGCGTCGGCGTCAGCGTCGGCGTCAGCGTCGGCATCGGCGTCCGTGTCGGTGTCGGTGTCGGTGTCGGTGTCGGTGTCGGTGTCCGCCTCGGGCTCGCTGTCCGCCGATCCGCTGTCATCGTGTCGCAGCCGCGCGTCGTGCTCGGCCTGGGAGATGAAGGCACAGCCCGGGAGCAGGAGGGCCAGCACCGTGGAGAGGAGGAGGGTGCGGAGCATGGGCTCTATTCTATGCGCTGAGGTGGCCTCGGGGGAAGCGCTCAGGGGGTCGTGATCTCCCCGTACCAGAGCGGCGCCGAGGTGGACCCGTCCCAGGTCCCCACCGCGTCCAGGAAGGCGCCGCTGCCGTAGCGCACGCCACGGCCGTCATAGGAGCCGTGGTAGCCCCCCTTGAACCGCTGGCTCCAGACGCCCGCCGGATCGTTGACCGTGTAGCTGTCGGCGCTCCGGCCGGTGGCCACCACCACGTGCCCGGAGCCGGTGAAGTAACCGTGGACGATGACGGGCTTGCCCTGGTCCAACAGGCTGTTCATCCCCGCCACGGTGCCGTCCCGGTGGGCCACCATGCGCTGGGGGATGCCCCCTTCGCGGGCGTAGGTGTTGAACACGTCGGCCACGCCCTCCGGAGACTGGGCGTACTGGGTCCCGAAGCGCTGGCTGATCTCGTCCGGGAGCACGTGGACGCCGTAGGCCTCCAGCACCATGGCCACGGAGGTGTTCTGGCAGCTCCCGCCCGGGTTGATGCCGTTGTCGTACTGGCTGTAGTAGGTCATTCGGGCGGGCTGGGTGCCGTCCTTGGCGGCCATGGTGTACAGCCGGCCAGCCTCGGCCTCCACCGCCGCCTGCTGCTCGGCGGTGAGCTGGTTGTAGCTCCCGAAGGAGCGCGCCTGCTCGGCGGTGTCGTGGGCCAGCTCCTTCGCCTCGCCCTTGCGGCTCTGTGCGATGAGCGACTCGGTTCGGGCCAACCCGTCGGCCATGTTCCAGAGACGCCAGGCCTGGCCCAGCAGGGCGTCGCGCTGGGCCTCGGTGAGGAAGCCCTGCTCGTAGGCCTTGCGCACCCGGTCAGCCACCTGGTGCGCCAGGTCCCGCGCGTCGCCGAACCGACCGTCAGCCAGCGCCTCCCAGCCGTCGTCGAGCTCGTCGGCGCGGTGCCAGACGTAGCCGAGTGCGTCCAGCAATCGGGCCGCGTCGTCCGCCGCGATCCGCCCCTCGTCACGCGCCTGGCGCACCTGGTCGGCCACGGCGTGGGCCTGGTCCTTGGCGGTGGCCGCGGCCATCTGGTCCGTGAGGAATCCCAGGGCATCCTCTACGCTCGCGGCCCAGGCGGCCTGGGCGGCCCGGGAGACGTCGTGCACCAGGGCCGAGGTGGAGGCGACGTCGCAGGACTGGGCGTGGACCTGGGCGAGGGCGAGCAGCAGCAGGGGGAGAGGCATGGGCGGGCTCGGGCTGGGGGGGGTGACCAGGGCAAATGCAACATCCGTGCCAGGGGCGAGCCAACCCTGTGTCACCGGGAAACCGCGGCTTTCCCCGATCCCGGTGGGGTACCCCTGCCCCGCCCGGGGGGACCGGCGCCCCACGGGGATGCCCCAGGTCGGCCGCCCTCGACGGTGGACACTCGGACGGAGTCCGGCTAGTTTCCTGGTGAATTCCCTTCGGAGCCGATGGTGGCCCCTCCCAGGAAGCCGGATGAGCGCCGACTCGCACCGATAGGATCGCCCCCACCATCGCCGGCGGGGGCAGCGGGGGCTACGGCACCCGACACAGGGCTGGAGGATGTCCCCACGCTCCGGGATCCCTCACCAGCCACCCAACCGTTCTCCGCTCCCCTGGGCGATGTGTCCGTGGAAGGAACCCGCGAGGAGCCCACCCGGACCTGGCAGATCGGCGAGCACGAATCCCTGACCCGCCGGGTGCCGGCGACGGCCGGGTTGTTCGACGCGGACACCATCGTCCTGCCCCCAGGGCAGGCCCAGGGCGTGCCCGTCGGCACCCCACCTTGCGTCGAGCCCGGACCGGAGGAGCCGACCCGGGCGCTGCCCCCACCGGCCCCGCTGCCTCCCCCCGCGCCCCCGCCGCCGCAGGCACCGCCTCGCTACGAAATACGCGGTGAGCACGCCCGCGGCGGGCAGGCCCGGGTGCTGCTGGCCTGGGACCGGTTCCTCGAGCGGGAGGTGGCCTGGAAGGAGGCCGCGCCCCGCCCCGTCCCCGACCAACCCCAGGGTGAGGCGGACCGTGAGCGCGGGGAGGCCGAGCTCCGGCTGCTGAACGAGGCGCGCATCACGGGTCAGCTCGAGCACCCCTCCATCGTCCCGGTCTACGAGCTCGGCTGGTACGCCGACGGCAAGCCCTACTACACCATGCGCCGCATCCAGGGGCAGGATCTGGCGGCGGTCCTGGCCCGGTGCCGGCAGCTTCCCAAGCGGTTGGCGCTGCTCGGCCACTTCCGGGACCTCTGCCACGCCATCGCCTTCGCCCACAGTCGCGGGGTCCTCCACCGCGACATCAAGCCGCACAACGTGATGGTCGGGGCCTTTGGCGAGACCATCCTGTTGGACTGGGGGCTCGCGCGGCGGCGGGGCGGGGCGGGCGGAGAGTCCGTCGCGTCTCTGGAGGTGCGGCCGCTGGTCCTCCGGGGCGTGGGCGAGGACACCACCGCCGGATCGCTGCTGGGCACGCCCGCCTACATGAGCCCCGAGCAGGCCCGCGGGCAGACGGCACAGGTGGACGAGCGCTCGGACATCTGGGGCCTCGGGGCGGTCCTCTACGAGATCCTGACGGGCCGCCCCCCCTACGTCGGGCCAGATCCCGCCGCGATCCTGCACCTGGCAGCCCGCGGCACGGTGCCCCCGGCGGACCGGGTGAGCCCCGGAGTGCCGCTGGAGCTCGCCGCCATCGCGCGCAAGGCCTTGCGGCCGGACCCCGCCCAGCGCTACCCCAGCGCGAAGGCCCTGGCGGAGGACGTCAACGCCTACCTCACCGGCGGGCGGGTGCGGGCCTACCGCTACCACACACGGGAGCAGGTGCTCCGCCTGTATCTCCGCCACCGCGCCGCGTTCGTCGCGGGACTGCTCGCGATCGCGGCCACCCTGGCGGGGCTGCTGGGGGTGACCGTCGCGTGGCACCGCGAACGCTCGGCGCGCCAGTCAGAGCAGGTCGCGCTGAACAGGGAGCGTGAGGAGCGACTCGTCGCCTCCCTGACCGTGGCCGAGGCGCACCTGCGCGAGGCCGATCGATTGCAGGTCCAGCACCAGCCGCTCTCGGCAGGCGCCCACGGCGCCGCGGCCCTGCAGGCCAACCCCACCTACCCGGCCAGCCCGAAGTACGACCGCGAGTTCGCCGCACGGCACCCCGAGGCGGAGCGGCTGTGGGTCGATGCGCTCTCCCACGTCGAGATGGCCCGGCTGGGCCCCCTGGAGGGGCTGGAGCGGGCGCTGCCCTTCCGCGAAGCCGTCCCCCGGGTGGCCTTCTCCCCGGACGGCCACGCCGTGGCCGCGACGGATCTCGGGGGCCGGCTGCTGGTCTGGGACATCGCGCAGGATCGGCCCGAGATGGACCTGAACGCCTGCGCGCCGGGCACCTGCCTGCTGGCCGTGGCGGCGGATGGAACCCATCTGGTCACGGGTGAGCCGACGGGGCGCATCGCCTGGTGGCACCTGGGCGGCACCACCCCCGAGTGGGTCGCCAGCCCCGGAGCGGGGCGGCTGCGCGCCATCGCGGTGGACCCCGCGAGCGCTCGGATCGCCGCGGCCGACGAGGACGGGCTCGTCCACCTCCTGCGGGTGCGCGATGGGCAGCCGCTGCGCACGCTGCAGGCCGGATCTGGTCCCATCGGGGCACTGGCGTTCGACCCCGGGGGTGCCAGGCTGGCCGCCGCCTCCCTCGGCGGCGACGTGGCGCTGCTCGATCCCGCCGGGCAACGGCCCGAGCGCCTGGTGCCAGACAGCGCCGGTGCATGGGGCAGCCTGGCGTTCTCACCGGACGGGCGCAGGCTGCTCGGGTCGGGCTCGGGAGAGCGGTCCGTGATCTGGGATCTCGACGGCGAGGTGCTCCCCCTGGTCCTGTCGGACGGTGGCGCCCACCTGAGCGCGGCGGTGTTCTCGCCTGACGGCGCCACCGTGGCGGCCGGGGGGTACGACGGTGTCCTGCGCCTGTGGGACAGCTCCACCGCCCGGATGCAGGAGACCGCGGCGGCTCATCCCGAGGGCCTGCTCGCCACGGCGTTCTCACCCGACGGCCGCCGCCTCGCGACCGCGGGCCTGGACGGCTCGGTTCGCCTCTGGTCCTTCACCCGGTCATCCCAGCCCCTGGATCTGGTGGTGGGTCCACCAGCCCGGGGCCTGGCCATCTCCAGTGCCCATCCTTGGCTGGTCACCGCCTGCCAGGACGGCGTCGTCCGGGTGTTCGACACGCGCAACGGTGAGATCGTCCACGCCCTCCCCACAGGCTCAGACCCTGTGGCGGCCCTGGCGCTTACGCCCGACGACCGCGTCGTCGTCAGCGCCCACCAGGACCACACCGTACGCACCTGGGACCTGGAGCGCGGCGCGCTCATCGACGTCTTCAGCGGCCAGCGCCTCGGCATCCGGGGGTTGGTCGTGGCGCCCTCCGGCCGCTGGGTGGCCAGCGCCGCCCGGGATGGCACGGTGGCGCTGCTGGACCTCGAGACGGGCGGCAGCCGCACGCTGGTGAGCGGCGAGGCGGCGCTCTGGGCCCTGGCGCTCTCGCCAAACGGGCAGCACATGGCCACCGGCGACGCTGAGGGCCGCGCCCGTATCTGGGACGCCGACGACGGCACGCTCCTGCAGGAGCTCACGGGACACGACGACTGGGTAACGGGGCTGGCCTTCTCCCCGGATGGCCACCGCCTGGCCACCGCCGGCAAGGACGGGCGGGTGCTGCTCTGGGATCTGGACAGCGGCGTTCTCCTGGCGGAGTTCCCGGGCCACATGCGCTGGGTGAACAGCGTGGCCTTCTCTGCGGACGGGCGCCGGCTGTTGAGCGCCGCGGACGACGGGCTGGTGGTGCTCTGGGACGTCGACTCGGCCCGCCCCCTGCTGCGCGTGCGCCGGCCGAGCATCGCGTTCGTCGCCGACTTCCTCCCGGACGGGAACACCTTCGCGTTCCTCGAGGGGAACGCCATCCACCTCATCCCGCTGGCCGGCCACAGCGCGGCGCACCCCCTCGCGGACGCGCTGCTGCAGGAGGCGCTGGTGCGGGGCGGGCTCTCCCTGCAGGGGCTCGACCTGACGCCGAAGCGCCCCGGCGTCGTCCGCGATTATTAGGAACGCCCCGTTCGTGGTTGACTATCGACGGGCCCTGAGGCTCTGGTCGATCATGCTCTCGCACCTTCTTCTGATCGTTCCCACGCTGCGAACCGTTCTCGGACGGCGTGCTGATCTGCTCATCGAGATCGCCGCACTACGACACCAGGTCGAAGTGCTCAACGCCCAGGTTGCTCGACCACGATTCCGAAGGCGGGATCGCATGGTCTGGATCTGGCTCTGTCGTCAGTGGCCGCGCTGGAAGGACGCACTGGTGATCGTCAAGCCCGAGACCGTCCTTCGGTGGCATCGCGAAGGCTACCGTCGCTACTGGAGACGTCGTTCAGGTGGCTCTCCTGGTCGTCCAAGAATCCCTCGCCAGCACATCGCCTTCATCAAGCGCATCTCCACCGACCACCCAGAATGGGGCGAGGACCGGATCGCGCTCGAGATGAAGATCAAGCTGGGAGTGGACCACAGCACAAGCACGATCAGGCGGTACATGGTCGAGTCGGGTAGGCCACCGACGTCGTCTTGGCGCCGTTTCCTGGCCTCCCACGCCCACGAATTCTTCACGATGGACTTCGCCACACAGGTGATGTGGGACTTCTCGACTCGCTACATCCTGATCGTCATGGCTCTGGACACCCGCAAGGTCGTTCACTTCGCCGTGACGGGGTCGCCGACGTTGGGCTGGGTCGAGCAACAGCTTCGGGAGGCCACTCCATGGGGCGAGGTGCCACGGTTCTTGCTTCACGACAACGACGGCATCTTCGGGCAGTACCCACGAGCTGGTGTCGAGCTCCCACGCAAGTACCGCTGTGCGCTCGATGCCTGGCTCCATCGCGTACTCGGCATACAGGGGATACCAATCCCGTACGGTGCACCGAACGCCCAGGCTCACGTCGAACGCTTCATCGGGACTCTCCGTCGAGAGTGCCTGGAACACTTCATCTTCCTGTCGGATGACCATCTTCGGCGTACGTTGGCGGTGTTCAACCTCTACTACAATGGGTTTCGGCCTCACCAGGGGTTGATGGGCATCCCAGCATCCCAGGAGCCGCGTGTCCGGGGGGAACCCACGTCTCTTGGCGGCCGGCGCGCCCACCTGGTCTCTCGGCCCAACCTTGGTGACCTGCACCACGACTACTCGCTCGCAGCGTAGTCGGTCCGTCCTTGACCAGACCCTGATGGACGTGGGACTCGTGTGCCTCGAGCCCAGTGTCGGTGGCTCCGTAGCCTTGGTTGACATGGTCCACGGCGTCCGGAGTGGCTTGCGCACGGATTCGATGCAGGCCGAAGAGGTGGGCAGGTAGCTTCACGGGCGCTACAAGCTGGCAGATGAGGTTTTCGCGGACCACGGGGGATCAGTCCGAAGCGCGCTTCGTCTTCCGCCCAGATTTGGACTTCGACGCCG
>CALDOK010000487.1 GCA_937912125.1 uncultured Pseudomonadota bacterium
GTTCTTGAAGACGTCGTCGTAGACCTGGTACTTCTGGGAGAAGTAGGCCACCGAATCCAGCGCCTCGTCGAAGGTGTAGCTGCCGATGAGCGCGTCGTCGCCGTCGAAGCTCTCGCCGTACATCAGGAAGTTCTCCTTCCCGATCTCGGCGGTGAAGCTGCGGATGGCGCCGCAGAACTGGGGCCAGAAGTCGGCCTCGACGTGCTTGACCGTGTCGATGCGGAAGCCGTCCACGTTGGTGGCGCGGATCCACTCCTGCCACACGGAGATCAGGGCGTTGCGCACGTTGGGGTTGGTGGTCTTCAGGTCCTTGAGGCCCCCGGGGAAGTCGCCCAGCACGACCTGATCGAAGTCGTCCCAGTCCTCGACCCGGCCCATGCGGTTGTACCAGTCGGGGTTGGCGAACTCGGCGGGCTCGGGGCGCACCCGGTGGATCTCGGGCATGTCCAGCCACTCGATGGGGGCCTGGCCCGCGTAGCCCAGGCTGGTCCAAGCCTGGATGCCCTCGGGGTCGAAGCCCGGGTCCCACTCGGTGACCGTCTCCATGCCGCCGGAGCCGTCGGTGGCGTAGTAGTCGGTGATGTCGGCCTGCCCGTTCATGTTGATGTCGTAGTAGAACAGCTGGCCGATGTGGTTCACCACCACGTCGAAGACCACGGCGATGTCGTGCTGGTGCATCACGTCCACCAGCTCCCGCAGCTTGGCGATGTCGCCGAAGTGGGGGTTGGTGTCCCGGAAGCTCTGGGGCCAGTAGCCGTGGTAGCTCGAGACCCCGGCGTCCTCTTCCACGTTGCGGAACACCGGCGAGATCCAGATGGTGTCGACTCCGAGCTCTTCGAGGTAGTCCACCCGGTCGATGAGCCCCTCCCAGTCGCCGCCGTGGTGGCGGGCCAGGGCCGAGTCGTCCCGGGTGACGTTGTAGTCGTTGCTGCCGTCGCCGTTGTCGAAGCGGTCAGTGAGCAGCTGGTAGACCGTGCGGTCCCGCCAGTCGTCCACGTGGTTGGTGATCTCGGGGTTCTCGGTGTAGGGGCTGGGGCTGCAGGCCGACAGGGCCGCGGCGCTCAGCGCCAGCAGGTACGGACGATGGGGCAAGCGCGTGTTCATCGGTAGTTCCTCGAGTTCAGCCACCACTCGGCCCCCACGCCCACGAAGTGCTGGACGTTGGAGCGGTGGCGCTCGTCGCGGGTGTCGAACCACAGGCGGGCGTCGTCGTTGAGGTAGGTCAGGATGTACTGGAGGCGGATCTGGGGGCGGGCCAGGGAGCCACGGCCCAGCTGCAGGGCGGGCAGCACGGCCAGCTTGGTGACCATGGGGACGTCGTAGGTGCGGCTGTGGGGGTTGAGCCCGTCGGGCCGCAGCACCTGCTGGGAGACCTCCACGCCCAGGGACGAGAAGTCGCTGATGAACAGGGTGGGCCGCAGGGCGATGGCGCCTTCCCAGTGGTCGTCCACGTCGGTGCTCACGCCGTCGGCGTCCATGAAGCGGCGGACGTAGCCTCCTATCAAAACACCCATGCGGTCGTTTTCGTGGTTGCCGCTGATGGCGGCCTGGAACTCCCGGGCGTCACGCACGGTGTAGTCCAGGGACATGCCGTCGCTGGGTACGGTCAGGTCGCCGAAGGCGGAGAGCCCGGTGGCGTAGCGAAGGAAGAGGTGGGCGAAGGCGTCGTGACCCCAGCCCCAGGCGGAGAGCTGGGCACCCAGGACTGAGCCGAAGTCGGCGGGCAGCTCGAGCTCGCTCTCCCAGTCGTCCTCGACCCGGGTGGCGCCGGGCAGAGCCTGCAGCTCGCCGTAGGCCTTGATGCGGAAGGTGTTGCCGTCGCCGAAGGGCAGCAGCCGTGCGGCCTGGGCGCTCGAGACCAGGCGCTGGCGGTCCATGGTGAGGATGCGCTCGGTGCCGACCCCGGCCTCGTCGGGCACCTCGGCCCACTGCACCTGCCACTCGTCGGCGGTCAGGCGGTTGAGCCCGGCCTGCAGGCGGAAGTCCCAGCCCTCGGGCTGCAGCAAAATGCCGCCACCCACAGTGTTGAGCTCGTCCAGGGGCCAAAAATCGAGCAGATGTACGTCGTCGCCCCGGTACATGCGGGAGCCGGCCCAGGCCGACAGCGGCGCCTTCGCGAAGCCCCGGGCCTCGGCGTAGAGGTTGCGCAGGGCCAGGTCGGCGTCCCACTCGCCGTCGTAGTGGAAGAGCTCGCCGGACAGGGCCGGGGTGATCACCACCTCGAACAAGGCCGTGCGATCCGCACCCTCGAGCTCCTGGCTGAACACCACGTCCAGCTCGAGGTAGGGGTCCTTCTCGAGCCGGGTGCCGTGGCTGACCACGTCCACCGCGTCGCCCTCACCGCCGGCGAGGTCGGTGCTGGCTTGGATGCGTCCGTAGGAGCCGAGGTCCACCTCGGCCATGGCGGGGAGCGCTGCGCTGAGCAGCAGGAGCTGGAGCATGGAACACCTCCGCAGGAGATCGCTGGGATGCATCAGGGCACCAGGATGGCGTACTGCATGGAGTCGAGGCCGATGTACACGCTGCCGCTGCTGACCTCGAAGTTGGCGCCGGAGAGCAGATCGGTCAGGTGTTGGCCGGTGGTGAGCCCGAGGCCTGCCACGTCGATGTTCTCGGCCCGGGCGCTGCCCGACTTGTTCATGGCGACGATGGCCACGTCACCGCCGCCGTTGTCGCGGGCGTAGACGTAGAGGTCGCTGTCCACCCACAGCTGCACGCGCTCGCCGCGGCGCAATGCGGTGGAGCCCTGGCGGGCCCGGCCGATGGCGGCGACGCGGCTGTGCAGCTCGCCCTGGTTGGCGCTGAGGTAGGGATCGAAGCTCATCATGCGCCGGTTGTCCGGGTCGCCCCAGCCGTGCAGGCCGATCTCGTCACCGTAGTAGATCAGGGGCGCGCCGGGCTGGGTGAGGGTGAAGGCGAAGGCCATGCTGAGGTGGTTGATGAGGTCCCACTGGGTGACCGTGCTGCCGCCGTCGGCCATGGGGTCTTCGGTCCAGCCGCTCCAGCAGTCGCCGCCCGCCCCGGTGAAAGCCGAGGCGAAGCGATCGATGTCGTGGTTGCCCAGGAAGGGCGACATGATGGCGTCGCCGTAGCTCGAGGCGCTGGCGGCGGCCGAGGCGTCGAGATCCGTGAACGATCCGCCGTCGATGAAGGTGCTGCGGATGCTGTAGTAGAGCGGAAAGTCGAACTGACCGTGCAGCTCGTAGTCGGCCACGTAGTCCATGATCAGGCCGCGGTCCGAGGTGAAGGTCTCGCCCACGGTGTAGATCTCGGCGCCGCCGCCGCGCTCCACCTCGTCCTGCAGGCGCATGCGCAGGCTGCGCATCGCGATGTGGTCCATGTGCTTGGCGGCGTCCACCCGCACCGCGTCCACGTCGTAGTCGCGGATCAGGGCCAGGGTGTCGTCCAGCACCCGCATGGCGACGTCGTGGTTTCTGTAGTCGAGGTCGGGCAGGTAGTCGATGAACCAGCAGTCGATGGCGTGCTCGTCCCAGTCGCAGCCGGGCTCGCCGCAGATGCAGCCGCCGCCGAACCAGTCGGGGTGCTCGTCCACGTAGACGTGGTCCTCGTGAACGTGGTTGAGGACCAGGTCGAACAGCACCCGGATGCCCTGCTGGTGGGCCTTGGTGATCAGCTCCGCCAGGCGGTCTTCGGCCGAGGTGTAGGTGCCCTCGCCCCAGTCGCCCAGGCGCTCCTCGATGCCGTCGGGGCTGACGGGCCAGTAGCCGTGGTAGCCAGAGTAGTAGTTGGTGCGGTCGATGCCGATGTAGGAACCTTCGGGGTTCTCGTAGACCGGGGTGAGCCAGATGGTGTTGACTCCCATGTCGGTGAAGTAGCCCTCGTCCAGGGCGTGGATGATGCCCAGGAAGTCACCGCCGTTGTAGTTCGAGCACTCCGTCAGGCCCGTGATGGGGTCGAAGGCGTCGGCGTTGCCCCAGTCACCGTTGCGGAAGCGGTCGGTGAACGCGAAGTAGATCAGGGCGTCGTTCCAGTCCCAGGCCTCGTCTTCGACCCACAGGGGGATCCACAGGGGGTTGTTCTCGGCGGCCCGGCCGGACTCGTCCCAGGCCCAGACCTTCACGCTGTGCTTGCCTGGGGCCAGGCCCGAGAGCTGCAGGGAGATCTCGCCCGTGGAGACGTCTACGGTGGCGTTGGTGGTCTGCTCGCCGACATAGACGGTGAGCCGATCGGTGTCGATGGCGGCCTCGTCCTCGGCCGAAGCGAACTGCACGGTGGCCGTGACCCGTCCCCCGGGCGAGGCGCTGGCGCTCACGGTCTGCAGCAGGGGCAGGGTGCAGTCGCCCACCCGCAGGTTGCGGTTCTCGCCGCCGTCCAGCCACTTGGTGTAGGCGTTGGCCGGGGGGGTGCCCTCGTAGCTGCCGTCTTCCACCAGCTTGTAGGCGTACTCGCCGGGGGCCAGTTCACCCAGGTCGGCGTAGTGGTAGCCGTCCTCGTCGGGCCCCTGCAGGTCCTGGGGAGTCCAGTCGTTGAACTCGCCGCTGACCTGGAAGCTTCCCACGTGGTCGGGCTTGGCGTGGCGGACCCGCACGGTGCAGTCCCGGACCGAGATGATCTCCACCGGCGGCTCGTCGGTGTCCACGATGGGATCCCCTGTGTCGTCGCCATAGCCGTAGGGGTCGGCACCGGTGTCGGTGCCCGGGTCCCAGGGCAGATCGGGCACCTCGTCGCAGTCGTCGCCGATGCAGTCGGGGCCGCAGCGGGCGGCCACCAGCAGCGGCAGGGCGAGCAGGAAGGGAAGCCAGGGGAGGGGAGCCAGGACGCGTGGGGTCATGTGGACGGACCTTCGCAGCCGAGGGTTGTGGGGATGAGCACGCGGGCCGACCAGGCAGGCAGCTCCGCGGTGAGGGTGCGACCGGCGCCGAGGGTCCAGGACTCCTGGGCTTCGACGACGTCGTGGAAGGTGGTGGTGTCCAAGGCGACGTGCGCGGGCAGGCTGACTGTGACCGTGCGATCCTCGCCCGAGGCGTTGAGCAGGGTGATCACCGGGGCCCCGTCGTCAGCGTCGCGCAGCTGGGCGTACAGGGCCCCCTCGGCCAGCAAGGGCAGGCGCTGGCCCCGGCGCAGGGCGGGGGCGCAGGCCCGGGCTCGGCCCAAGCTCTGGGTGCGCTCGAGGGTCCATGCCTGCCAGTCGTTCAGCTCGAAGCGCATGGGGCGGCGGCAGTCCGGGTCGCCTGCGCCGGGCTGGCCGTACTCGTCGCCGTAGTAGATGACGGGGGCGCCCGGCAGGCTGAGCACCAGGGCCTGGGCCATCAGCAGCTTGCGGTAGGGCTCCGGATCTGTGGGCACCGGCGGTGGGTCGTCCCAGGCCTGGGCGGTGTTGTCGCCGGCAGCCTCGGAGAGGAAGCGGGTCATGTCGTGGTTTCCTACGAAGGGCGACATGATGGCGCCCGAGCCGTCCCAGGCAGCCTCGCTGGCGGCGATGGTGGCCTCGAGGGCGGCCGCGTCGCCGCCGCCCCAGGCGATCAGGTCGCGCAGGGCCCAGAGGATGGGGAACTCGAACTGTCCGTCCAGGCCGAAGGGGCCCAGGTTCTCGCGGATGGCACCGTAGTCGCTGCCCGTGTAGGTCTCGCCCAGGGTGAAGAAGGCGGTGGGACCCTGCTCGAGGGCGCCCAGCCGCCAGACCAGGTCCCGCACAGCGGCCCGGGGCATCATGGGCACCGCGTCGATGCGGAAGCCGTCAAAGTCGAAGCGCTCGGCCCACGCCACGGTGGAGTCCATCACCGCCGCCAGCACCGCCGGGTCCTCGAGGGCCAGATCCGGCAGGTACTCGGTGAACCAGCAGGTCTCGATGTCCGTGGACCAGGGGCAGTCGTAGTTGCCGCAGACGCAGTCGGGCTCGAGGTGGAACCAGTCGTCGGCGTGGTCCTGGTACCAGGGGTGCTGGCTGTGTACGTGGTTGGGCACCACGTCCAGCAGCACCCGGATCCCCCGGGCGTGGGCCGCCGTGAGCAGGGCGCGCAGATCCTCGGCGTCGCCCATGGCCGGCTCGATCTCGTCTTCGGAGATGGGCCAGTAGCCGTGGTAGGCCTGGTACAGCTCTCCGTCCATGCCCACCCAGGACCCCTCGGGGTTGTCGTACACCGGCGAGATCCACAGGGCGTTGACCCCGAGCTCCTCGAAGTAGCCGCGCTCGATCACAGCGGTGAGCCCCGCCAGGTCGCCCCCCATGCGGTCGCCGATAGCGGCTGGTTCGTGCTCGGGCGGCTGGCTTTCGGCATCCCCGCGGGCGAACCTGTCGGTGATCAGCTGGTAGATCACCGCGTCGTCCCAGGAGAAGGGCTGCTCCTCGACCCACAGGGGCACACGCAGGCTCGCCGTCCGGCCGTCGTGATCGTCGGCATCGATCAGCACCGTGTGCTTGCCGGCGGGCAGGCCCGCGAGGCTGAGCAGGATGTCACCCTTGGCGGGCCAGGCCGTTCCCCCCAGGGGCGTGCCGTCGGTGAGCCGAGCGCGCACGCTGTCGGGGTCCAGCCGTGACCCTCCGACGGCGTGCAGGAAGCTGGCCTGGACCGTCAGCTCGCCCGCGGCCGTGGCCTGGGCCTGCACCAGCTCGAGCACAGGCTGCTCGCAGTCGGCCACCCGCAGCAGGGAGGTCTCCTCACGGGTCCAGGGGTCCCAGCTCAGCAGGGGCTGGAAGGGATCGTTGTGTAGCTGGCCGTCGACCTCGAGCTGGTAGGCGTAGTCGCCGGGGTCGAGATCGAGCTGCAGCCGCCATGCGGGCTGACTGTCCTGCTCACCGTAGGGCTCGAAGAGATCGAGATCGGAGTTCCAGCCGTTCCAGTCCCCCACCGCGGCCACGCTCTGGGCGTCGCCCACCCACCACAGCACCACCGAGCAGTCCCGCTGGGGTGCGCACCCAGTGGCGCAGACGGTGAGCAGGCCCAGGGCGACGAGCCCAGCCCGGGCGCCCACACCGGGGGTGTGGGGGAGGAGGTTGCGCCGGTGGGAGGGGGTGGATCGCATGGGGTGCTCGGGACCTGGCAAGCGTAACTCACCAATGAGTCACGCCAACCACCATGACAGCTCCTGACAGCTTCTCGACGAGTCGTGCGCTGGAGGTGCTGCAGTAAAAGCTGCCTATCATGGGCAGTATTATCGCCCGGCCCAGGTGCGCGTTTCGTTGGGACTTCGTGATCTTCGCGGCGCGAGACCTCTCCGCAGCGTGGCGCGCCCCGCATCACCACCAACCCGCTCAGTGCCGCTCACCCCCGGGCCTGGTGGTGACCCGCGGCGCCTGCCGTCACCACCAACCCGCTCAGTGCCGCTCACCCCCGGGCCTGGTGGTGACCCGCGGC
>CALDOK010000488.1 GCA_937912125.1 uncultured Pseudomonadota bacterium
GGCGCTGGCGGCTACCCCGCGAGCGGTGCGGCCGGGCCTTTGCGCTCAGCGTTTGCTGAGTTTGGCTTCGAAACCCACCATCGAGAGCCGATGGGTACCACAGAGAGGCCTCGACACCCATGACGACACCCATGCCCCACGGCCAGAACATCGGCTCCGCCCTCGCCACGGGCCTGTACGAGATCGACCCCGGCGACTTTGCCGAAGCCCAGCGCGAGCTTCGCCACCAGGATCCCCTGCCCCCCCTCCCGGCCAAGGTCGACCCCAGCCAGCTGCCCCGCGAGGTGCGGATGCGGGTCTCGGCCATGATCGCCCAGGGGGCCTTCGAGCCGCCGCGGTTGCCGGAGATCGCCGTGCAGGTGCTGCGACAAGCTGAAGACCCCAAGGGCTCGGCCGAAGACATGGCCGCGCTGATCCACCGCGACCCGTTCCTGGCGGGACGGCTCCTGGCCGCCGCCAACTCCGCCATGTTCCGCCCCCGAGACCGCGGCATCACGCGCCTGCCGGAGGCGGTCGCGCGCATGGGCGTGCGCCAGGTGCGCAACATCATCCTGGCTGCGGCCATGGAGCAGACCGTGTACCGGGGCCGGCACACCGCGCTGATGAGCGAGCTGTGGAGGGCCTCCATCGGCGCTGCCGTGGGCAGCCGCCTGGTGAGCTCGCTGATGCGCAGGGACCCGGATCGCGCCTTCATGCTGGGCCTGCTGCATGACGTCGGCAAGCCGGTGCTGGCCTGGTGCATGGACCAGGTGCTGCTGCAGAGCCAGCAGGACGAGCTGGACTTCGACCAGCTGGCCAGGCCCATCTTCCACCTGCTCCATCCCCAAGTGGGCTCCCTGATCGTCACCCACTGGAACCTTCCAAAGGGCCTGGCCACCGCCGTGCTGCACCACCACGACCCCGCACCGCCCGAGGACATCAAGGCCTGGGCCCGGGTGCTGCGCATCGCCAACCTGCTGTACGAGTGCTGGCGCGACAGCCCCGAGGACTTCGACGAAGGCGGCATGCTCCACAGCCACACGCTGCTGGTGCGATCGTTCCGCGAGCCTCACACCATCCAGCGCCTGCTGAACCTCTACCCGGTCTCCCTGGAGTCCTTGCTGGCGGGCTGATTCCCGAGGGGCGCGACAGTGGGCTAGGATAGGGCTCGCCTTCCAGTCGAGCAGACCATGCCAGCCCGTTCGGCAGCCCAACGAGCCGCCTCCGCCAGGGGGTGGCGCTCGGAGCTTCCCTGGGTCCTCACGACCCTGGTGGCCGTGCTGCTGGTGCAGCTGTGGGCCCACGAGGCCCCGGGCTTCCCCTTCGGCTCGGACTGGGGCCAGTACCTCCAAGGCGCCGACGCCCTGTGGCGGGCCGACGACACCGCCTCCTACCCCAGCTGGCGAGGCCCCCTGTACATGTTCCTGCTGGGCGGGCCCGGTCAGAAGCTGGGCTACGTGGTGGCCGGAAGGCTGGTGTCCCGGGTCGCGGCGGGCCTGTGTGTGGTGGCCGCGGCCATCGCAGGGCGAGCCCTGGGCGGGCGCGGGGCGGCGGCGGCGGCGGCCTTGATGGTGGCCGGCTTCACCCCACTGCAGCAGGCCGCTGTGTGGGTCAATCCCTATGCCTCCCTGGGGGCCGCCCAGGGGCTGTGCCTGGCCGCGGGCCTGGCCACCGCCCGCTGGGGCTGGCGCTGGTCGGCGGCGGCCTGTGGGCTCCTGGCGGCCGCCGCGGTGGCCACCGACCCCCGCGGATGGATGGTCGTCCCCATCGCCCTCGTGTTGGGGCTGCTCGCGCCAGCACCGAGACTCCGGGCTCGACGCTGGGCCTCCCCCGCCCTGCTGTTCGGCTTCATGGCCCTGGGCCTGGCGCTGGCACTGTGGGTCCAGCGGGATCTACCCCACACGCCCCTGGGCCTGGCCGTCCAGGAGCAGCATGTGCTCAGCGCCGAAATGGTGGGGATGAAGACAGGCCCGGACCACCCCCTGGCGGCCTGCCTCGAGTCCGACAGCAACAGCGCACGCGGCGACGGCCGCATGGTCACCACCACCGCCTGCGCCCGCCACCTGCTGGCCTGGAACCAGGGCCGCATGGGGCCCCGAGGCTACGTCCCGCCCCTGTGGGCCCTGCTGGTCGTCCTGCCCATGCTGCTCATCCCCGCTCCCTGGGGACGACGCAGCAGCCTGGCGAGCGCCGCGGCGCTGGGCCTGCCGGCCGTGGCCATGCTGGCGGGGCTGGCCTGGGTGGAGTGGGCCCCGCGCTACTCAGCGCCCTTTGTCGTGCCGCTGGCGCTGCTGGGGCCCGTGGTGGCCAGCCGCCTGCTGGCCCGCCTGCCGTCCGCGGGGCTCCGAGCCGGCCTGTTCTGGGCCGCCATGGCCGCCTGGGCCTGGTGGGCGGTGCCGTCTCACCACGGCCTGCAAGATCGCGACCCCAGCCTGCCCGACGAAGGCGACCTGCTGGACTTCGCTCACTGGCTGGACGCCGAGGCGGGCCCAGAGGGCCTGGTGCTCAACTGCAGCCAGCAGCCGGTGGACATCCTGCTGCTGCCTCGCCCCATGCAGGCCGCCTACCCCATCGCGGGCTCCGCTGAGCGCTGCCAGGGCTGGGCCAGCCAGCCGCCCCCGGCCGCAGGGCGGCGTATATTCCTGACGGTCCACGACCCCTACACCGGCGCCTGCATGGGCGAGTGCGCGGGCCTCGAGCCGCAGCACCAGGGCTGGCTCCCCCTGCCCTTGCCCACAAATGCGCCCCCGGGGGTGAAGGGATGGACCCGCTGAACGTCTTGGGCGTCGCCCAAGCCCCGGAGCGCTCATGATCCGCGTCCTCGCCCTGTTCGCCAGCCTGCTGCTGATGCCCCTGGTCCACGCTCGCGCGAACCTCACCGGCAGCGCCGGGGCCCACGCCCAGCCCTCCGCCGCCCCCATGAGCAACGACTGCGGGCTCATCGGCGACAGCGACCTGCGCGCCTACTGCCGATCCGACTGCGGGCTCATCGGTGATGGCGACCTGCGCAGCTACTGCCGCACCGAGTGCGGGGCCGTGGGCGACAGCGACCAGCGCAGCTACTGCCGCAAGGACTGCGGGCTCATCGGCGACGGTGACCTGCGCGCCCTGTGCCGCGGAGAGTGTGGGGCCGTGGGCGACAGCGACATGCGGGGCTTCTGCCGCAAGGACTGCGGGCTCATCGGCGATGGCGACCTGCGCTACCTGTGCCGCAGCGAGCGGCCCTGGCCCGGCAAGAAGCGCTGATCGGGTCAGCGCGCCCCTGCGGTCACCGGCGGTGTGGGCTGCCAGCGACCTACGATGGGCAGCCGGGGAAACCCTCCGGCCGAAGCCTCGGAGCGCGCCCGCGAGAACCACAGGATGTAGAAAGGGGCGCCAAGGACGACGCCCACACCGCAGGTGCAGGCGACGAAGGCCAGGTACAGCGCCTGGAAGCGGATCACCTGAAGGTGGTGCCAGGCGTAGGTGGGGGTGAAGCCGAACCAACCGCCGGGCTGTCCACGACGCTGCCGATGTCGCTCCATGAGCGACGCCGCCCAGCGGCCAGGCCCCCGGCCAAAGCAGACCAGCCGGAGCAACCACAGCGCAGCCAGGAGCATCCCTGCGATGGCCAGGGTGATCATCCAGGCGGCCAGCAGGTACTCGTTCGAGGTCCAGCTGTAGAGCAGGCCGATGTGACGGCGTTCGTCCATGGGGACGATGCTACCCCAGCTCTCCATTGCGGATGAGCTCGAGCATGAAGGCCATGGTGCCAGGCACCGTATGCACAGGCAGATCGGCGTCCAACATCGTCGGGAAGTTCTGCAGCGCAGCCTTCCATGCGGGGGCCGTGCCCTCGTCCAGGGTGTCCGGGTCGAGCACGCCCAGGATCTTCAACAGCTGATCCGAGCCGAGCCCCGCGGCCAGGCCGCGCCGGTAGAAGGCGCTGGCCGCCTGACCGTAGCGGTAGGCCTTCTGGTTCACGTCCACCAGACGCTGGCTCTTCTTGGCGAACATCTGCTCGATGTACTTCAGGCAGAGCTCGTCACCGAAGGGGTAGAGCCACGACCCGGCACCCAGCATGACCATGTTCTCGGCCCGGCCGCTGCCTGCGTGCTTGGCCAGCCCGGCCGACGGGACGAGCACATGCTGGGGCAGAGCCGCGATCTGCGCATGAATACCTGCCAGATCGGGGTAGCTCGGGATGTTCACGAACGGGTTGGCCGAGGTGACCACCGTGCCGCCCGGCGACAAGGAGTGGGCGTAGCGCAGGGACTCGAGGGGCTCGACAGCCAGCACCAGATCCACCCCGCCATCGGGGATGAGGTCGGAGTGGATGGTCTCTTTGGACATGCGCAGGTGGGACTGCACGGCGCCGCCACGCTGGGACATGCCGTGAACTTCGGCCTGCTTGAAGTCGAAGCCAGCGTCCAGCGCCGCTGAGTCGAGCACGAATGCGATGGACAGGATGCCCTGGCCGCCGACGCCGGCGAGGATGATGTCGAGGCTCATGGTGTGCTCCTTGCGACTACTTGCGCCGGATCTGGATGCAGGGACGGGTGGGGATGACGACGGACAGGCCGGTGTAGGCGATCTCCTCGCGGAAGACCTGCTCGATGGCCTCCTGATGCTTGGGGATGGGGTTGACCACCCGGATGTGCTCGGGGTCGACCCCGATGCCCTCCAGCAGCTTGATCAGTGGGCTGCCCACCAGCGCGGACTCCTGCCGCCCGGTCATGGCGGTGATGTCGTTGTCGAGGATCACCAGCACCATGTTGATGTTCGCCCGCACGGCGTCCAGCAGGCCGGTCATGCCCGAGTGGGCGAAGGTGGAGTCGCCGATGACCGCCACCGCCGGGAACACGCCGGTGGCGGCGGCGCCGATGGCCATGCTGACCGAGGCGCCCATGTCCACGCAGGTGTCGATGGCGGTGTAGGGGGGCAGGGCGCCCAGGGTGTAGCAGCCGATGTCGGACAGCACGCGGCCGCCGTCGCCGTGCTCGGCCATGACCTTGTTCAGGGCCAGGTAGGAGGTGATGTGCGGGCAGCCCTTGCACAGGGCGGGGGGCCGGCCGGAGAGGTTCGCGATGGGCGGGGTGGCCGTGGGCTGGGCGGGCAGGCCCAGGGCAGGACGCAGGGTGGTGGGGCTGAGCTCGCCGGTGCGGGGGAGCTGACCCGTGATGCGGCCGACCACAGGCTTGGGAGGCGTGTCGAGCACGCCACGAAGGGCCTGCTCGATGAAGGGGTAGCCATCCTCGGCCACCAGCACCTGATCGCAGTGGGCGAAGAGCTGGGCCAGCATGGGCTTGTTCAGCGGGTAGGCGCCCACCTTCATGGTGGAGATCTCGTGCTCGACGCCGGCGAGGTTCTCCTGCAGGTAGTTCCAGGACACGCCCGCGGCGATGACGCCCAGCTTGGAGCCGCGCAGCTCGAGCTTGTCCAGGCCCAGGTCCCAGACGCTCTGCTCGACCTCGCTCCAGCGACCGATCAGCGCGGCCCAGTGGCGGCGGGCGTTGGCCGGCAGCAGGATGAAGCGGTTCTTGTCGGTGATGAGCGGCTGGCGGGGCTGGTCGATGCGGGGCTGGGGCACCACGGGGGCACGGCTGTGGGCCAGGCGGGTGACGATGCGCACCAGCACCGGGAGCTCGATCTCCTCGGAGAACGACAGGGCCCGGTAGACCATGTCGTAGGCTTCCTGCTGGGTGCTGGGCTCGAGGCAGGGCACGTGGGCGAACTGCGCGAAGAAGCGGGTGTCCTGCTCGTTCTGGGACGAGTGCATGGACGGATCGTCAGCCACGATGCACACCAGGCCGCCATTGGCGCCGGTGATGGCCGAGTTCATGAAGGCGTCTGCGGCCACGTTCAGGCCGACGTGCTTCATGGACACGATGCAGCGGCCGCCCGCGTAGGACATGCCCAGGGCTTCTTCGTACGCCGTCTTCTCGTTGGCGGACCACTGGGTGAAGATCTGGCGATCGGCGGGCTTGTGGCCCTCGATATACTCGAAGATCTCGGTGGAGGGCGTGCCGGGGTAGGCCCAGGCGCCCATGATGCCGGCGTCGATGGCGGCCTGGGCGATGGCCTCATCGCCCATGAGGATCAGGCGTTCCATGGTGGCTCCCTAGATGTAGAGCTTGTCGGGGTCGATCTCGTCGCGCAGCAGGCGGAGCTCTTCGTCCGTCGGCGCTTCGTTGCGGCCGATCTCGGCGGGCACGATCAGGTCGAAGCCGGTCTCTTCGAGGACCTGCTCGACCGTGACCCCGGGGTTGAGCGCCAGCAGCATCATGCGCTTGGTCTCGTCGTCGAAGCCCATCAGCGCCAGGTTGGAGATCACCCGGTAGGGGCCGGTGCCACGGGGCAGGCCGGCGTCTTCGCGGGCGCCGGGGCCGGTGAGGAAGCCCGGGGTGGTGATGAAGTCGCACCGTGGCACGAAGCGGCGCTTGCCGTGGCGCATGATGGCGATGGTGCGCCAGCAGGCGGAGCCCACGTCGTTGGCGCCACCGGAACCCGGCAGCCGCACCTTGGGGTGGGCCTGGGGGCCGATGACCGTGGAGTTGAGGTTGCCGTAGCAGTCGATCTGGGCGCCGCCCAGAAAGCCCCACTCCACGAAGCCGCGCTGGGAGGCCTCCATGATGTCGCAGATGCCCGAGGCATGCAGCGCCTTGTTGTAGGTGCGCATGTCACCGACAGCCAGGGGCAGCTTCTCGAGGATGGCGCCGGTGCCGCCGAACTCGAAGATGGGCACGAGGTTGGGGGCGTGCATACGCTGGGCCAGCGACGCGGCCAGCATGGGGATGCCGGTGCCGATGAACGCGGTGGAGTCGTCTTCCATCAGGCGCGAGGCCAGGCAGATGAGCAGCTCGGAGGGGTTGTAGCGGGGCTCGCTCATGGTCTAGCTCCCAATCTTCAGGGACTCGAGGTGTTCGGCGCCGAACAGCTCGAGGTAGGCCTGGTGGTTCGGGACGTTGTGGATGGTGCGGTCGAGGAACTCGGCGGTGGTCTCGGGAGTGGCCGCGGACTTGATGAAGCTGCGGTACTCGGCTTCGTCGCGCTCGTACATGCCGCCCATCTCGCCCGGGTGGGAGCCCATGGGGGCATGGACCACGGCGTCGACCAGGTAATAGGGGATCAGCGTGCGGTCGGGGGCGGCGCGGATGACCTCGGTGTCGACGATCTCCTCGGCAGAGATGATGAGGTTCTTGCTGGCCCGGGCCATCTCCACCGCGAAGCCGCTGATGCCGTCGATCTGGCAGTTGCCGTACTTGTCGGCGCGGTGCACGTGGATGATGCCGGTGTCGAGGATCAGGGCCGGCAGCAGCGCGACCTTCTCGCCCGTGAACGGGCACTCGATGACCTTGGCGGAGCTGTACTTGAGGGTGTCGGTGCCCAGCATGACGCGGGTGGGCAGGAAGGGCACGCCCATGGCCGCCGCCTTGAAGCGCCAGGTGAGCGCCGCGTTGGACCACTCGACCACGTTGGTGACCTGGCCGGACTCGATGGCCCGCCGCACGATGGGCGAGACGCCGTAGACCTCCATGCCGATGTAGGTGAAGTCCAGCTCCTTGATGACCCCTGCGCCCAGCAGGATGTCGGCCTCGTGTACGCCCTGGCCGGCCAGGCGGAGATCCTTGATGCCCTGGCGGACGATCTCGCGGGTGAGCGAGACGGGGCAGCGGCAGGTGCCGTAGAGCTCGATGCCCAGGTAGTCGCCGTCGTGCAGATACTTGGCGATGGCGTCGTGCTCGGACATGAGCTTGTCGACCAGGCCCTTGGGCTTGGCGCGGTTGTGCTCGCGGAAGCCATCCATGTCGATGGGCTGGATCAGAGGCTTCTCACCAACGGCGACGATGTTGATCGTCCCGACGGGGCTGCTCGCATCAGGGGGCATGAGGGCCTCCGGGGTGCAAGGGTTTAATGGGCATTCGAGGGCGTTGAGGCCTATCGTGGGCCCCTTGGGGGAGCCACGGGGGATCGCCCGGGGGGTGATCCCCGTCTGCCTGAAAGGTCGGCCCCAGGGCGTGAGGATAGGGAGTCCCTGGCCGAACAGCGCCCACCGGGAGGAAGCTTGTCCCCAGCCCATGAGCCCCTGCGCCTGGTCCGCGCCCTGATCGCCCTCGAGATCCTGCTGGCCATCGGGGCCTACGGCGGCGCCTTCGGGCTGATCTTGTCCTACTGGAGGCCCGACGCCTTCCTGTCGGCGGATGAGCTGGCGGGCACGCCGTTCTCGTCGTGGCTGATCCCCGGGGTGCTGCTGGCGCTGCTCAATGGGGTGCTGCCCACGGTGGTGGCGGTGGGGGCGATGATGGAGAAGGGCTGGGCCCGCTGGGGCCACCCCCTGGTGGGGCTGGTGCTCACCGCGTGGATCGTCGTGCAGATCGCCTTGATCGGCTACGGCCACATCCTGCAGCCCATCTACCTGGCCTGGGGGGTGGTGATGCTGGTGCTGGGCTTGGTGGCGGCGAGGCGGTGAGGAGCGCCAGCAGCCGCTGGATCCTCAGGGCAGCTCGAGGGTCAGCGGCACGGTGACGCGGGTCTCTCGACCGTCGGCGGCCTCTGAGAAGAGGATGCGCTCGAAGCGGACCCGCACGCAGCCCAGGACCTGCTCGTCTCGGACCCCCTCGCCTCGAACCTTCACCTTCGAGACAGCGCCGTCCGGCTCGATGGCGAACCGGACCGTGAGCGCGCCCTGCTCATCGAGCCCTTCGGCTACCCGGCGCTGATAGCAGTAGCGCACAGCCTTGGCGTGCATCAGCGTCACGGCGCGGACCTGCTGCACCGTCAGGCTCCCCCGCACCTCGGGCACCCCCACGGTCAGGCGGGGGCCGTCGTAGGGCGGCGCCTCGATCTGCACGCCCTGGGCCCCGATGAGCCCGCCGAAGCCGCTGAGCACACCGGCCTCGAGCATCGGCTCCTGCGGAGTCTCGAGCGCCGACGCCTCCGGCTCGCCCGGGGCAGGGCTCGGCTCGGGGTCGTCGGAGCGCGCGGCGGTGGTGAGGATCAGCAGGGCGAGCAGGAGCTGCATGGAGGCCTCCAGGCCGCCGTTGGGCGGCAGCGTGATGTCGAGGATGTACCACGGCGCCGCCGCGACGCGCCCACCCCGCCAGCGCGAACATGGTAGCGTGCCCCCGATGATTCACAGCCGGGAGAGCCGCGCATGGGCGAGGAAGAGCAGATCGGAAGGCGCTACTCGATCCAGCACCGCCTGGGCGGCGGCGGCTTCGGCGTGGTCTACCTGGCGGACATGCTGGCCACGGGAGGCTTCCGCAAGACCGTGGCCCTCAAGGTGCTGCACGAGACCCTGCCAGGCGACGCGGCCGAGGACGCCGCCCGGCGCCTGCGGGACGAGGCCCGGGTGCTCGGGTTGGTGCGCCACCGGGCCATCGTGCATGTGGACGGCCTGATCCAGCTGGGCGCTCGCTGGGCGTTGATCATGGAGTACGTGCCCGGGGTCAGCCTGGACCGGCTGATCGAAGACGAGCCCGTGCCCGCCGGCCCGGCCCTCGAGATCATCGGCGAGTGCGCGGCCGCCCTCCAGGCCGCCGCCACCACCCGCGGCTCCGATGGACAGCCCCTGGGGCTCGCTCACCGGGACATCAAGCCCCCCAACATCCAGCTCACCGCCAAGGGCGAGGTCAAGGTGCTGGACTTCGGCATCGCCAAGGCCGACTTCTCCTCACGGGAGTCCAACACCACCGCCCGCTTCTCCTTCAGCCGGGGCTACACCGCCCCCGAGCGCATGCTGCGCATGCTCGACGAGGAAGAGCGGGAGCTCTCCAACGACGGCCCCGAGGTGGACGTCTACTCCCTGGGGGTCGTGCTGTACGAGCTGGTGGCCGGTCATGCCTTCGGCCAGTGCCCTCCCTTCGAGGAGCAGCACCGAGCCCTGGTGGACGAGCGCCTGGCCGCCGCGGCCGACCGGGACCTGCCCGAGGGCTTGATCCTGCTGCTGCGGCAGATGTTGGAGTTCGATCCCGCCTACCGACCCGCGGCCGGCGAGGTGGAGCACAGCTGCTTCGAGCTGCACCGCAGCCTGCCCCCGTCCACCGAGCGCCTGCTGCACTGGGCCGAGGATCGTGTACCCGCGCTGCTCACCCGCTTTCCCCAGGACAGCGAGGACCCCCTGGTGGGCAGCACCGTCACCGAGGGGGGCGCGGTCACCCAGGCGCCCGCACCACAGGAGCCCGACGCCGCGCACGCGCTCGAAGACCAGGAGCCCGAGACCGAGGAAGCCTGGAACCTCGACGAGGTCCAGGACACCGACAGCCCGGAGCCCGAGCCCGTCGCTCCCAAGGGCAAGACCTCCCCATGGATCTTCGTGGGCCTGGGCGGGGCCGTGGTGGCGATCCTGCTGGCCATCCTGCTGGTCATCGCGGGCGCGGGCGGCATCTTCCTGCTGGGCCGCAGCAGCGTCGGGGAGGTCCAGGACACCGACAGCCCACGGCGGCGAGCCCAAGTGGTCCAGGCACCCGCCCCCACCACGAACACGAACACGAACACGAACACGAACACGAACACGAACACGAACACGAAC
>CALDOK010000489.1 GCA_937912125.1 uncultured Pseudomonadota bacterium
GGCCCTGGCCTTCCCCGAGTCCCTGGTGCTCTTCGGCCTGGTCATCGCCTACATGATGATCTGATCCAGCTCGTTCGCAGGAACGAGCCGGCACCCGGCTGCCCCTGAGCCAACGCTCTCGGGCCTGCTGACCCAGCGCGCCCCAGGTGGGCGCGCTCGCTGTTGGATCGGAGCGACAACCCGGAACAGGATGCAATGCCTATGGTTTTCGGCTAGGACAGTCCCCCGTCGGGCACACCGCCCCTGTCTCCTGGAGGAACCCCATGTCTCGCACCCTGAGCCTGCTCGCTCTCTCGATCCTCGTCGTCGGCGTCGCCGAAGGCAAGAAGAAGAAGGAGGAAGCCCCTCCCCCCGTGGGCTGGCACAAGGTCGAGGCCACCAAGAAGGATCCGGGCTGGCGCGGCGAGTGCTACTACCCCCCTGACTTCGAGGCGCTGAACACCACCGAGCGCCGCGTGGCTCGGCAGGTGGCCCTCGAGCAGATCAAGAAGCAGTGGCTGGGCCAGAGGGACGAGATCGTCAGCTTCGACGCCCGCATGGTCGACGACCTCGACACGGTGCTGCTGGGGCGCCCCGAGGCCATCGAGACGGTCGCCACCAAGAACGCCGAGCTGTGCCAGCCGGTCATGGCCAGCGGCGGCGACACCGGCGCCTGGTCCTCCTGGCTGTCCTCCCTGCCCCGCACGCTCACCGCCGGCGAGTGCAACACGCCCCTGGACTACCAGCTCATCCAGTACCTCGACCTCGGTCAGGGCTGGCAGGAGCGCATCCCCATGTGCAAGGGCAACCGCGCCATCATCCAGGCCAGCGCCAGCGACCAGTACCGCGTGCAGCAAGGCGGCGAGTGGATCAACGCCGAGGGCGACCTGATGCAGGCCTCCACCGACCCCTCCCTGCCCTGCAACTTCGAGGGCTGCTACGTCGGCATGCTCATCGGCCGCTTCGTCACCGACGGCGGCATCGAGACCGTCTTCCCCATCGGCCTCGAGAAGGTCTTCGAGGCCCCCGAGCACGGCGTGTTCAGCTTCACCATCAACGACACCACGGCGTGGGACAACGAGTGGCACAGCTCCGGCACCATCACCGACCACACCGCCATCACCGTGTCGCCAGCGGACGACTACTAGTCCACGAGCTCCCGGTAGCCTCCCCGCCCTGTCCCCTATACGCTCCCTGTCGGCCCCATCCCGGGTGTTGACGTGAAGCTGTCCCGCAAGCTCGCCTTCAGCCTGATCCCCCTGGTCGTCCTGGGGGCGGGCGGTGAGATCGGCGCGCGGGCGCTGGGCTGGCCCCAGGCGCAGCTCGATCTGCCCTACGAGCACAACCAGCCCTTCTGGATCACCGATCCCAGCTTGACCAAGCAGTCTTTTCCCCACCGCGAGACCGGTGGGAGCTTCATGGTCAGCACCGACGCCCAGGGCCTGCGCGCCCCACTGCACGCCCTCGACCCCAGCCCAGCCGACCCCTTCCGGATCATGTTCCTGGGCTGCTCCACCACCTTCGGCTGGGGCGTCGAGGACGACCAGACCTACCCGGCCATGGTCGAGCGGGCCCTGCGCGCCGAGGGCCGCAGCGACGTAGAGATCATCAACGCAGGCCAACCGGGGCACACCTCGTTCCAGGGCACCTGGCTGTACAAGACCGTGGCCTCCGCCTACCACCCCGATCTGGTGTTCTTCGGCTACGTGGTCCAAGACGCCCGCAAGGCCGCCTACTCCGACGCCTCTCAGGCCCTGCTGCAGCAAGACGCCCGCCTGCTCAAGCAGAGCGTGCTGTACCGCAGCCGCATGTACCTGGGGCTGCGCACCCTGATCGACACCTGGCGCATCCAAGCCAAGGAACGGGCAGACGGCGGCGACGATGGCGTGTACCGCGTCAGCCGCGAAGACTACGTCGACAACATCCGCGCCTTCCGCGCCCTGACCGCCAGCGAGGGCGCCGAGCTGGCGCTGTTCGACTTCCCCCTCGAGCGCTCGGGCTACACCGCCGAGCACCGCCGCCTGGTACGCATCGCCGCCGATGAGCTCGGGCTGCGCCACCTGGACATCCAGGCCGAGATGGAGCGGGCCAGCACCGCCGAGACCCTCTACTTCCCACAGGACCCCGGCCACGCCAACGCCGCAGGCCATGCGCTGATCGCGGATCACGTCGTCCGGTTCCTCCACGACCAGGACTTGCTGCCATGAGCGACCCCACCCTCCGTGACGCCACCCTCGTGCTCCTGGTCTACGACGAGATCGACGGCCTGCGCCAGCTCTGGGACCAGATCCCCGTCGACCGCTTCGTCGAGACCATCTGCATCGACGGCGGCAGCACCGACGGCAGCCGCGAGTTCCTCCACGAGCGCGGCATCCCCATCTACGACCAGCCCATCGCGGGGCGCGGCGTCGCCTTCCGTGTGGCCGCCGACGTGGCCGCCGGCTCGCGGCTGATCTTCTACAGCCCCGATGGCAACGAAGATCCAGCCGACATCGAGCCCCTGGACGACCTGCTGCTCGGGGGTGCCCGCCTGGCCATCGCGGCCCGCTTCGGGCCCGGCGCCCGCAACGAAGAGGACGACGAGCTGCTCCGGGCCCGCGCCCGGGTCAACCAGGCGCTGACCTGGCTGGCCAACAAGCTGTTCAACCAGGGCCCCTGGGTCTACGACACCATCAACGGCTTCCGAGCTTTCCACAAGGCCGACCTGCTCGAGCTCGACACCAGCGTCAAGCGCTTCCCCATCGAGTACCAGACCTCCCTGCGAGCCATGGCCCGCGGCTGGCCCATCGCCGAGCTGCCCACCCAGGAGCTTCCCCGCGCGGGCGGCGAGTCCAAGTGCCTGTCCTGGCCGGTGGGCAAGGACCACCTCAAGGTGCTGCTCACCGAGCTTCCCAACAGTCGCTTCCTACGCCCACGCTCAGCGGGGTAGACTCCCGGCGTCCCACCGTGAGGCCGCCGTGCGTTCGTTAGCCCTGTTCGCCCCCAGCTTGTTGCTCTGCGCCTGCCTGACCCGCCCCCCCGGACGGGATCAAGACGGCGATGGCTACCCCATCCCCGACGACTGCGACGACAGCGAGGGGGCCATCCACCCCGGCGCAGACGAGATCTGGTACGACGGCGTGGACGGCGACTGCGCCGGCGACGACGACTACGACCAGGACCACGACGGCTACCCCTCGGACCAGCACGGGGGCCGCGACTGCGATGACCTGGACAAGGAGGTCCACCCCGAGGCCGTGGAGCAGTGGTACGACGGCGAGGACCAGGACTGCAGCGGCGGCAGCGACTACGACAAGGACGGCGACGGCTACGACAACCACGAGTTCGGAGGGGACGACTGCCACGACGGCGACCCGGACATCAACCCTGGCGCCGTGGAGATCTGGTACGACGGCGTGGACCAGGACTGCAACGGCAGCAACGACTACGACCAGGACGGCGACGGCTACGATCACGAAGGCCACGGCGGGGACGACTGCGACGACAGCGACGACTTCGTACACCCCGACGCCTACGAGCTGATGGACGGGATCGACCAGGACTGCGACCAGCTGATCGACGAGGTGCCCTGGGGAGGCGGCCCCACCGCAGTGGACGAGTTCCACCAGGGCCTCGGGGGTGAACCCAGCACCTTCGACGGCCTGGGCACGGCGGTCTGCCCCCGCCCTCTGGACGCGGTGGGCATGGGCAACCTGGGCGGGTCCTCCCTTGACCCCAGCCAGCTGGTCCACGACGGCTACCCCGACCTGCTGATCAGCGCGCCCCTCAACGGCCTGCTCACCTCCGCCGTCACCGCCGACTCCGCGGTCTATCTGGTGCCCGGCGGCTCCGCGCGGGACCTCGAGCTGCTGGACGTGGCCGAGCGCACCGTGCTGCGCCTCGAGCCCACCGACCCCGATGTCTTCTTCGGGTCCTCCCTGGCCTGGCTTCCCAGCCTGGACGCCGACTCCACCCCCGAGATCGCCGTGGGCGCCACCGCCTGGTCGGACTTCGGATCACGGCTGGGCATGGCCTTCGTGTTCACGTCCGAAGACTGGGACTGGGCCAGCATCACGACCACCGAAGGGGGCTCGTCCATCCGGCGCATGGACACCGACGGGGCCACGGTGACCTTCATGGCCGAGACCGCCGGCGACGGCCTGGGCGACGTGGCGAGCCTCGGGGACTTCGACCAGTCCGGCGGCGGCGACCTGGCCCTCACCGCGCCCTACGCTGGCGCCGACGGCGTCACCGAGCCCGGGGTCATCGCCGTCTTCATGGCCCCGGCCCTGGCCGTGAGTCCCGGGACAGTGCTCTCCCTGGGCGACCACGACCTCTCCATCCGGGGCAACGACGACAACGAACACGTAGGCCTGGCCCAGCCCGTGATGGCCTACCTGAACGGCGACGGGCTGGCGGACCTCGTGGTGTCCGCGCCGCGCACCGCCACGGGCCACGGCCGGGTCGCGGCCATGCTCGGGGGCGGCAGCCCCACCGGCGACCTGGCCATCGACGAGCTCGACCTGCAGATCATCGGCAGCGCCAACAGCCTGGAGCTGGGCTCCACCCTGTCCGCAGGCGGCGACCTCGACGGCGACGGCCACGACGATCTGGCGATGCTGGCTCACAGCGCGGCAGGCGAGCCCGTGGTGGTGGTGATCGACGGCGGCAAGTGGGTCGCCGAGGCCGACACCAACGTGGGGATCACCACCCTGCTGCGAGTCGATGGGGCCACGGACAGCACCCTGCTCAGCAGGCTGGGGATCGAGCTGGGCGGCGACTTCAACGGCGACGGCAGGCCCGATCTCGTGGTGGCGTCCCCAGCGGGCGAGACCAGCACCGGGGGCGGCCACGTCTCGATCTTCTGGGGTCGCACCGACCTGGGCGGCACCGTGAGCGTCGCCGACGCGGGCTCCCGGATCGTCGGCCCAGGCACCTCGTGGCTCGGCTACGCCGCGGTCCTGGCCAGCGACCTGGACACCGACGGCTTCGATGAGCTGCTGCTCGGCGCCCCTGGCTCCGACCCCGCCACCGTACCGGGCATCCACCGGCCCGGCGCCCTGTTCGTCCTGGACCCCCTGCAGAGCTGGTAGCGCAGGCCGGCGGCGGTCAGCTGGTGATCACCCGGTTGAAGTTCAGCCACCGCCGCAACAGGGTGGAGGTCATCTCGCCCCGCGCGGCCATGCCCACCGCCGTGGAGCCCAGCTTGACGTAGTTGGCTCCGTGGGCCAGCTGGATCAGCGGCCATGGGTGGCGCGCCAGGAAGCGCGAGCGCGTCAGGGCCTTGACCGCCGCGGGAGGCACGAAGGACTTGGACAGCAGCTGGATCAGGCTGATCCAGAAGGTCTCCTCGACCGGCCGCGGGTACTCGAGGTTCACCCGGTGCTGGTAGAAGGTGCGCGCGTTGTGGGGCCCCTCGACCTCGTACGGGGTGATGCGACCGTCGGCCAGCAGCTTCTTCGAGATCTCATGGCCCGGGAAGTAGGTGATGGAGAACAGGTAGAGATCGAAGGGGTGGGGGAAGGCGGCGACCATGTCGAACATGGCCCGGAAGTCGTGCTCGGTGGACTCGGGGTCATCGAAGATCAACTGGTAGTGCGGGTAGACGCCGTGGCGCTCGAAGATCCGCGCCTTCTCTACGATGTTGTCGTCGTCGGCGAAGCGGTCGTACAGATCCGCGTTGACCCTGGCCGAGGCCTGGACTCCCATGTACACGCCGGTGAGCCCCGCCGCGGCCAGCGCGGCGATGCGCTCCTCGTTGACCAGCTTGGGCTCCATGAAGATCTCGAACGGCAGCCCCACCTCGACGGGCCAGCGCTCGCAGAACTCCTGGAACCAGGCCTTGCGGAAGATGAAGACCTCGTCGTCGAAGCGCACCCGCTTGAAGTCCCAGTGCTCACGGGCCGCCTTGATCTCCGCCAATGCAGAATCTACCGAGCGGTGGCGATACCACTTCTGGCCCGAGTAGATCTCCTTCTTGTAGGTGGAGTTGTAGCAGTAGGAGCACTTGTAGATGCAGCCCCGGCTGGCCATCATCTGGAAGACCGGGTCGCCGTGCATGGGGTCGCCCTGCGTGTAGGAGCGGCCCATGACAGCGTACTTCTGGTCGTGGCTGTGGTAGTCGCGGAAGGGGAGCTGATCCAGGTCGCACAGCAGTGGGCGCAGATCGTTGCGCACGTGCTCGCCACCGTCGTCCCGGATCCACAGGTTCTGGATCCCGCTCAAGGGCTGCCCAGATCTCAGGGCCTGGGCCAGCTCGACCAGGGCCTCTTCGCCTTCGCCCCGAAGCAGCAGATCCGCAAACTCGATGCAGTCTTCGGGCACCAGCGTGGGGTGGTTTCCACCCCAGATCACCGGCAGCCCCAGATCGCTCCACACACGCTCGGTCAAGGTGCGGGCGATGTTGAAGTAGGGCGAGGCCCGCACCGACATGGCCACCAGCTGAACCCGCTCGCGGCGCAGGACCCGCACCAGGCTGCGAAGCTCGTCGGGGCTTGGGGGCGCCATGTGGTTGGAGATCCAGTCCTTGAAGTAGATCTCGACCGCGTGGTAGCCCGCGCGGCGCAGCAGGGCCGCCAGCAGCCGCACCGCGTTGTTCTCCACATCGTACAGTGAGACCAGGGCGATGCGCGGGCCATCCTGCAGGGGACGAAGAGCGAGGCTGGCGAGGCGAGAGTTCAACGAAGGACCTCAGGGAGCGCGGACCCACGCAGCGTATCCGGTGGACGCTAGCCTCCGCACGGTGTCCTGCGTCCACGATGGTGAGACATGCCACCAGGAAGCGGTCTGCTGCTGCTGCGGCACGAGGTGGCGGTGCGTCGTGGCGAGTTAGTGGTGGCTTCCTCAGCTGAACCGAGGCACCCATGGCAGAGCGCACCCGCACCACCATCCACGATGGCCCCGTGGTCATCGTGGGCGCTGGGGTCACCGGCCTGATCACCGCCCACCTGCTGGCCGAGGCCGGCGCCGAGGTCGTGGTGGTCGAGAAGCTGGACACCTTGGGCGGCCTGGCCCGCTCCACCAGCTACGACGGCTTCGTCTTCGACATCGGGCCCCACCGCTTCCACAGCGCCAACCCGGACGTGAGCGCCTACATCGAGCGGGTCCTGGGCGACCAGCAGGTGTTCTTCCCCCGGCGCAGCGAGGTCTACTTCGGCGGCAAGTACTACCTGTGGCCCCTCAAGCCGCAGCAGCTGCCCCAGCTCCCGCCCGCCATGGCGCTCAAGAGCGGCTACGATCTGCTGATCAACGGCCTGCGGGACTACGACGACGACAGCTTCGAGAACTACGTCCTGCGCCAGTACGGCCCCACGCTGTACGGCCACTTCTTCCGCGACTACACCGAAGACTTCCTGGGTCGCTCCCCCCGCGAGACCCACCCCGACTGGGCCAAGGCCGGCATCAACCGCGCCATCATCGACGACAAGCTGCAGATGCAGAACATCTCGCAGCTGGCCAAGTCCACCCTGATGCAGCTCAAGAAGCAGTCCGCCATCGACTTCATCTACCCAGCGGGTGGCATGTACACGATGTGGGATCTGGTGGCCGCACGCCTACGCGAGAAGGGTGGGCGCATCGTGCAGGGCGTCGAGGCCAGGATGGAAGCCCAGGGAGACAAGGTCAGCGCGGTCTGGGTGGGCGACGAGCGCATCGAGCCCGGCCTGGTCATCTGGACAGGCCCCATCAACCAGGCCGCCCGGGGCCTGGGGCTCGAGCCCTTCAACCTCGACTACCGCACCTTGCTGCTCTACAACGTCATGGTCGAGCACGACGTCCAGCACCCCTTCCAGTGGTGCTACTACGGCGAGCGGGAGATCAGCTTCCTGCGGGTCAGCATCCCCCGCTTCTTCGACCCGAACACCTGCCCCGCGGGCACCACCGGCCTGTGCGTGGAGCTCACCTGCCAGGAGGGCGACGAGCGCTGGCAGCACGGCGAGCGCCTCACGGACTGGATCGTGGACGACCTGATCCGCACCGACCTGATCCCCGACCGCAAGGTCGTCCACGACGTGCGCCTCGAGCGGGTACCCGACGCCTACCCCATCTACCACCGCCAGTACCCCGAAGACCTCGAGAAGGCCCAGCAGGCCTTCGCCCGCTTCGAGAACCTGCGCATGGCCGGCCGCACCGGCACCTTCTGGTACAACAACATGGACCACTGCATCGAGGCGGTCTACGACCTGGTCATCCGCCTGCTACACGACGCCGGCCGCACCGGCATCGAGGTCACCGACCTGGCGCGGGGGCTGGGGAAGTAGCCAGCGAGACACACCCCAGGGCACGTGATGTGCGAGGGCGTCGCGCCGGACTGGCCACCGATCCGGGCCGAATCCGATGCAGCACCCCGGCTTCTCTCCTCCGACGAGGTCGGTTACGACCCACCTCGAGGAGGACAGATGCGCAAAGCCACCCTGATCGCCATATTTCCGCTGCTCGCAGGCTGCATGGACTACAACATCTGGGACAAGCTGTTCGGGCGCGACGAGGACACAGGTGAGTTCAAGGACATCGACCCCGACCTCCCACCCGACGACACCCAGGCCCCAAGCGACAGCGACACCAGCTGCCAGGACGCCGACGCTGACGCCGACGGCCACGACCGGGTGGACTGCGGCGGTGACGACTGCGATGACGACAACGCCGCGGTGCACCCGGGGGCGGATGAAGCCTGTGATCTGGTGGACACCGACTGCGACGGTGTGATCCCCGCCGAAGAGCTGGACGCCGACGGCGACGGCTGGGCCCTGTGCAGCGGCGATTGCCACGACGGCCGACCCGACCTGCACCCCGGCGACACCGACGGAGACGGCCTGGACAGCTGCAGTGGCGACTGCGCCGATACCCACCCCGGCGTGCGCCCCTGGGACACCACCAGGCCCGTGGTGTACGTCTGGGCCGATGGAGATCCCAGCACCGCCGATGGCAGCCTGGAGCATCCCTGGACCACCCTGCAGGAAGGCCTCGACGGCTCTATCATGGGCGACACCATCGTCTGCGTCGGCCCGGGCACCTACAACTCGGCCACCATGGGGAGCCGCTCGGGTGTCGAGCTGCTCGGCCCCGCTGACGGCTCCGCGGTCATCGACGGGATGATCTACCTGGACAACGTCACCGACTCCCACTTCGCCGGGCTGACCATCGACAGCCTGCAGACCTCGAACCACTCCTCGGGGTACTGCCACCGCCTGGTCATCGAGTACAACGTGGTGGACTGCGACGACGAGGAAGAGGCGATCTTCTTCGGGCGGGGCGATCACTACCACGTGGTGCGCCATAACGAGGTCCTGGGCTGCGTGTACGGCGTCTACATGAACGGCAACCAGAGCTTCGAAGAGCACACCATCTTCCACAACCGCTTCTCGGGGCAGTCCTGGAACGCGGTCCACTTCAACTGGAACCTCCGCAGCCTGGTGATGAACAACCGAGTCGAAGCATCAGGGGGCGCAGGAGGGCTTGGGGTAGACGCCTACGCCAAGCACGACATGTGGATCGGCAACACCGTGATCGACGGTCCCGGGCGCGGGATCGACCTCAGCGGCACCAACTCGTCGTACCAGTGGACCTGGGCCAACCTGGTGGTGGACAACGGATCCGAGGGAATCATCAGCGGCGGCAACAACTACATCGCGTACAACAACCTGCTGGGCAACAGCGCAGCCTCCGGGCTCTCCACCGACTCGGACTTCGAGCTGATCAGCAACTATGACGACCTGATCCCGAGCCCTCCCGATGGGTACGTGACCGAGCGCAACCGCACCGCAGTGCTGCCCATCGACTGGGCGCGGGAGCTCGACGTGGACCTCGACGGAGACGACGACGCCGGAGACACCCTGTGCGTGGTGGGCGCCTGGGGCGAGGGCAACCCTCTGCTTGGCGCTGGCGCGCTGAGCTTCTCAGGCACCGAAGTGTCCTGGCCCGGCTGCGACGGAGACAGCGACGAGCTGCATGCCCAGGCCGCCTACCAGGTGCAAGTGGCGCTATCGGGCTGGCCCCACGAACCCACGAGCGTGCACGACTCGGGGGTGATCGAGGGCACCGACACCCGCTATGCCCTGCCCGCCTTGGGAGCCACCGGCTGGGTGCGCGTCCGCATCCGCGACGAAGCGGGCACCTGGAGCACCTGGACCGACGGGCTGGACAGCGTGGAGTTGTAGGGCCTGCCCTACTCCGCCGGCTCCACCGCCCCCTCGAGCTCCACCACCGCCCGCTCGAGGTCCAGGATGCTGCGGTCCAGATCCGCCAGCCGGTCCTGCAGGCGCTGCAGGGAGTGCAGCCGACCTGCGGAGCTCACGGTGGCGGCGGTGGCGCCCAGGGCCTGCGCGGCCAGGGCCACATCGCCCGCATAGCGCTCGACCCGACGGGCATCGGCGAGCCCCGTCGGCGCCGGCGAGGGCTGGGCGAACGCCAACATGGGCACCAGCAGCAGCGCGAAGGGCCATGTCTGGGCGAACCTGAAGGGGGCAACGCCCGGCGTGGTGTTCGCGGGTACCGGGTCCGGGTCGCGGGAGGGGCTGAAGGGGGCAACGCCCGGCGTGGT
>CALDOK010000490.1 GCA_937912125.1 uncultured Pseudomonadota bacterium
CGACTACCTGGTCTGCATCTCCTATGGCGGCGGTGGTGGCGGCGGCGGCGGCGGTGGCTGCGGCGGCGGCCGAGGCACCCCCGGCGGCGGTGGAGGGGCCAGCGTAGCCATCCTGCTGATCGGCTCATCCATCGATCTCATCGACACTCACCTGGAGACCGCGGGGGGTGGCCAGGGCGGCTCCGGCGGCAGCGGCGGCTCCGGCGGCAGCGGCGGGGTCGGCGCATCCGGCGGCGGCGGCACCGACTTCCTCTCGGCGGGCGCAGGGGGCCGCGGAGGCGCAGGAGGCAGCGGCGGACGCGGAGGCCACGGCGGCGGCGGCGGCGGCGGCCCCAGCCTGGGCGTGCGCTGCGAGGGCAGCTCGACCCTGAGCACCGACGCGGCCACCAGCTACAGCACAGGGCCAGGCGGCGCGGGCGGCGTCAGCAGCGGCAACACCGGCGCCAGCGGCAGCAGCGCCGCCAGCTCGGGTTGTTAGCCCGCGCTTTGTCCCACCGGCGTGGTGTGCTAGGCTGGTTCCCTACTCGGCCACCGTATCTGGAGACGGCTTGCAGGGACCCCAGCATGCCACCCTGATCGTCGATCCGACCATCAGGGTCGTCCACGCCTCTCCGGGGGCGGCGGAGATCTTCGGCGTCGCCGATGCCAGCGAGCTCGTCGGCACCGACGGCTTCGCCTTGCTCGCCGGAGACGAGGGGGAGCGCGGTCGATCCATGGCGCAGCGCTTCCTCACGAAGCTCCTACCCGGAGAGCGCGGCCCGTGGCAGCTGCGCCGCCGCGATGGGTCAACCTTCATGGCCGAGGTGGAGGTCACCCGGCTGGAGCCGCCTGGCGGCACCCTCAACCTCGTGCTGTCTGTGATGGACACCTCACAGCAGCGCCACACGGCACGGGCCCTCGATCGCGCCCTCGAGTGGACGGATCACCTGCTGGACATCTCGGGCACCATGATCGTCTCCCTGGACGCCAAGGGCCGAATCCGGAGCATCAACGTCGAGGGCTGTCGCATCCTGGGCTACCGCCGGGAGCAGCTCCTGGGCAGGGACTGGATCGAGACCTGCGTCCCGCAGCGCATCAGGGAGGAGGTTCGCGGCGTGGCCACCAAGCTCTACGCCGGCACGGTGGAGCCGGTGGAGCACTACGAGAACCCCGTGCTCACCGCCAGCGGCGAAGAGCGCACCATCTACTGGCACAACACCATCACCCGCGACGAGGACGGCGGCGTGTTCGAGATCCTGAGCTCAGGCCTGGACATCACCGACCGCGTGGAGGCCGAGCGCCGGCACCGCGTGATCTTCGAGCGCGCCGCCAACCCCATCGCTCGCCTGGCCCTGGACGGCACCATCCTGGACAGCAACCCGCAGACCCAGCGGGTGTTCGGCTACTCGGCGGAGGAGCTGCGGGGCAAGCACACCTCGCTGCTGATCCATCCGGACGACCACCAGCGCATGGCGGTGGATCTCGGGGACATCCGTGAGCTCGGGACCTACTACCAGAGGCAGTACAGAGCGCTGCACCGCGACGGCCGCACCATCGACATCGAGGTCGATGTCACCCTGATCCCGGACGCTCAGGGGGGGCAAGAGCTCATCTGCCAGGTGGCCGATGTCTCGGCGCGCGTGCGCAGCGACCGGCTCGAGCGGCTCTCCAACCGCCTGCTACGCATCTTCCACGAGCAGCAGAGCCCCGAGAGCCTGGCCGACTCGTTCTGCCAAGAGCTCCGCGAATCCACGGGCTGCGCGGCGGTGGCGGTGCGACGCCTGGACCCGGATGGCACCGCCCCGTGGCTCGCCAACCACGGCTTCCCCGACGAGCTCGCCATCGCCCCTGGCGCCCTGGCCGAGGGCGAGACCTGCGGCTTCGCCACGATGGTCACCGTGCCCATCCGCTTCCGCGAGGAGCAGATCGGGCTGGTGCAGGCCGCATCCACAGAGCCCCAAGGCGTCCCGCGGGACGTGCTGACCATCCTGGAGGAGTCCGCGCTGCAGCTGGGCATCGCCCTGCAGCGGCTCCATGCCGAGCGGGAGCTGCAGGAGCAGCTCACCTTCCAGCAGGAGCTGCTCGACGCCATCCCCATCCCCGTCTACTACAAAGACGAACGGGGCAGGATGATGGGCTGGAACCGGGCGTGGCTCCGGGCCACGGGCTGGCGACCCTCCGAGGTCGCAGGCAGGCAGGCGCAAGAGGTCCTGCCGGAGCATCTGGCGGAGCTGTTCGACCAGAAGGACCGCGAGCTGCTGGAGCGCCCCGGACGCCAGGCCTTCGAGCACAGCATGACGGCGGCCAACGGCCAGCGCATGGACACCGTCATGCACCGGGCCACCTTCTCCCGGGGAGGTGACCAGGTCGGCGGTATCATCGGGGCCATGGTAGACATCACGGCCCTCAAGCAGGCCACCGCCGCCCTCGAGGACCTCAACCGCGACCTCGAGGCCAAGGTCCTGGAGCAGCTGGGCGAGCTGCAGACCCTCTACCGCCTCTCCAGAGAGCTCGCGTACGCTCGCAGCCTCCCGGAGCTGGGCCGGGCGGCCCTGCACCACCTCCAGGGCCCCGTCGGCGCCGACCTGTGCGTCATGGCCGTCCGCCGAGGAGACAGCAGCGACGTCTACCTGCGCAGCACGCGCCCCCTCGCGCCGCGAGCCATCGCGGACCTCGAGCAATGCCTGGGATCAGCGCTGGCGCGGCTCGGCATCAACCCTCCGGAACCCGGCTACGCCGAGGACCTCGAGGGCCAGCCTGCCGATGGGGTCCAGGCGAGGGTCGAGGCCCTGGGCTCCTGCTACGTGGTACCGCTCCAGGTCGAAGGCCAGGGGCTCCAGATCGGCGTGCTGTTGGCCGCGGCGGAGCGAGAAGAAGCCCTCACGGAGAACCACGTCCGACTGCTTCACGTCGCCTCCACCCAGATCACCGAGGCCGCGCAGCGCCTGCTGCAGCCCCACGGGGCCGATGGCGCCGCCACCGCCTCCCCTTCCACCGCGGGCCCTCGCCCAGCCGCCCCCGAGCTCCCGGGCGTCCGCACCCTGCTGGACCGGCTGCCTCAGCTGGGCTTCCTGCTCGATGGCGCCCAGCGCGTGGTGCACGCCAACAGGGCCGCTGTGGAGCAGCTATCCCTCCAGGATGTGGATCTCGAGGGCCGGACCCTGGGCCACTGCCCCATTCGCTGGGAGTGGAACCGCATCGAACCCATGCTGCTTCCTCGGGCCCTGAGAGCCGGGCCCGCGCGGCTGCCCGATCTGCGCACCACCCACCCTGACGGCCACATGGGCGTGCTGGATCTCTGGCTGCTTCCCATGGACAGTCCCAGCGGAGAACAGTGCACCCTGTTGCTCGCCGAGGACGTCACCCTGCGACGGGAGGGAGAGGGCCGACTCCATCAAGCACGAAAGATGCAGTCCATCGGCCAGCTCGCCGCGGGCATCGCCCACGAGATCAACACCCCGACCCAGTACGTCGGCGACAACCTGCAGTTCCTGGGAGAGAGCTTCGAGGATCTCCGGGGCCTGCTCACGTTGGTCCGCTCTCTGCTGCACAGCCCGGAGTTCGCGGCGCTCCCCGAGCCCATGCGCGAGACCCTGGACGACGCCGTGGAGCGAGCGGATCTCGACTACCAGCTCGAGGAGATCCCCAGCGCCATCCAGCAGGCCAGCGACGGCGTCAGGCGCATCGGCGACATCGTCCGCGCCATGCGCGAGTTCTCCCACGGTGGCGGGCGGGAGAAGTCCGTGGCCGACGTGAACCGCTGCGTGGAGTCCACCGTCACCGTCAGCCGCAACGAGTGGAAGTACGTGGCCGAGGTCGAGCTGGATCTGGATCCCGACCTGCCCAGCATCCCCACCCTGGCGGCGGAGCTCAACCAGGTGCTGCTCAACCTGCTGGTCAACGCCGCCCACGCCATCGCGGCCACGGGCAGTGGCGATGAGCGTGGCCTGGGCGCCATCACCATCCGCACCCGGCGCAGCGAGGCGGGGGTCGAGATCGCCGTAGAGGACAACGGCTGCGGCATCCCACTGGCGCTCCAGCCGCGCATCTTCGAGCCCTTCTTCACCACAAAGCCCGTGGGCATGGGCACCGGCCAGGGCCTGGCCATCTCCCGTACCATCGTGCTGGACAAGCTGGGAGGCCACCTCGAGTTCGTCAGCACACCGGGCCTGGGCTCCACCTTCGTCATCCAGCTGCCCTTGACCGACTGAGGCGCGGCCGACACGAAGCCCCGCGAGCACCACAGAGCAGGGGCTCGCCTTCATGCCGTGGCAATGCAGGTTAAGCGTCAACCATGCCAACGCTCCGACTCCTCTTCGTCGACGACGAGCCTCAGATCCTGGAGGGGCTCCGTCGCTTGCTGCGCACCCGCCGCAAGATCTGGGACATGTGCTTCGTGCAGTCGGCCGTCGAGGCCCTCGCCCTGCACCAGGCCCAGCCATTCGACGTGGTGATCTCCGACATCCGCATGCCCGGCATGGACGGTGTGGAGCTGCTCGAGCGCATCAAAGCCAGCCACCCACACACAGTGCGCATCGCCCTGTCGGGCCACTCCGAGCAGCAAGAGCTGCTGCGGGCCGCCGGCACGGTCCACCGCTACCTCACCAAGCCTTGCCAGCCCGAGCAGCTCGAAGCCACCATCGAGCGCACCACGGCCCTGCGCCAGGTGCTGGCCAACCCCGAGCTGCTGTCCCTGGTCAGCAGCCTGGGCAAGCTGCCCTCCCTGCCCACAATCTACCAGGAGCTGATGCGCGAGATCCGATCGCCCACATGCTCCGCTGCCAGGATCGGCGGCATCGTCAAGCGCGATCTGGGCATGGCCACCAAGGTGCTGCAGTTGGTCAACTCCAGCTGGTTCGGCCTCCCCAACAAGCTGGCCGATCCCGTACAAGCCACCGTGATCCTGGGCACCGAGACCCTGCGCGCCCTGGTCCTGCAGGCCCACCTGTACCAGAGCGGCGGCGCCAAGCGCCCCGGCGGCTTGGACCTCGAGGCCCTGTGGGAGCACAGCATGGCGGTGGCCACCGCCGCCCGCAAGCTCACCGTCATGGCCGGCCGCCCCAGGGTGGAACAAGACATCACCTTCCTGGCCGGCTTGTTGCATGATGTGGGCCGGCTGGTGCTGGCCCAGGGCCGCCCCGCCGACTACCGCCAGCTCATCCGCGACGCCGGCGGGCTGCCCAGCGCCGACCAGGAGCGGGCGGCCTTCGGGGGCTCCCACGCCGAGGTGGGGGCCTACCTGCTTGGGCTGTGGGGCCTGCCCGAAGAAGCCGTCGAGGCCCTGGCCTGGCACCACAGGCCCGGTGAGTGTCCCTTCCGCGTCTGCTGCGCGGCCACCGCGGTCCACGTCGCCGACGCCGCCCACCACGCCCACATCCAGGGCCTGGCCGAGCCAGCGCTCGACCTCGACCACCTCGCCGCCATCGAGCCCAGGGTCCAGACCCAACCTCTGCTCGACGCCTGCACCGCCATCTTCGGCACCGGAGCCCGCCCGTGAACAACCGCGTCCTGTTCGTCGACGACGACACCCACGCCCTGCGCGGCTTCGAGCGCACCATGCGCCGTCACTTCGAGGTCGAGGTGGCGCCCGGGCCCAGGGAGGGCCTCGAGCTCATCGGCCAGCAAGAGGAGCCCTTCGCCGCCGTGGTGGCCGACATGAACATGCCGGGCATGCACGGCATCCAGTTTCTGCAGAGGGTCGAGCGCACCGCGCCCCAGAGCGTGCGCCTGATGCTCACCGGGCATCCCGACATGGCCACCGCCATGAAAGCCGTCAACGACGGCCACATCTTCCGCTTCCTCACCAAGCCCTGCCCCCCCGGCGTGCTCAAGAAGGCCCTGGACGACGCCATCGACCTGTTCCACACGCGGCAGACCGAGCGGGAGCTCCTCGAGAACACCTTCCGGGGCAGCATCTCGGTGCTCACCGACGTCCTGGCCGTGTCCAACCCCATCGCCTTCGGCCGCTCCCAGCGCGTACACCGCTTGGTGGTGCAGCTCTACGCCGCCATGCAGCGCGCGATCGGCTGGGAACAAGAAGTGGCCGCGATGCTCAGCCACCTGGGCTGCATCACCGTGCCCTCCGAGACCCTCGAGAAGGCCATCCGCGGCGAGCACCTGTACTGGGAGGAGCGCCGCCTGCTGCGCCGCCATCCGCGGGTGGCCTACGACCTGCTGGCCGCCATCCCCCGCCTCGAGCAGGTGCGGGAGATCATCCGCTGGCAGAACGCCAGCCTCGACCCCAAGGACGAGCAGGAGCAGGACCAGGACGGGCCCACCAAAGAAGCCGTGGCCGACGAGACCGAGCAGCCCGAGCCCAAGAAGATCCCGTTCGCCTCCCGGGTGCTCAACCTGGCCATCGACTTCGACACCCTCGAGGCCAGCGGGCTGGTGCGACGGGACGCCCTGGACGCCATCCTCGAACGCAAGGGCCAGTACGACCCCGAGATCGTCGCCGCCCTGCGCCGGGTGATGGGCGAAGCCGGCGAGGCCATGGCCCAGGCCATGTTCGTCAAGGACCTCCGCACCGGGATGGTCCTGTCCGAGGGCGTGACCACCCGCAACGGCCTGCTCATCGTGGCCCGCGGCGCCGAGGTCACCCCGGCCCTGCTCGAGAAGCTGCGCTCGTGGGTGGAGCTGGACCGGGTGGTGGAGCCCCTGGTGGTCGAGACCACCACCAAGGTCAAGCTCGCGGAACGCGACTAGCCACGATGGACATCCCCCCCCGTCAGCGGACCTGGCTGTACCTCGCCGCCTTGCTGGGCACCGCCCAGCCGCTGGTGACCTTCGATCTCTACGCCCTGTTCTTCAACCACACCGCCCACACCGGGCTCCCCACCCGCTGGCTCGCCGTGGGCCTGGTGGTGGTGGCGGTGGTGGCCTCGGTGGCCTGGTGGTTCGAGCGGCGGAGCCCCTCCCGCAGCTGCCGAGCGCTGGCGGTGTCCATCGCCGCGTTGGGCCTGGTGGGCGCCGCGAACGTCCTGGCCTTCGAGCACTACAACGTGATGATGGGCTACGAGGTCTGGGTCAAGACCAAGCACATGCCCGCCAAGTACGCTCCTCCGGGCATGGGCTTCCAGCTCCCCAGCCCTGACGCCATGGCCCCCGACCCGCCCGACCAGCCCGACCAGCCCGCGCCCGGATAGCCCCTGTGCGCCCCCGGACGCCGCGGGCTACCCTGCCGCCTCCACGACCATGACCACGCCCTCTGCCGATCCCCTGCCCTGGTGGCGCGACCGCAGGCTGCTCCTGCTGGTGGCGGTCACCGTGGTGCTCAGGCTGCTGATCGAAGGCCTGTGGCCCTTCGAGGCGTGCGTGCGCGACGAGTGCATGTACCTGTTCACCGCCGAGCGCATGGCCGAGGGCCAGGGCATGACCGCCAGCAACGGCTGGATCTGGGCGCCGGCCCACGTCTTCCTGCTGGCCGTCACCCACAAGCTCAGCTGGGGCAACGCCGCGGTGCTCAAGGTGCCCCAGGCCCTGTTCTGCGGCGTGGCCGTGGTCACCCTGTTCCGCCTCACCCAGCGGGTGGCCAGCGAGCGCGCCGCCGTGGCCGCCGCCTGGATCTATGCGCTGCACCCCACCATCGTCTTCTTCGCCACGCGGCTGTGGAGCGAGACCATCTACGCCACCCTGCTGCTGCTGGGGCTGCTGGGGCTGATGCGCGCCCGGGACGCCGGGTCCCTCCGCAAGGCCGCCCTCACCGGCGCCCTGGTGGGGCTGTGCGTGCTGCTGCGAGGCGTGGCCACCTACATGCTGCCCATCTTCGCCCTGGGCCTGCTCTGGGGCCGCCTGCGCGAGCGCCGAGCCTGGGGGCAGGCCCTGGTCCTGGCCCTGGCGGCGGCGCTGGTGGTGGCGCCCTACTCGGCCTACGCCACCCACAAGTTCGGCACCTTCATCATCTCCGACCGCACCATGGGCCAGATGATGTGGCTGGGCAACAACGACTTCCCGCCCATCACCTTCGACATCGGCAACGGCCAGCTCACCCAGCGCAAGTATAGCGGCTACGCCGGTCAAGGCCGCGAGCACTGCGCCCCCAAGGAGCAGCCCGTCGAGCGGGATCGCTGCGAGACCGCTGCGGGTAAGGCCTGGATTCGGGACAACCCCCAGGAGTTCCTGCGCCGGGTGCCCCTGCGCCTGGCCCAGCTGTTCAACCCCAACTCCTTCCTCACCCGTCACCTGCGCCAGGGGGGCTGGAAGCACCTGCCCAGCGCGGTCGACGAGCTGATCTGCGCCGCGGTGGCGCTGGTCGCCCTGCTCACGGTCCTGGGCTCGGCCCTGGGGGTCTGGAGCCGGCGGCTGGGGGCCTACGCCCTGGTGGTGGGCCTCACCACCGCCTACCACCTGGCCGCGGTGGCCGCCCTGGCGGGCTTGAGCCGCTACCGCGTGCCCCTGGACGTCATCTGGCTGCCCTTCGCGGGCATCTTCCTGGCAAACCCCGTCGCCACCCTGCGCGCGGTGATCCACCCCTGGTGGCGCTCCCTGGGAACAGCGGCCACCCTCTGCGTGCTGCTGTGGTTGATGCTGTGGTTCCTGCCCGCAGGCTTCCCCTGGTGGGAGACCGACTACCCCTTGTGGTCGGGGTGGTTCCAGTGAGCGCCCCCCGCGGGTCTCTGGTGGTCGCGCTCCTGGCCGGCTGCATCCAGCGCCCCATCCCCGCTGGCGATCCCGCGGTTCCAGACGTGGTGCTGGTGTCCATCGACACCCTGCGGGCCGACCACCTGGGCAGCTACGGCTACGAGCGCGACACCTCCCCCTTCATCGATGGGCTGGCGGCCCGAGGCCTGCGCTGGGAACATGCCCGCGCACCCGCGCCCTGGACTCTACCCTCCCACGTCACCATGCTCAGCGGCGTGCTCCCCCAGCACCACCTGGCGGTCGAGGACGACATCGGCATCGCGCCGGACCTGCCCCTGCTGGCCGAGAGCCTGGCAGCCCGGGGCTTCGCCACCGGCGGCTTCACCTCCACCCTGTTCGTCTCGCGCAAGTACGGCTTCGAGCGCGGCTTCGACCACTTCGACGACGGCGGCATCACGACCACGAAGCAGAACCTGGCCGGCGAGGTCACCGCCACCGACGTGGTCGACGGCGCCCTGAAGTGGCTGGGCCGACGCGAGGCCGGGGAGCCGGTCTTCCTGTTCCTGCACTTCTACGACACCCACTACGCCTACGACCCGCCCGCTCCCTTCGACACCCTGTTCGACCGTGCCCCCCGGGACGACGACGCGCGGTACAAGAAGTACCACCACTACCTCGAGCACCCCCTGGACCCCGCCCAGCTCGAGCACCAGGTGGCCCAGTACGATGAGGCCATCCGCTATGTGGACAGCGAGCTGGAGCGCCTGCACGCCGCCCTCGAGGCCACCGGGCGCCAGGCTACCTGGGTGATCACCGCCGACCACGGCGAGGAGTTCGGCGAGCGGGGCAGCTGGGGCCACGCCCACACCCTCTACCCCGAGCAGCTGCGGGTGCCCCTGGTGGTGTCGGGAGCGCGGGCTCCGACCGCAGGTGTGGTGCAGCAGGTGGTGGGTCTCGAGGACATCGCCCCCACCCTCGCCGGGCTCGTGGGCGCCGAACTGGCAGCGGGCGACGGCCGCGTCCTGGCCCTCGATCCTGCTGCCCAGACCGATCCCGAGCGCCGCTTCCTGGCAGAGACCAGCCGCTTCGACACCCAGCGCATCGGGCTGTGGGAGCACGGGATGCGCCTCGACATCGACCAAGCCGCCGATGCCCGCCAGCTCTACCTCACCGACAGCGACCCCCAGGAGCGCTACGACCACCTGCTGGATCTGGACCAGCCCCATGTGCAGGCCGTGCTCCTCGAGAGCCACCTGTGGGCCGCCCTTGGCGCGCCCTGGGAGTGCGCTCAGCCGGGCACGGTCAGCGCGCGCGGGGGCCTGATCATCCAGGCGGCTCCACGGGGGCGCAAGCTCGGCTGCGCCGCCGGCGATCGCTTCGCGGTCTACCCCCTGGACGCCGAGATCTCCCACAGCGCCGACCCCGTGCGCTACCGCGCAGGCGAGCACCCACCCGAAGCCGGAGCTCCCCTGAGATGGCACGGCGGCCTAGGCCAAGCCGTGCGGCTCACCCCCGAGCAGCGCGCCCAGCTCGAAGCCCTCGGCTACCTGCAGGCAGGCCCGGACGACAGAGAGTGAAGATGGGGCCGAACCGGCCCCTCAGCCCACGCTTCAGCCCTTGCCTTCTTCACAGCTGACGGGCTTCTTCTTCTTTCCGGCAGACCTGCCGGGGTTCGGGTTCCCTCACGTGGGCACGCCCAAGGCCGGGAACACCACCGCCTGCAGCAGTACCCAGACGCCGATCATCAACAGAAAGGTCAGGTTGTCGTCCACGGAGCCCTCGGGTGCGGAGTTCATGGAGCCATCGGCGCACCCGATCGTTACGCACTGAGACCGTCCGGGGGCTCACACGGATTTTTCTTGGAGATTTCTCCATCCGAATGTAAACGTTCAGCCTGCCCGCAGGCACTGTGGGTCTGAAGTACCAACCGGCGGTTTGTTCCATGGACCTCGAGGCGCTGTTCGACAGGATCCTGCACGCGGTAGAGGAGCAGGCCTACCTCACGCCCTCGGCTCATGTGGATCCGCAGCAGCAGCAGGCCATGGCCGAGATCGCAGGCGCCATCCAGGCCGCCGACTTCGATCCCGACCACCTCCGCGGCCTGATCCACGGCTACCACCGTCAGGGCCGCATCGACCGCGTGATGATGCTCAGCGCCCTGCACGTGGTGGCGGCGCATCCCTCCGTCGCCGACTGGGCCGAGGCCGGCCGGCTGGTGGCCGAGCAAGAGCAGGCCGCCATGGAGCTTGGCGGCCCGCGGCTGCAGGCCAACCTGGCCTCGGTGGAACGTCACCGCGGCGTGGTGGCCTTCCTGCAAGAGCACCACGAGATCGCCCTGGACTACTTCTCCCGCGCCTTCGAGCGCCAGCACAGCGCCGAGAACCTCGGCAATGTGCTGTGCTGCCTGCTCGCCCTCGGCGAGACCGATGACGCCCTGGACCTCATCGGTCGCGTCCGCCGGTCCTTCCCCGCCGCCCTCGTCTCCGATCTCGAAGATCGCATCGTCCGCGACCCCGACCTCGCACTCCTCCGCAACAGGGAGCTGCCCTCATGACCAGCCTCATCTCCGCTCTGATCATCGCGCTCTCGTCCATGGGATACCCCGGGCTGGAGCTGAACACCCTGGATGCCAACGACCCGGTGCCCTGCTCCGCGGTCGAGACGCCCTCCGAGGGCAACGAGGTGCCATGGGGCCCGGCGGCAGGCCCAGACTCCCGCAAGATCTCGAACGGGTTCTAGGCGGATGCAAGACTTCCAACACCAGCTCCAGCAGCTGCTGGCCAACAGGAAGAGCCCCGAAGCGCGGGCGTTCTACCTGTCGGTCCTCAGCTACGTGGAGCGCCGTACACAGTCCCTCTGGCGACAGCGCTATCGGGATCTCCTAAGCCAGACGGACCTCGAAGAGGCCGTGGCCGACGTGGGCATGCGCCTGATGACCGGCGCGCTGGCGCGGTTCCGGGGCAACACTCCCGGCGAGCTGTACGCCTACGTCCGCACCATCACCGATCGCAGCCTGGGCCGGATCGTGCGCAAGCGCCTGCGCGAGCGCGAGATCCTCAACCAGGTCAGCGCCGACCAAGCCTCGGACCTGCTGGGCAGCGTGCCCAGCCCCGACCGGGACGCCGAGATCCAGGCCGAGTGCCCCCTGGCCCAGCGGGACAAGGACTACCTGCTGCGCCTCATGGAGGCCGGCTCCAAGGCCGAGTACGCCCGGCGCCACGACCAGAGCCGCGCCGCGGTCACCCGCATGGTGCAGCGCATCCAGAGCCGCATCGACGCCCTGGCTCACGACCAGCGCGTGGCCGTGGACGTCTGGATGCACCAGCAAGCCCGCGAGATCCTCGAGCAGCAGGTCGGGGCAGCCCAGGCCTAGCCCCAGCGGGGGGCTATCCCTCGTCCACCAGCACCTGGCGGAAGTACTCCACGGTGCGGGCGATGCCCTCTTCGAAGTCGACCTTGGGCTCCCAGCCCAGCTCGGCCTTGGCGCGGCTGATGTCCGGGCGGCGGCGGGTGGGGTCGTCCGGGGGCAGGGGCTGGTAGATGATGCCGGCCTTGTTGCCGGTGAAGCGGTTGATGTGCTCGGCGAGCTCGAGCATCGAGCGCTCCACCGGGTTGCCGATGTTGCAGGGCTCGCCCAGATCGGACTCCATCAGCCGGATCAGGCCATCCACCAGGTCGGAGACGAAGCAGAACGAGCGCGTCTGCTCCCCGTCGCCGAAGATGGTCAGGGGTTCGCCGCGCAGGGCCTGGCCGCAGAAGGCAGGGATCACCCGGCCGTCGTGCAGGCGCATGCGCGGGCCGTAGGTGTTGAAGATGCGCACGATGCGAGTCTCGACCCCGCGGTAGCGCTGGAAGGCCATGGTGAGAGCCTCGGCGTAGCGCTTGGCCTCGTCGTAGACCGAGCGGGCACCGATGGGGTTGACGTTGCCCCAGTAGGACTCCACCTGAGGGTGCACCGCCGGGTCGCCGTAGACCTCGGAGGTAGAGGCCAGCAGGAAGCGGGCGCCGTCGATGCGGCAGCGACGCAGGCAGTGACGGCTGGCGTCGGACCCGGCATACAGGGTCTCGAAGGGCAGCTGGACGTAGTCGATGGGGCTGGCGGGAGAGGCCATGTGGAAGATGCGATCCACCCGCCCGGGCACCGGCAGCTCGCGGGTGACGTCGGCCTCGACGAAGCGGAAGCGCCGGTGCTCCGCGAAGCTAGCCAGGTTGTGGCGCGCCCCCGTGACGAAGTTGTCCACGGCCACGACCTCGTGGCCATCACCGAGCAGCCGCTCGCAGAGGTGGGAGGCGACAAAGCCGGCGCCGCCGGTGACGATGATTCGCATGGGACACTCCAGTGTGGCAGGCAGGGGTCCTAGCGCCAGGCCGCCCGCGCGGCAAGCGGGCCGAATGGAGATAGGGAACCGTCAGGAGAACCCCCATGACCTACTCCCTGTCCGACCTGGCGAACGGAGCCGACACCGTCCTCAACACCAGCCTGCTGGAGCTGGCCGGGACCAGCATCACCCTGGCCACCCTGCTGGTCTTCGGGACCATCGTGGTGGTCACCTTCAGGCTGTCGAAGATGCTGCAGCGGGTGCTCGCCATGTGGTTCCACCGCCGTGGGGTCGAGGCGGAGGGCAGCCTGGGGGTGATGCAGCGGCTGCTGCACTACGCCATCGTGGCCATCGGGCTGGGGATCGCGCTGCAGACCGTGGGCATCAAGCTGGGTGCGCTGTTCGCGGCTGGCGCGGTCTTCGCCGTGGGCATCGGCTTCGCCATGCAGAACATCGCCCAGAACTTCGTCTCGGGCTTCATCCTGCTGCTCGAGCGCAGCATCAAGCCTGGGGACGTACTCAATGTGGACGGCCGGGTGGTGAGGGTGGTGGAGATGACCATCCGCTCCACCATCGTGCGCACCCGGGATGGCGAGGACCTCATCGTCCCCAACGCCAACCTGGTGCAGGCCACCGTGAACAACCTGACCATGCGTGACAAGACCATCCGCCTGCGCGCCACCGTAGGGGTGCACTACGACTCCGACATGCGGCAGGTGCGCGACGTGCTCGAGATGATGGCTGCGTCCCTGGACTTTCGCTGCGCTGAGCACGAACCACAGGTGCTGCTGCTGGGCTTCGGCAGCTCGAGCGTGGACTGGGAGGTCTCCATCTGGACCGAGGACCCCTGGGCCTCGCGAAAGGACCTCTCCCGCCTGTACGAGGCCACCTGGGACGCCCTGCAGCACGCCGGGCTCACCATCGCCTACCCTCAGGTGGATGTACACGTGGACGCCCCGCTGGTGGAGGCCATCACCGCAGGACCCAAGCTGGTGGGTTAGCTATAGCGAGGGAAGAACCATGGACATCCAGAGCTTCACCGCCGCCATGCAGCCCTTCATGGGGCGGGTGCTGCGCGAGATCGGGCCGCGCCCGCCCTGCAGCGAGGCCGAGCGCAAGCTGGGGGCCGTGCTCGAAGAAGACTGGCGCGGGTTCTGCGACCAGGTCGACCTGCACAGCTTCCACTGCCACCCCCGCGCCTTCCTGGGCTGGATCCCATGGATGGTGGCGGTCTACCTGGCGGTGCTGGCCAGCTACTGGCTGTTGCCTCCCCTGGCCTTCATCCTGGCCTGCGGCGCCACCCTGGTGCTCTTCCTCCAGGGCATCCGCTTCCGCGAGCTGCTGGATCGGTTCTTCCCCATGGCCCAAGGCCACAACGTGGTGGGCGTGCTGCGGCCCCGGGGCGAGATCGCCCGGCGAATCGTGCTGATGGCCCACCAGGACTCCGCCTACGAGTTCACGCTGTGGCAGCGCTTCGGGAACCTGAGCGTGCCCATGATGGTGCTGGTGGGTGTGGCCTTCGTGTGGATGACCCTGGGCTCCCTGGCCGCCGCCATCGCCTGGTCCCTGGGTGGCGTGGATCACGTCGCCTTCACCGTGATCGGCGTGGTGGGCCTGTGCCTGTACCCGGTGGTGGGCCTGTTCGTCTTCATCACCGCCTGGACCCCGGTGCCCGGAGCCATGGACAACCTCAGCGGCATCGCCGTGATCTCGGCCCTGGGGCGCGCCGCCGCGCGGGGAGCGGACGACGGGCTGCGCCTGCTGGGCAGCACCGAGATCGTCCTGCTGGCCACCTCGTCCGAGGAAGCGGGGCTGCGAGGCTCCCGGCGCTTCGTCCAGCGCCACCGGGCACGGCTCGAGCGCACCCCCACCTACGTCATCAACCTGGACGGCATCGGCGACCCGGCCCACATGGCATTCATCACCCGGGAGCTGTGGCAGGGCGTACGCCATGACGACGCCCTGATCTCCCTGGGAATGGACTGCGCCCAGCAGCAGGGCCTCGAGGTCAAGCGCATCCAGCTGCCCGTGGGGGGCACCGACGCCGCCTCGTTCGCTCAGGCCAAGATCCCCAGCACCACCCTCATCTGCCAGGACAGCACCCGGCTCGTGCCCAACTACCACACCCGCCTGGACACCCTGGAGAACATGGATCCCCGGGCCCTCGAGCAGAGCTTCCAGCTGGTCCTGGCCATGATGCAGCGCCTGGACACCGGCGCCCTCGAGCTGGCCAGCGAGCCCGCCGAAGCCTCCTGGGGCACCCAGGACCCACCCGCACCCGAGCGGCCGCCCCTCGACACGCCCTTGGAGACACCATGATCCACGCCCTCCTCGCGCTCACCCTGGCCAGCGGCGTCGGCCTCGGCTCGGAGATCACCCTGCAGGGTGCCCTGGGAGGCCACGCCACTCTCCCCGGCTACACCGTCATCCAGGGGGCCCCCGGAGCGCCCTGCGCGCTGGACTTGTCCGTCCAAGCCGATGGTGAGATCAGCGTCGACGCGCTGGCCTGTGAGGGCCCCAATGAGGTGACGATCCGGGCGGCAGTGGCCGGCTGGAGCTTCGCCTCGGTCCAGCCCGCCCAGGGCCAGGACAAGGTCACCCTGAACCTCGAGCTCCGCCCCGTCACCGACACCATGGGCAGCACCCAGCTGCAGCTCTTCGTCAGGGTCCCCGGGGGTCAGCCAGGCGGCGTCGCGGTGGGCGCCCTGCCCGACAGCGCCGACGGGCCACCCACGGTGCTGTTGTCCCAGGTCAAGGTCAAGAAGCGCGTCTCGCCCAAGATGCCCGAAGAGGCCAAGGAGCTGAACATCACCGAGGCGCGCTGCCAGCTGCGCTTCTTCATCGACGAGCGCGGCGTGCCCTACGACGTCGGCACCGACGAGTGCCCGGAGGTCTACGTGCCCAGCGCCATGGAGGCCGCCTGGCAGTGGCGCTTCGAGCCCATGCTGGTCGATGGGATCCCCACCAAGGCCCAGTTCGTGTTGGTGATCGTCTATCGGCTGAAGAACTAGCGCGTCAGCGGCAACCCCACGGGCGGGATGCGCTCGGGCGGGACGGAAGGCGCCGGCGCGCGCCCCTTGGCGGCGGCCTGCTCGAGCACGGCGTCCTCCTGGGCCATGGCCAGGATGCGCAGGGTGTCCCAGCTGATGCGGGTGGTCTCCTCGAGCTCCAGCCCGCTGATGGTGTCGAAGGTGTCTTCGGGGGTGTGGTAGGGGGCGTGGGCGCCGGTGGTGAACAGGAAGGCGATGGGCACGCCCGAGTACTGGAACCAGGCGTGGTCGCTGTTGGGTGAGGCGTCCAAGGGCGTGACTGGGAAGTCCTCAGAGGCCTGGGTGGCCAGCAGCGCGTAGAGCTCTTCGGAGCCGTCCTCAGTGCCCCCAAAGTCGATCAACCCCAGCTCGTCACCGCCGCCCACCATGTCGAGGTTGAGCATGGCCACGGTGTCTTCGATGGGGTGAGGCGGATCGATGACGTAGTACATGGAGCCCACCAGGCCGAGCTCCTCCGCGTTGAAGGACGCGAAGACCACGGTGCGGGCAGGCTGGACTCCCCACTCGGCGAACAGCTGGGCCAGCTCCAGCAGCACGGCGGAGCCCGAGGCATTGTCGTCGGCCCCGTAGTAGACGGCGCCGCCACCGTCGGTGCCCAGGTGATCGAAGTGGGCCCCCACGAGGATCACCTCGTCCGCCCGCTCGCCGCCCGGGATCTGGGCCAGCAGGTTGGGCACGGTGATGGAGGTGACAGCGGTGGAGGTGACCACCCGAGCGTTCAGGCCCGTGGTCCGGGGGTTGGGCTGGAGCTCGGCGTCGATGGCCGCGGCCCAGGCCTCGAGCTCGGGGAGGTGGGCCTCCAGAGCCCCTCGGCCCACGAACAGCGCCGGGAACTCGGGCTGGTAGTAGGCCTCGCTGAGGGTGCCGCCCTCGGCTTGGCCGTCGCTGTGCTGGTAGTCGGTGAACAGCAGCATGGCCCCCGCCCCGTGCAGGGCAGCGTTGGCGGCCTTGTAGCCGAAGGTGTACAGGTCGCCGTCAGCCTGAGCGGCGGCGTTCACGGGGCAGTGATCGCCGAGGTCCCAGTCGTCGCTGGGGCCGTGGCGCATCACCACGGCGATCTTGCCCTCGAGGTCCAGCCCGGCGTAGTCGTCATAGCCAGCTGGATCCAGGGGGCAGCGCGGGTGGTCCGCCGCGTCGTAGGCGGGCACCGTGAGCCCGTAGCCGACAAAGACGAGCTCGGCCTCGACCTCGCCTGCGCCCGAGTAGCCGAACAGCTCGATGCCGTTGCCCTCGCTGTAGCCCGTGCCGTCGATGTTCAGCTCCGACGGCCCGGTGACGGTGAAGCTCTCGAGGGGGAAGGCTTGGCGGAAGCCGCCGTTGTCCCCTGCCCCGGCCAGGCCCAGGGCCTCGAAGTGATCCTCGATGTAGGCCTCGGCCAGCTGCCCCCCGGTCGTGCCAGGCTGACGACCCGCGAACTCGTCGGAGGCCAGGGTCTCCACATGTCCCAGCAGGCGCCCCTGATCGGGCAGCCCCGGCTGGGCCAGGGTGTCGGAGGTGTCGTCCACAAGGGAGTCGCTGTCAGGGGTGCAGCCAGCAGCCAGCAACACCAGGGCGTACAGAGGCAGGGTGCGACGCATCGTGGCTCCTATCTGAGGGTGTTTCCGTCGGCGTCCTTGGCCAGGCCCATGCCGATGATCACCATGTCGATGAGTGCCCAGACACCGCAGCCGCCCCCGGTGATGAGCTTGAGGGCCCCCAGGCCGGTGTAGCCCAGGTAGAAGCGGTCGACCCCGAAGGAGCCAAGGAACATGGAGAGCAGGAAGGCGGTGCCCTGCTCACGAGTAGGTGTGCCCACCCTGGGCCGCGCCAGGGGCTGGCCCGCATCGTCGCGCACGCTGCCCACTCCGAACAGGATCACGTCGATCAGGGCCCACAGCCCGAAGCCGCCGCCCGTGAAGAGCTTGAGCAACCCCAGCCACACCTGGCCCAGGTAGAAACGATCCACGCCCCAATATCCAAAGAGAAAGGAGAGCAGGAACGCCGTGCCCTGTTCGCGCTGCGCCATGGGAGGGACCTCAGTGAGTGCTGCAGGCCCTCCTATCGCGGCGGGCAGGCTCAGCGCCGGATCAGGATGTCCACCCAGGCCCAGCCCCAGTTGTCGCTGGTGGTGCAGTACATGATCCCCTCGAGGGTGCCGACGCGGATGGTGTCGGTGGACAGGGCGTGGGCGACCACGAAGTCGTAGGCCGTGGTGAGGTAGGTGGTGGAGCTTGCGTAGTCCACCGTGGCGCCCCCACAGGCGGACCCGCAGCTGTTGGCGGGCAGGCCCCAGTCCTCGGAGCCGAACTGGAAGGCCAGCGGGTTCGAGCTGGGGATGGAGGTGGGGTAGGTGCAGCCGGCGGTGGAGTTGCCGGAGTCGTAGCGGAACAACACCTCGCTCCAGGAGAAGCCCGCGAGGTTGTGGTACTGGGTGTCGAAGCCCTCGCCCCACACGGCCACGGCCGTGCTGACCTGGAGCCAGCCGCCGCCGTCGGTGCTCATCTCACAGGTCCACCAGTTGCCCTCGGACATGAAGTAGCTGCCATCGGCGGCCGCGGGGTTGTCGGCCAGCACGGCCGTGCAGTCGGCGGCGGGGCAGTCCAGGGCGGTGCCCAGCACGCCGTCGTCCACAACGCCGTCGCAGTCCTGATCCACCAGGTCGCAGACCTCGGCTTCTCCCGGGCTGATGTTGGCGTCGGTGTCGTCGCAGTCGCCGGCCGCCGCGACGTACCCGGTGGGGGCGTCGCAGGCGACGTCCACCATGGTGACGTTGCCGTAGCCGTCGCCGTCGCTGTCGAGGTACCAGGTGGCGGCATTGACCGCGCTGGCCTCGTCTACGGTGCCGTCGCAGTCGTCATCGTCGCCGTTGCAGTACTCGTCGGCCCCCGGGTAGATGGTGGCGTCCACGTCGCTGCAGTCGTCGGCGTTGGCCACGTAGCCGGCGGGCTGACTGCACGCGACGGAGGGAGCCCGGCCGTTGCCGTAGCCATCGCCGTCGGCGTCGAAGTACCAGGTGCTGGCGTCCACCGCGCTGTCCTCGTCGATGACGCCGTCGCAGTCGTTGTCATCGCCGTCGCAGTACTCGTCGGCCCCCGGGTGGATGCTGGCGTCGCCGTCGTCGCACTCCTCGCAGGAGGCCCAGCCGTCACCGTCGCTGTCGGCGTAGCCCACATGCCCGTCGCAGTTGTAGTCGTTGGGGTCGGCGCAGTCGGTCTCGGCCGCGCCCGGGTGGTAGTCGGAGTCGCCGTCGTCGCAGTCGCCGTCGTGCTCGACATAGCCACTGGGGGCCGTGCAGGCGGAGACCGAGAGGTCCGTGTCACCGTAGCCATCTCCGTCGCCGTCCAGGTACCAGGTGGTCAGCAGGCCCTCGTCCACGATGTCGTCACAGTTGTCGTCGATGCCGTTGCAGACCTCGACCGCCGAGGGGTAGACCTCAGGATCGCCGTCGTCGCAGTCGCTGCCGAAGGGGTTGTAGCCGTCGGGGCTGGCACAGGCCTGGGTGGTGGTGTCGGGATCGCCGTAGCCGTCGCCATCGGCGTCGCGGTACCAGGTGTCCTGGACGCCCTCGTCCACGTCGCCGTCGCAGTCGTCGTCGATCTCGTTGCAGACCTCGTCCGCCGCAGGGTTGACGTCGGGGTCGCCGTCGTCACAGTCCTCGTCGTCGAACCAGCCGTCCTGGTCCGCGTCGAGCCGCGTGTCGACGGGCCCGGTGTCGTCCTTGGGCTCGATGGGCTCGGTGGGGCAGCCCACCAGGAACACCGCGGCGAGGATGGTGAGGGAGAGTGCGCGCATTGGGCCTCCAGAGCTCGCTCGAGCGACAGTGGATGATAGCGACAGTTAGCGCCGTTGGCATCCACCACGCCATAGTAGCTCACATCAGAGTCACGCGCGACAAGCCGACCCCTGCGGCGGCGATCAAGCGGGCATGTCGCCGTCGATCTCTTCGTAGCCGCTGTCGTCGATGATCACGACGCACTCGACGAAGTTGTACAGCGGCGCGTCCTGGCTGCCGGTCCACTGGTTCGCCAGCAGCTGACACACACGCCGCTCGAGCTCCCGCATGCCCTGGCCGCTCTCGAGCTCCTCGGGGGGCGCCCCAGCCACCGTGACCGCGACGCGATTCAGAAGCTCGCGGGCGTTCGTGTCCAGGAAGACGGACAGATCCCGATTGTCCACCACCAGCTCCACATGGAAGGCGACATAGCGGTCGCTGTCCTGGAAGAACACGGTCCGGCTGCCCTCGGCGGGCAGGGAGACGAAGAAGGTCTCCGAGGGAACGATCATGTCGCCGTCGATGGGGACCGCGACGTCGCCGGGGCAGCCGACGGCGCCGATGGTGACCAGCAGCAGGCCGGCGCAGACCAGGCTCTTGCGGCGGGGCTGGAAGCTGGTGCGGGTGGGGTAGCGGGGGGTGGATACGGCCTGGGCCTTCTGGCGCTCCATGGAAACCTCTGAGGTAAAACACTCCGTGCGCCCGAGGGGAATGCAAGTGTCGTGCCGAGGGCACACACCGTGGTCAAACCTGCGTTTTCGTAGCCATCAGGCAAAGCCTGAGCGGCCAGGTCGCCCCCGACCGTGACAGCCACGCCATGATAGAGTCCTCTTCCCCTGTCGGAGTGCCGGAGCCAGGATGCGCTGCTGCCCCATCAACCAGCTCGCCGCCCTGGGCGTGCTCGCAGCCCTGGCCAGCGGCCCGGCCCGAGCCCAGCAGGACGGTCCCTCGGACCCAGGCGGCGACAGCTCGGACCCGCCCTCTCCGACGGCAGGCGACGAGGAGCTGGTGGTCACGGGCCAGCGCAGCCCCGAGCAGGCCTTCGCCTCCGCACGCTCCGTCGCGCTGGTCACGGGCCAGCAGCTGGGCGAGCTGGCCCCCCGGACCACCCCTGAGGCGCTGCTCGACACCCCTGGAGTCTTCGTCCAGCAGACCAACCACGCCGGCGGCTCCCCCATCCTGCGCGGCATGATCGGCCCGCAGGTGCAGATCCGCTTCGACGGCGTGCGGCTGAACAACAGCACCTGGCGCACAGGTCCGGTGCAGTACCTCAACCTGATCGAGCCCCTGCTGGTGGACCACATCGAGGTGCTGCGGGGGCCCGCGTCGGTGCTGTACGGCTCCGACGCCATGGGCGGGGTGATCCAGGTCTTCCCCCAGGCACCTCAGGACTACCGCGGCCAGGACACGCCCAGCGCCCACGGTGGCATGACGCTGCGCTACGCCCACGCCAACCGGGGCAAGACGGCCAGCGGGCACTTCGAGGGGGGCCTGAAGGGCTTCGGCCTTGGGGGCGCGGTGACCTACAAGGTCCTGGGCGATCTGCACGGCGGCGGGCAGACCGATCTGCAGCCCTACAGCGGCTACACCCAGCCATCGGCCCTGGTCATCGGCGAGCAGCGCCTGTCCAAGGGTCCCCTCGAGGGCTGGGCCGTCCGGGCCGGCTTGCTCTACAGCCAGATCGACGACGCCGGCCGGACCGACAAGCTCTACGACGCCGGCTCTCTACAGCTGTACGACAACACCGAGCTGCTGGGCTGGGCCAAGCTGCACATGGACGAGCCGGGCCAGGGCCTCGAGGGCGACCTCACCCTCTCCTACCAGTCCTTCTTCGAGCGCGAAGACAACCTCAACGTAGACCAGCAGCTCGAGCCCACCATGGGCGGGAGCCGAGACGAGGTCGAGGTCGGCACCCTGGGCTTGGACCTCCAGCTCTCCAAGCGCCTGCTGGGGGATCGCCTGCGGGTGCTGGCCGGGGGCGAGCACTACCGCGACCGGGTAGGAGCGCGCGCGTTCGGCCGCGAAAGCAGCGAGCTGGCTTGGAGCACGGCGGACACCCTCAGCTACCCCGACGGCTCGTCGTACCGGCAGTCGGGTGCCTTCCTGACGGGTCACGCCCAGCTGCTGCCCAGCGCTGGCGAGCACCAGATCGAGGCCAGCGCCGGGCTGCGCTACCACGGCGTCAGCGCAGACGCGCCCGCCCAGGCGGATCTGCCCACGGTGAGCTTCGGCGCCGCTGGCGCGGTGGGGCATGCCTCCCTGCGCCACGGCTACGCCGACCGGGTCTCCACCGCCCTGAGCTTCTCCCAGGGCTACCGGGCACCCAACCTGGCAGAGGCCGCCATGCTGGGCGACACCGGCGAGTACTTCCACATCCCCAACGCGGGCCTGACCCCCGAGCGCGCTGACACCCTCGAGCTGATCAACCGCGCCAGCCTGGGTCGCATCGACACCCAGCTCGCCGCCTACCACACCTGGCTGCAGGACCCCATCAAGCGCCAGGAGACCACCTGGCTGGGCGAAGCCGCGATCGACGGAAAGCCTGTCGTCCACAACGTCAACGCCGACGCAGGGCGCATCATCGGCGCCGAGGCCGGGGCGGGTGTGGACCTGGGCCGGGGCCTGAGCAGCTCGGCCCACGCCACCTGGACCTGGGGCGAGGAGCTGGTGGAGGGCGACGACCCGGTCCCACTCTCCCGCATCCCTCCCCTGTTCGGCACCTGGAATCTGCGCTACGACGCAACCGACAAGAAGCTGCGGGCCTTCGTCGAGGCTTGGGTCAGGGCCGCGTCCAGCCAAGCCCGCCTGTCACCCGAGGACGAGTCCGACAGCCGCATCCCCGACGGGGGCACCCCGGGCTGGTGGACGCTGAACTTCCGAGTGGGCATGGGAGTCTACAAGCAGACCCGGCTCACGCTGGGGGTCGAGAACCTCCTCAACGCCGAGTACCGCTACCACGGCTCCGGCATCGTCGCGGCGGGCATCAACATCAACGCAGCCCTCGAGGCGCGCTTCTGAGTCAGCTCCACATGGGCCCCTCGAGGGGCTCAGGCTGCACCACCACCCGATTGCGCCCCTGCTCCTTGGCCTGGTAGAGCGCCGAGTCGGCCGCATGGATCAGATCACCAGCCACCACGCGGGCCCCCGCCATGCTGGCGGCCACACCGAAGCTGGCGGTGACGCGCGCGCCCTGATCGGCCAGGGTGGGCAGGGCTTCGATGGCGAGCCGCAGGCGCTCCGCCACCAGCTGGCCATGCTCGAGGTCGTGACCCGGCAGCACCACCAGGAACTCCTCGCCCCCGTAGCGCCCCACCAGCTCTTCCCCCAGCTCGGTGGACAGCCTGGGCGCCGTGGGCTCATCCCCCAGCCTGCCCAGCAGATCGTAGCCCCGCAGCAGGGCGGCCACGGTGGCCGAGACGTCCACCAGGACGCGGTCACCGGCGGCATGCCCCAGGGTGTCGTTGATGCCCTTGAAGTGGTCCAGGTCGTACATCACCACCGAGACCGGCAGGCCCAGGCGGGCGGAGCGAGCCAGCTCCCGCTCGAGAAGCCCGATCACCATGCGCCGATTCCAGACCCCCGTGAGGTAGTCCACCCGTGCTTGCCGCGCGAGGCGCTCGCCCATGCCCCGCAGCCGCTCCCGGCTGGCCAGGGTCCACCAGCTGAAGAGCAGGGTGGTCATGGCCAACACGATGGCACCGATGGCCACCATGAACAGAGAGCTCACGCGGTCTTCGAGCTCGCGGCCAAGGGCGGCGCTCTCCAGCTGCAGCGCCCGCTCGAGGGCCAGCATGGCGTCCGCCAGCTCCGTGCGCTTGTCGTCGCTCAAGGGTGGGGCCGGCCGGTCCACCCGCGCCAGCGCGACCTGAAAGGCCAGGGCCGCCCGGGGACCACAGTTGCCCGGCACCAGGCGGCCCGCCCTGATGCTGAGCTGGTCCACCGCGCCCCGCCAGCTGGCGAGGGCCTGTTCCTGGTGGTCCGACCCACGGGCCAGCTGGTCCTGCACCGCGTCCACCGCCGCCAGGGCCACCACTCGCTGACCCTGCGCAACCCGCGCGTCCTGGATGGACAGCAGCAGCCACGCAGTCCAGGCGCAGAACAGCAGCAGGGCCGCCGTGGCCAGGGTCAGGCCTGCTCGGTAGCGGGGGTTGGCCGTCACGCGGCTCATGGATGCAACCTGCTCTGAAGGGGTATGGGTTGTTAGCATAGGGTCACCCCTGTCACCATCGACCCGGAGGAGATGCCCATGCGGCGCAGGCTCTACCAGTTCGCGGCCATGTTGTTGGCTCCGATGATCGCGACCGGCTGCCCCAAGGACGACACCGGGAACGGTCCCGAAGGCGACACCGACACCGACACCGACGCCGACTCCGACGCGGACGCAGACGCGGACGCAGACACCGACACGGTGGACTACGGCGCCCCGAGCATCCGCTACCTGTTCTCTGGCACCGTCACCAACGCCGCCACGGGCGATCCGGTCCAGGGCATCGAGCTGGACTTCCAGGGCATCACCACCGCCTCCACCAAGGAAGGCGTCTGGTCCATCGACACCCAGGCCGCCGACTACTGTGCCGACGCCTGCGTGCTGAACGCCCATGACGTCGACGGCGAGGACAACGGGGTGTTCGAGGACCTCCAGGTGGCCCTCGCCCCCACCCAGACCATGGGCCACAGCCCGGAAGAGGGCACCTACGAGCAGTTCGACATCGCGGTGCCCATGAACCGCCTCGACAGCGAAGACACGGCCGTGCCCGTCGAAGAGCCCTAGGCCCAGACCCGCGATCAAACGTAGGGGAGCAGTTTATCTGCTCCCGCCTCCACGCCGCCTACGCGTCACGCCCGCGAGCGCCGCGAGCCACAACAACCCCAGGGCCCCGCCACCGCTCGCACAGCCGCTGCAGCCCTCGTCGTCCTCGACGGCAGGGCCGTCCCCCGTGTCGTCCGCTGGGGGTGTGCCCGTGTCGTCACCGCAGGGGCTCTCGGTGTCCCCCGTGGCGCCGCAGTCGGCGTCGTCCCCGTCGGCGACGTCGTCACAGTCATTGTCGATGCCGTCCTCGCAGTCCTCTTCGGCGCTGGGGCTGACGGCCGCGACAAGGTCGTCGCAGTCGTCTCCGCCCACCACCTCGGCGTCGTGCCCGTCACCGTCCACGTCGCGCAGGTCACCGTCCGCGCAGTCGTCATCCACGTCGTTGTAGGGGATCTCGGTGGCGTCGGGGTTCACCGCGGCGTCGCCGTCGTCGCAGTCGTCACCGCTCACCGCCTGGTCGTCGAAGCCATCCTCGTCCACGTCCGTGAGATCGAGACCGTCACAGTCCTGGTCCACGCCGTCGTAGGGGATCTCCGGCGCGTTGGGGTAGGCCTGGGGGTCCTCGTCGTCGCAGTCCTCACCGCCGCACTCCGTGCGCCGCACACCGTCACCGTCCTGATCGGGGTCCATGCCCGTGTCCGGGCACTCGAGCTCGCAGTCGTTCGCGCCGTCCTCGTCCTCGTCGCGGTAGTCCAAGACCCCGTCGCAGTCGTCATCGAGGGTGTTGAAGCACAGCTCCCGGGCGCTGGGGCTGACCGCGGGATCGCCGTCGTCACAGTCGTCGCCGCCCACCACATCGGCGTCGTGCCCGTCGCCGTCCACGTCCGTGAGATCGAGACCGTCGCAGTCCTGGTCCAGGCCGTCGTAGGGCGTCTCGGGCGCGCCCGGGTACACCGCAGCGTCGGCGTCGTCGCAGTCGCCATCGCTGACGTCGAAGCCGTCGCCGTCCTGGTCGAAGTGGGCGTCGGCGTAGAAGACGTGCAGCCGGCCGACGTCGCCGGCTGTGGTGGAACCCGAGCTGTCGTCTCCCTTGTAGGCGGGCAGCACCAGATCGGCGTGGCCTCCACCGTCCAGGTCGCCGGCCCAGGCCAGCACATAGGGAAACTCCGCGTTGTCGTCGGTGCCGTCGATGATGCTGTCGGCGCTGGACAGGCTGCCCCCGGCGGGGGCCGAGGAGCCCAGCACCAGATAAGCCCGGCCGCTGTTGGAGCCAGCGTCGTCGGCGCCGGTGGCGCCGATGAGCAGGTCGTCGTAGCCGTCGGCGTCCACGTCCCCCACCCCGGTGGCGGAGCGACCGGCATAGTCCAGGGCGTCCTCACCGGTCCAGACCGCGTCCGCCATGGACAGGCTGGCTTCGCCCGACCAGCCCGTCGCCGAACCCCGCAGCAGGTAGACCGCGCCGGCGTCGCCGGCGGCCAGATCGCTCTTGTAGGAGGCCACCAGCAGGTCGCGGTAGCCGTCAGCGTCCACATCGCCGGCGGGGGAGACCACCAGCCCTGCGTAGTCACCGTCGGCCTCGCCCACGAAGCCAGCGTCTGCGAAGGTCTCGATGGGCTGGTCCGCAGCCCAGCCCGCGGCGCGCCCCAGGATGACGTACGCCTTGCCAGCGTTGGCCAGGGTGGTGCCCGAGGCGTCGATGGTGTCGTAGCAGTAGGCCCCCACCACCAGCTCGGCCAGGCCATCGCCGTCCAGATCGCCCGGGCCCGTCACCGAGCGGCCGACATAGTCGCTGTCATTGGCCCCGGTGAAGCTGGCCGCCGCGCTGGCGATGCTCGCCTCGCCCGCTGCGCGGCCCGCGTCGCCCAGGATCAGGTAGGCCTCGCCGGCCTTGTAGACCACCGAGCTGTTCCAGCACCCGCCGACCAGCAGATCACCCAGGCCATCGCCGTCCACGTCCCCGAGCCCCGCCACAGCACGCCCCACGCGGTCGTACTCGTCCTCGCCCAGCCAGGCGGCGTCGGCGGAGGACAGGGACACATCCGTGCCCCACCCCGCCGCGGCCTCACCGTAGACCAGGTAGAGCTTGCCCGCGTCGTTGGCGACCTCGTGGTTTTCATAGGTGCCGATGGCGATCTCGTCGAAGCCATCGCCGTCCATGTCCGGCACCAGCCCCAGCTCGAGGCTGGTGTACTCGGCGGCGGCGGTGCCCACCCAGCTGGCGTCGGCAGAGGACAGGGCGCTGTCCCCCGACCAGCGCGTGGGGCCGCCCAGCAGCAGATAGCTCTCGCCGGCCCCGCTCCCGCCGTCGTCGCTGCCGTAGGCACCCACCAGCAGGTCGGGGTAGCCGTCGCCGTTCACGTCGCAGTTGCCCGCGAGGGTCCGGCCTGCGTAGTCGGAGACGGTCTCGCCGGTCCAGCTGGCGTCGGCCTCGGTGTCCAGCAGGGAGGTGGGGAGGTCGGCCCACACAGGGCTCACCCACGCGGTGAGGGCCAAGACGATCACGAGGGTGCAGGATGGCCGCGACATGGGTACACCTCCTGGGACGCCCTATCGCATGATGCGCGGACTCGTCGCCGCGCGGATGGAAGGAACGGACATGGAAGTCATGATCTTCGGCGCCCGTGGGAGCCACTGTGTCAGCGGCCAGGAGTTCGTCAAGTACGGCGGCCTCACCACCTGCGTCGCCATCAAGACCAAGAAGTTCTGGATCGTCTTCGACGCGGGCATGGGCCTGGTCGAAGCGGGCAAGCGCATCGTCGCCGACCCGGACAACATCACCGACATCTTCATCTTCCTGTCCCACCTGCACAACGACCACATCGAGGGCATCAACTTCTTCCCGCCCCTGTACATGGGCAACTTCAACATCCACATCAGCGGCTTCGGCGAGTCCAGCCAGGTGCTGCTCGAGCGCATCTCCACCACCTTCTCACCGCCCTACTTCCCCCTGGCCCTGGGCGAGCTCAAGTCTCAGCTCGAGACCACGGTAATCGGCGAGGACGAGGTGATCGTCTTCGACGACGACGAGGGCAGCTGGGTGCTGCGCAACGTGTTCCGGGATCCCTTCGCCAAGGGCCACTTCTCGGTCTCGAACTGGTACCACCCCAGCCACCCCCGCGACGGCGTGCTGCTGTTCAAGCTCAACTACGGTGGCAAGGTGGTCATCTTCGCCACCGACGTCGAGCTGTACGGCGCCGGCCAGGACCGCCGGGTCGAGCGCCTGTGCCAGGACGCCGACGTGGTGATCATGGACGCCACCTACACCGACGAGCAGTACTTCAACCCCGACTACGTGGTCCAGGGCTACGGCCACAGCTTCCACTCGGCGGTCATCGGGCTGGCGGAGCGCTGCAACGTCAAGCACCTGCGCTTCCACCACCACGACCCCACCGCCACCGACGATCACCTCGATCAGGTGGACGCCAAGCTCAAGGCCCTGCACCCCGAGTGGGGCGTGGCCAAGGGCAACGAGATCATCGAGATCTGACGGCACGGCGGGAGCCGTAGCGGCTGACGGAGTCCTCCCCTGCGGTCGAGCGTTCACCGAAGCCCACCGCAGGGGAGCAGCCCATCGGCTCCCGCGAGCGCCGAGAGCGCCCCTATCGCTCCACGATCATGGACACGCCCATGCCGCCGCCCACGCAGAGGGTGGCCAGACCGCGCTTGCCGTCGCGCTTGATGAGCTCGTGCACCAGGGTGGTGAGGATCCGTGCGCCGCTGGCCCCGATGGGGTGCCCGATGGCGATGGCGCCACCGTTGACGTTGGTGATGCCCATGTCCAGCTCGAGCTCCCGCGCCACGGCCAGGGCCTGAGCCGCGAAGGCCTCGTTGGCCTCGACCAGGTCCAGGTCGCCCATGCCCAGCCCGGCGATGCGCAGGGCCTTGCGGGTCGCAGGCACGGGGCCCACGCCCATGATCTTGGGCTCCACGCCGGCGGTGGCGTAGGAGCGGATGGTGCACAGGGGCTCGATGCCCAGATCGGCGGCCCGCGCGGCGGACATGATCACGGCGGCGGCGGCGCCGTCGTTGATGCCCGAGGCGTTGCCGGCGGTGACTGTGCCGGTCTTGGAGAAGGCCGGCCGCAGCTTGGCCATGCCCTCGAGGGTCGCGCCGAAGCGGGGGTACTCGTCGGTGTCGAAGACGGTGACGCCCTTGCGGGTCTTGATCTCCACCGGCACGATCTCGTCGGCGAAGCGGCCGGACTTGACGGCGGCCTCGGCCTTGTTCTGGCTGGCCACGGCGAAGGCGTCCTGCTCCTCGCGGGACAGGCCGTACTGCTCAGCCAGGTTCTCGGCGGTGGTGCCCATGTGGTAGTCGTTGAAGGCCTCCCACAGGCCGTCCTTGATCATGAGGTCCACCAGCTCGGTGTGGCCCATGCGAGCGCCCCAGCGGGCCTTGTCCATGGCGTAGGGCGCCATGCTCATGTTCTCCATGCCGCCTGCCACGATGATGTCGGCCTCGCCAGCCTTGATGAGGCTGGCCGCCAGGCCGACGGTGCGCAGGCCGGAGCCGCAGACTTGGTTGAAGGTGAAGGCGGTGCTCTCGATGGGCATGCCGGCCTTGATGGCCGCCTGGCGAGCCACGTTCTGGCCCATGCCGGCCGTCAACACGCAGCCCATCATCACCTCGTCCACCTGGCCGGGCTCGACGCCGGCGCGGGCGACCGCTTCCTTGATCACGAGGGCGCCCAGATCGATGGCGCTGACGGCCTTGAGGGCGCCGCCGTAGGAGCCGATGGGGGTGCGGACGATGCTGGCGATCACGATGTCCATGGTGTTCTCCTGAGTCGAAATGGGAACGATGAGTCGAAATGGGAACGATGAGTCGAAATGGGAACGATGAGTCGAA
>CALDOK010000491.1 GCA_937912125.1 uncultured Pseudomonadota bacterium
CAGCCTCCCCCCACCAGCAAGCAGGCCGCGTGTCCCTGGTTCGGCCTGTGGCCGAAAAGGGGACCAAGGCCGCTGTAGGTATTCCGGGGTAGGTGTACTCGACAGCGTCGGGTCCTGCTCATGGGGCCGCGAGTGGAGGGGAGAGTCCTCGTACTGGACGGGATCGGTGATACGCTGAGCACAGGACCACATGAACACCTCTCCCTTCGCCATTGGCCTCGTGTTGCTGCTGGCCAGCTGCCATCCCGGGCTGGATTCCGGTGCGCAGGGGCTCGTCACACCGCTGCACTTCGCGTTTGTGATCCATCTGGAGGGTCACCCCTCGGTCACGCAGGTGAACCACGATCAGCGGGTACAGGCTGTACAGGACATCTCCGCCATCTTCGAGGAGCATGACGCGCTGGCCTCGTGGGAGGTGCACGACACCATCGCCTCGTCCCGGATCTTCGACGATCCCTACCTGGCGGACATCCAAGCCCGAGGCCACGGCGTCGGTGTACACGCCGACCTCGAGGCGGCCTCCGACGACGAGAATTTTACACTGGACGACTTGGTCTCCACGCTGGAGACACTGAGGGTCTCCCTGGAGTCCCAGGGGGTCACGGTGCGCCACGTCTCGGGCGCTTGCTCGCCGTTGGACTGGCCTTCGGCGGTGTCTCAGGCTGGCTACGCGTTCTACTCGGGCGGGGTCACCTACTGCCTCGAGTCCCTGCCTCCCGAGCTTCGCCCGCTCCCCCTGCAGCAGTGCCCCAAGCCCAGCGCCTGCCACGACCCCTACCCCCGGGCGATGTGGAGGCGGATGCACCCCTGGCGCGCCGATCCGGAGAACTGGACTCAGCACGACCCGTCGAGCGATCTGGTGATCATGCCCGCGATGCTGAACGACCTGTTCGCGCTGCACGAGCAGACGCGGGACGGGTACGACGGCACAGGACACTACAGCCTCGACGAGCAGGACATCGTGGCGTTGCTGGGACACATAGAACGGGCCTCGCTGCGCACCAACCCCAAGCGCCTGAACACCTTCGTGCTCCAGTGGAGCATGGGGCAGGACATCGACGAGGATCTGCTCCACCTGCTGCTGGAGAGCCTCGAGCCCTACCGCGCCGATGGCCGCTTGGTCTGGTCGACCATGCCAGGTCTCTACGACGCCTACCTCGAGTGGGAGTAGACGGGCTCTGTTCGGGGCCGAGCCCGATGCCGAGCCCGGATCAGGGACAGCTCAGCCACTCGCTGCCGAGATCCCAGGTCTTGATCAGGGTGTCGAGATCCCCGACGGTTCCGCAGACTTCGTCGGCCATGCCCTGGGCGTCGCTCCACCGGTCTACGTACTCGACGTGGAACACGGCCTTGCCGGCGCGGGTGAAGACCTCGAGGCGACCGCACTCCCCGTAGCTGGCGCACTCCTCGTTGAGGGCCCAGTCGAACCAGGGCTCGAGCTCCTCGAGCTGGTCCAGGTCGTTCTTGAGCCCCACGCTCAAGCCCCGCGTGTGGGCAGCGTCGGCCAGGAAGCGGTTGTAGTCCAGCTGCTCGGTGGCGTTGAGCCCCAGCCCATTGCGGTTGGCGTAGCCGTCGACATTGTCGGGCTCGACCCCGTCACAGCCCCGGGCCACCGCCAGATCCAGGCGGGCTTCCATGATGGACCGGACGGTGGGGTCCATGATGTCCAGCCAGTTCTCGCCATCCCAGCCGTCGAGCCCTGCGCCGATGGCGTCCTGTGGGAAGTCGTCGGCGTCGTCGCGCCAGTCCTCCCAGGAGCCTGCGGAGAAGTAGCAGGTGAGGGTGCGGCCGTCGGCACGCAGGGCCGCGAGCTTGGCGTCGGGCGCGTCGAACAGGTCAATGTCGTACATGGAGACGTCGATGGATGTGTCGATGCTGCCGGACAGCTGCCACTGCCACGAGGTGCCCGGGGCGGGGGCCCACACGTCGCCGGGCTGCACGGGATCCTCGGGGGTGTAGTCCCGACACTCACCGTCGATCCGCACCTGGCCGAGCTCGCACTCCGCCTGGGCGCCGCACCCCAGCAGCGTCACCGCAGCCAGCAGCCCCAGGGCCCGGGTCAAAGCCGCAGCTCCACCGCCACCTGGCGGCCCACCTCCACCTGCACCGTGGCGGTCCCAAGGGGGGGGCTGAAGCTCGGGCCTATGGCCTGCCGGAGCAGCGCCCCGTCCGCGTCGAAGGCCCGCCAGCGCCGGTAGGGCTCACCCTCGTCGAAGCCGGTGGCCGGGGCGATGAGGGCACCCGCGATGTCGCGCTCGATGTGCGCTGTGTGGACGGGCAGGGGGGCCGGCTCGGAGTCGCGGGTGCCATCGTAGAAGGCCGGGTCGAGGGCGTCGTCTCGCCAGTCGCAGTGTACGAAGGTGGAGTACATGCCGATGTAGCCGGCACCCTCGGCGTCGCAGAGGTCCGCCAGTCGGTCCAGGGACACGGCGGAGGGGCTCATGTCGGCCGCGTCGCCGTACATGTGACGGGAGTGGGTGACGCCCCCCACGGACGCGTTGTAGGCGGGGGAGCGGTACCCGGAGTTGACGTTGATGGAGCCGCCCGAGGCCGTGCGGATGGCCTGCATGTGGGCGATCACGTGGGTCTGGAACACCCCGTAGCGGCCCTTGTGCTCCTGCATGACCTCGTCGAGCACGAAGTTGGCGGCCAGGGCGAGGTTCGGGTCGACCGCGCTCAGATCCACGAAGCGCAGGGGCTCGGCGTACTGGGCGGAGCCCCCGTAGGGATCCGGATAGCTGTAGTCCGAGCCCCATGACGAGCTGAAGTCCACCAGGTCGACGCAGGTGGTCCAGGCACCGCTGGGGCCTGGGTAGCAGGCCTGGGGATCCCAGGGCGGCGGGTCGGTGTCGGGCGGATCGCCCGTGTCTTCCGGCGGGTCGGTGTCGTCGGGCGGGACGGTGTCGTCGGGCGGCGCGGTGTCGCCCACCGGGCCACCGTCGGTGTCGTCGCCCCAGCCGGGGCCGCGCCAGTCGTCAGGGAGCGGAGCCTTCCTGAAGTCCTGGGCGCAGCCCACAGCCAGCGTGATGAACAACCACATGTGAGGGCGCCTACGGCTTGACCACCTTCACCAGCTCGACGTCGAAGACGAGCATGCCCGCGGGGCGGCCGGGCTTGCCCTGGTAGGCCAGCTCTTCGGGAATCCACAGGCGGCGCTTCTCGCCCTCGACCATCAACTGCAGGCCCTCGGTCCAGCCGGCGATGACGCGGTTGAGGGGGAACTTGGCGGTCTCGCCGCGCTCAACGGAGCTGTCGAACATGGTGCCGTCGGTGGTCCAGCCGGAGTAGTGCACTTCGACCACGGAGGTGGCGGCGGGGCGGGACTCGCCCGTGCCCGGGGTGAGCACCTTGGACGCAAGGCCCGAGGCGGTCTTCTCGGCGTCGGCGGGCGGGCCAGCCACGTCGGCGGGGGCGGCTGGAGGCTTGACGATGCTGAGAAGCTCGACGTCGAAGACGAGCATGCCGGCGGGGCGTCCGGGCTTGCCCTGGTAGGCCAGCTCCTCGGGAATCCAGATGCGGCGCTTCTCGCCCTCGACCATCAGCTGCAGGCCCTCGGTCCAGCCGGCGATGACACCGTTGAGGGGGAACTTGGCGGGCTTGCCGCGCACGACGGAGCTGTCGAACATCTTGCCGTCGGTGGTCCAGCCCGTGTAGTGGACCTCGACCTTGGTGGTGGGGCCGGGGTGATCGGCACCGGTGCCCGGGGTGAGGATCACCGAAGCCAGGCCGGAGGGGGTGGACTCGGCGCCAGCGGGGGGCGCGGCCACGTCCTCGGGAGCCGGGAGCTCGGTGGGGGCGGCCGCGGGAGGCTTGGCGTCGGCGGGCTTCTGGGCCTGGTCGGCCTGGGCCGGCGTCTGGTCCTTGGTGGCTTCGGGAGTGTTGGTCTCACAGGCGACCAGCGCCAGGCAGAGGGCGAGGGTGAGGGTACGCATGTTGCCTCGTGTGGGTGGAAGGGACTGCGCCTCTAACCGGGGAGTGGTCGGTCCGCTCGAACCGGGGCTTGGCACCTCTGGAATGGTCTGTGTGCGAGGCCCTACGGTTCCAGCTGGGATTCCTTGGCGATGCGCGCTTTTCACGGTATGAGGTGGCGGTTCAGGAAGCCAGGCCCGACGGGCCCAAAATCAGGGAGAAACGGATGTTCAAGAGGTTGGTACTGCTCCTGGTCGCGCTCATGCTCGCGTCTCCGGCGTTGGCTGTCGAGCTCAAGGGCCAGATCAAGGGCACAGTCTTGGATGACCAGGGCCTTGGAGTCCCGGGCGTCACCTTGGTGGTCACCAGCCCGGCCCTGCAGGGCCGGGGCGGCGACAGCACCGACGCCGACGGGCGCTTCCGCGTCGTGGGCTTGCCCCCTGGTGAATACCAGGTCGAAGCTACCAAGCCCGGCTTCAGCAGCTGGATCGCCACAGGCGTCGACGTGGCCGCTGGCTCCACCATCACCCTCGAAGCCAAGCTCCAGGTGGTCACCGCGGGTGAAGAGTTCGTGGTCGAGGCCGAGGCTCCGGTGGTGGACGTGACCTCCGCCAGGACCGGCGTGGTCCTCACCAAGGACATGATGCGGGACATCCCCAACTCCGCCCGCGACTACCAGGGCGCGATCTCGGTGGCCCCGGGCGTGGTCGGTGGCGGCAACCCCAACATGCACGGCTCGTTCGACAGCTCGAACCAGTACTACGTCGACGGCGTCAACACGACCGACCCGCTCACCAACACCTTCTCCATGAACATGAACTTCGACGCCATCAAGGAGATTCAGGTGATCACCGGCGGCATGGACGCCGAGTACGGTCGGGCGCTGGGCGGCGCGGTCAACGTCGTCACCCGCTCCGGCGGCAACGAGTTCGAGGGCGACGCGCAGATCCTCTACTCGAGCAACGCCACCTACCTGTACAAGCCGCTGCCGGGCGAAGAGAAGGACGAGTCGCAGAACGCCAGCCAGTCCCTGGCCGTCAACGCAGGCGGCCCCATCATCAAGGACAAGCTCTGGTACTTCACCAGCCTGCAGATGAACCTGTCGCTGTACACCCCCCTGGTCCCAGAAGAGGTCCAGCGGCCCGTGCCCATGCAGACTCGCTCGTGGAAGTCCGCCTACATCTTCGGCAAGCTCACCTGGAAGCCCCACCCCAACCACCAGATCTGGGCCCACGCTCAGCTCGATCCCACCAGCATCGACAACGCCGACGGCTCGGTCTACACCCTGCCCAGCGGTGAGTATCTCTGGAAGCAGGGTGGCTGGATCGCCTCGGTCGGTCACATGTGGGTGCCCTCCCGCTCCACCATCCTCGAGACCCAAGCCTACGTCCAGCAGTCCTACCTCAACTACAGCTCCATGTGGGACGACTGCGATGACTACGCCGAGCGCACCGGCAACAACGAGCGCTGCGAGGACGTGGGCTGGTTCGCCTACGACCCCGACGGCTTCAACGCGGGCATCCACCCCTACGACTACAACTCCCGCCGCCAGCGCGCGTCCCTGAGCACCAAGCTCACCCAGTACGCCGACTTCCTGGGCAGCCACGAGCTCAAGCTCGGCGCCCAGGGTGAGTTCATGTCGTCCTACTCGGCCCTGCCGAACATCGACGTCAACGGCGATCCCCAGTGGTCCCACGGCGGTGATCCCACCGATCTCGACAGCTACGAGCCCTACCAGCGCACCGCCTACGAGACCAACCTCGAGGCTACGCTCACCGGCGTGATGGCGTCTGCCTACCTGCAGGACGTCTGGCAGCCCTTCCCGCGGCTCACCCTGCGGCCGGGTGTGCGCGTGGACAGCTCATCGCTGCGCAACGACGCGGCCACCGAGGTCTTCTCCTCCGTCACCTTCTCGCCCCGCTTCGGCGCGGCCTTCGACCTGACCGGCGACGGCAAGACCAGCCTGCATGCCTACTACGGTCGTTTCTACGACACGGGCTTCCTCTACCTGGCCAGCATCCTCGAGGAGAACACCGGCGGCACCAGCCAGGAGTACTGGGACGACATCACCGGGGACTGGGCCGATGGCAGCCAGGGCTCGGCCGACAAGTTCCTCAAGCACGACTCGCTGGTCAACCCCTACTCCGACGAGTTCGACGTGGGCCTCGGCCGCGACCTCGGCGGGGGCTGGGGCGCCGACATCAACTTCACCTACGAGCACTCCCACTACTTCTGGGAGGACGACGAGGTGAACCTGATCTGGAACAGCGACGGCACCAGCGTCATCGGCTACCGCAACGGCGCCAACCAGTACATCTTCCGGCAGCGTACCCCAGAGCAGGCCTACACCAAGTACACGGCCCTCGAGCTCAAGGCCTCCAAGCAGTTCGACGAGAACTGGGGCCTCATCGCGTCGTACACCTACTCCCACGCCTACGGCACCCACGACGATCACGGTGCCACCTACCTGATGGACAATGCCCAGCAGGTGCAGTTCGAAGAGGGCGTGCTGTCCTACGACATCCCGCACTACGTCAAGATGTCCGGTTCCTACCGCGACCCCCACGCCGTGCGGATCAGCGACAAGCTGGACATCGGCTGGCTGGCTGGCTGGGACTTCATGATGCGCTCCGGCTACCCCTACCGGAAGATCTACTACAACAACTACTGGGGCGGCTGGAGCAACTACGGCGACGACGGCGACTTGCCCGACCGCCTGCCCGCCATCTCCAACACCGATCTCAAGGCCGGCATCACCGTCGCAGCTGGCCGCACCACCTGGGACATCACGGCAGAGTGCTTCAACGTCTTCAACAGCCGCGAGGTCGTGGGCGTCAACACCGTCTATGACGATCCCACCGCCGCCGATGGCATCTACACCGACAGCAACGGGGACGTGCTCTATGGCTCGCCCACCGGCCGCCTGTCCCCTCGCTACTTCCAGTTCGGCATCCGGGGAGAGTTCTGATGAAGCGCACCAGCCTCACCATCCTGATCCTGAGCCTCGCTGTCGCCTGCGCGCGCACCGAGGAAAACATCGACTCCACGGTCATTCGTGGCAACATCATCGTGCCGCCCACGACCACCGCGGAGCCAGCTGACGCCACCAACGACAGCTGGTCCGCACCCGTCGAGCTCCCCATGCTCAGCTACAGGGAGATGACCGTCACCGCCAACGCCGAAGGCTTCGGCGACCTGGAAGGCGGCGTCAAGGGACGCAGCGACTACTACACGGTGGTGGCGGCCGACAGCGGCACCATCTCCTTCGACCTGGCCTTCGAGACCGCGCAGGGCATGGGCCGCGACAAGACCATCCTCGAGCTGTACGTCTACGACCTGGACAACGCCGAAGAGGAGTGCACCACGTCGTACTCGTGCGCCGCGGTTGAGCCCGAGTGCGGCTGCACCGCCAGCTACGACGACGGCAACGAGGAGTGCGTCGAAGACAAGGCCTGCGCTGACGAGTGCACCTGGGAGATCGTCGCCACCGAGACCTGCATGCCCATCGCCGAGACCATGGTCTCCAGCGACGGCACGCTGGGGAGCATCAGCACCAGCCTCGACGTGGTGGACGGTGCCACCTACGGCCTCGAGGTCGTGGCCGTGGACAGCACCGAGTACGAAACCGGCAGCGCTCTGGCGTACAGCTTCGCATTCGGCGCCCTCACGCCCGAAGACGACCAGTTCCTGGTGGGCGCGTACCTCAGCCAGGACGTCACCGATCGCGGCAACCCCTTGGCGGGTGCCTCGGTCTACGATCTGCAGTGGGACGAAGTCGAGCGCGCCTGGGTCGGCAAGTTCGAGATGCTCCACGTCAAGTCGGTCGTGACCGAAGACGTCAACTGCGCCATCGAGACCGACTACGACTGTTCGGCGGCGGACTGCGGCTGCGCGGCCAGCTACGACGACGACGCGAGCGAGTGCGTGCAGGACCCCGCCTGCGAAGAGGAGTGTACCTGGGAGATCGAGACCACCGAGACCGAGGTCTGCGAAGAGGAGCACACGGTCACCGAGAGCGAGCCCCAGGTCTGGTTGATGGGTGGCACCTGGCCGACCCTCAACTCCTCCATCCCCTCGGGCTCCCTCTACAGCACCGAGGCCGTGCAGGTCGCCACCGGCGACGGCACCGAGCAGGTGGGCGACTGGGGTGACACCGCCGCCCCCGAGCCCGAAGAGGTGGACACCGCCGACACCGCCGGGCCCGAGCCTGTGCCCGTACCCCGCGGTGAGATCGTGGTCGTCATCGACGCCCTGCAGCCCAAGGTCATCGGCTGGGAGTACACCGAAGAGGAGCCCAACGACGTCGGCCTCACCGAAGACGACGAGCTCGACTGGGACAACGTCGCCACCTACGCCAACATGCTCCCGGTCGCCAGCGGCCCCGGCTTCGTGGACATCGTGCACGGCGTCGTGGTCTATGACACCGACGATCCGGACTACTCCGGCGACAACGACGTGTTCGGGCTCACCGTCGCGGAAGAGATGAACATGAGCTGCACGTTCACCTACTCCAGCGACATGGACAACCTGGACATGTACCTGCTCGACTCGAGCGGTGGCGTGCTGGTGGCGGCCTGGAACTTCGGCGACGTGAACCCGGAAGCCTTCACCACCGAGGCCGTCGGCTTCACGCTGGTGCCGGGCGAGGAGTACTACATCGTTCTCTTCGGCTGGACCGGGACCACGGGCGAGAAGGCGTACAACGTCGAGCTGGAGTACAGAGGCCTATAGTCGGATCGACCGCTTCGACCCGTCCCACGGCCCGGCGTTCTTTGGATGCCGGGCCGTTGTGCGTCGACGGCTGCGGACCCGGGAGGCGTCGCAGGTCCTCGGTAGGTCGGGTGTGCCGGACCTGGCGATGTGCTGCCGGAGGTAGGCGAGAAGAGCGGGCGGACGCGCCAGCGCGCTGCTACTGGGCCTGACCCGCCGCGCTGTCGATCTCCATCATCCACTGGCGCGCCATGGTGGCCTCGTCGCTGGCTGGCGCCATGTCCAGCACCTTCTCCAGCAGGACCTTGGCCGCCTCGTCGTCGCCCAGGTTGCCCTTGGCGTAGGCCAGCCACAGCACCGGACGGGGCTGGTCGGGATGGGCCTGGACGACCTCCTCGAGGCCCTCGCCCGCCTTGGCCACCATGCCCACGTTGATGCGCATGATGTTGAGGTGGGTCTTGACCAGGGGGTCTTCGGGGGCGATCTGCCGGGCCTTCTCGACGGCGCTCATGGCCAGGGGCAGCTGTCCCTGGAGGATGGCGTCGTAGGCCATGGAGTTCAGCTCCGCGAGATCGTCAGGCAGGCTGCCGGCCATGGAGGTGACCTCGGCCATGGAGCTGGGTGCGCCCATGCCCCCCATGCCCGAGGAGGCCTGAGTGCGAGCAGGGGGCTGGTCCAGGGAGACGGGGGTGGCGCTGGAGCTGTCGTCGGGCCAGGCCATCATGCCCAGGGCGCAGAGGGCGACGCTGCCTACGACCATGACGGGACCCACCAGGCTGGTAGGCCGGCGGTGTCCGCGCGCCTCGAGGGCGTCGATCTTACGCAGGGTCTCGGCCGCCTGCTTGACCAAGGCCTGTCGCTCGGACTGCCAGACCTCGCTGGGAAGCTTGGGGCGCTCGACCTCGAGCTCGCGCAGGCGTTCCATCAGCGCGGCCTTGTGCGCGCGCAGGGCATGGGCTTCCTCGGCGGGGGTCTGGGTGCCGGCGGCGCGCCAGACCAGCACTGCGCCTGTGGCGAGGCCGACGCCGCTGGCCATCAAGGGTGGGAGCCAGGTGTTCCAGTTCACGTCAGCTCCTCTCGAGCTCGTCGAGGATCCTGCGCTCGTAGGCATCCTCGTCGTCTTGTTCGCCGACGCGCTGGGCGTCGGACGGCTTGGTCACGGCGGTCATGCGCCAGGCCACGACCAGGGCGCCCAGTCCGAGCAGGACCAGCGGGCCCAGCCAGATGAGCCAGTGCCGGCCGGTGCGAGGCGGCTCGAGCAGGACCCACTCGCCGTAGCGTTCCACGAAGTAGCTGTTGATCTGTGCGTCGCTGTAGCCCGTAGCCACCAGGTCACCCGCCCGGGTGCGCATGGCGATGGCAGACTCGGCCTGGGAGTCGGCGGCGGAGAGGCCCTGGCACACGGGGCAGCGCAGGCCCTCGGCGATGGCCTGGGCGCGCTGGTCGATGACGGCGCGGTCTGTGACGGGCGGGCCGGCGGGAGCCTCGGCCAGCTGTGGGGCGGGCTCTACAGGCGCCGTGGCCGTGACGGCCTGCACCGCGTCCCGCTCTGCCATGGCCTGCATCATCGCTGGAGGAAAGTCTTCTTCGGCCGGTGGCGCCTCCTGGGCCGCGGCTTCTTGCGCGGCGTCCCGCTGGGCCATGGCCTGCATCATCGCCGGGGGGAAGTCACCTTCGGCAGGGAGAGCGGCGGGCGCTGGCTGGGCCGTGGCGCCCATGGCGCTGGGCTGCTCGCCCGCCTGCTGGGCGGCGCGATCGGGGGTCGCGAAGCCGGGGGACACCCACAGCGCCAGCGCGAGGGGAAGGAGGGGGAGGGGAGTGTTCACTTGAGCTTCTCCAGGGCGGCGAGAAGCTGGGCCTGCCCCAGGCCGCCGCTGACCTTCTCGACGATGGTGCCGTCAGCGGCGATGAAGAAGGTCTCGGGGACCCCCGCCACGCCGTAGTCCACCACGATGCGCTGCGACTCGTCCACCAGGGTGGGGTAGGCGGAGCCCGCGCGCTTCAGGTAGTCCCGAGCCCGGCCGGGCTCGTCGCCGTACAGGACGCCCAGGAAGACCACCTCGGGGTGCTGGCGAGCCGCGGCCTGCAGCAGGGGGTGTTCGCCCACGCAGGGGCCGCACCAGGTGGACCAGAAGTTGAGCACCACGGGCTTGCCGCGGAGCTTGGAGAGCTGCACCGGGTCGCCCTCGAGGCTGGTGAGGGCGAAGTCCGCGGCGGGTGAGCCGATGGTGGTGGTGGGGATGGCGTGGGGATCGTGGCCAAAGCCGCTGGCCAGGATCCAGATCAGGGGCACGATGACGAGGGCGCCAGCGGCGAGGACCTTCCAGTTCATGCCTCACGCTCCTGCTCACGGCGGCGCCGCAGCCTGGGCACGGCGGCCACCAGGCCGCCCAGCACCACCAGGATGCCGCCCAGCCAGACCCACGAGACCAGCGGCTGCACATAGGCGCGGATGGAGACCTGGTCCGAGGCCACCCGCACCGCCGAGATGTAGAGGTCCTCGGACGGGCGGTTGATCACCGCGGGGGTGCCGATGGACTGGGACATCCGGGGGTACTTGTTGAGGGCGGGCATCAGCTCGCCCAGATCGTGCCGCCCCTCGAACACCGCCAGCTTGGCGCGGGTGGAGGTGCGGTGGGGGTCATCGATGCGCTCGGCACCCAAGAAGCCGATGGTGTAGCCGTTCCACTCGGTGGACTGGCCCAGCTCGATGTTCAGCTCGGCTTCCTGCTTGTAGGCGGTGGAGAAGCCGATGGAGATGGCCATCACGACCACACCGAGGTGGGCGATGTGGGCGCCCATGCGCCGAGGAGAGGCCGCCATGGCGGTGAAGGGCGCCCTCCACGCGGGCTCGCCGGATCGCCGCAGGGCGGCGCCGATGGGGGCCCAGATCTCGCGGAAGGAGACCACGGCCGCGAAGGTGGCCAGGGTGAGGGTGAGGTGGACCCAGCTGTTGTCCAGCCCCATGACCTTGGCGATGGCGCCCACCGCGATGGCGATGACTGTGGGCGGCAGCAGCTGGCGCAGCAGCACGGGCGTGGAGGCGCCGCCCCATGGAAGCGCCGGGCCGATGCCCATCAGCGCCAGCAGCCCGGCGATGAGGGGGAGGGTCATCGTCTCGTAGTAGGGCCCGCCGACGCTGACCTGCTCGCCGGTGATCGCCTGGTTGATCAGCGGGTAGACCGTGCCCAGCAGCACCGTCGCGGAGAAGACCACCAGCACCAGGTTGGCCAGCAGGAAGCCGGCTTCGCGGCTGACCAGCTCGGCAGAGCGGGGCTTGGGGCCGATCTCGATCTTCAAGGCGTCCATACGGGCAGCCAGCAGCAGCACCGAGCCAACCAGGCACAGGGCCAGGAAGCCGAGGAACACAGGCCCGACGGGGGACTGAGTGAAGCTGTGGACCGAGTTGAACACGCCGGAGCGGGTCATGAAGGTGCCCAGCATGGTGAGCAGGAAGCTGGCGATGACCAGCACCAGCGCCAGCAGGCCCAGGCGTCCGCGGCGCTCGGCCACGATCAGGGAGTGCAGGAAGGCCGTGAAGGTCAGCCAGGGCAGCAGGCTGGCGTTCTCGACGGGGTCCCAGGCCCAGTAGCCGCCCCAGCCCAGCACCTCGTAGCTCCACCAGCCGCCCAGCACGATGCCCAGAGTCAGGAAGGCCCAGACGAACAGCGACCATGAGCGCATGGTGCGGGTCCAGGAGGCGTCCAGCTTGCCGGTGGCCAGGGCCGCGACCGCCATGGCGAAGGGCACCGCCATGCCCACGTACCCCAGGTACAGGGTGGGCGGATGGACGGCCATGAGGATGTGGTTCTGCAGCAGCGGGTTGGGGCCCGGGCCCTCTGTCGGCGTGGGGTCGATCAGGGCGAAGGGGGTGGCCTCGCCCGCCACCAGCAGCGCGAAGAACAGCAGCACGAACAGCTGCACAGCCAGGGACCAACCAACCCGAGCGGGGTCGTCATGGCGCGTGCCCCAGGCGAAGAAGCCAGCGTAGGCCGCCGCGATGAACGCCCAGAAGAGCATGGAGCCTTCGAGGGACGACCACAGCGAGACCACGCTGATCATGGCGGGGGTGGTGGTGCTGCCGACGTCGGCCACGTAGGCGACGCTGAAGTCGTGGACCAGCAGCGCGTAGACCATCAGCAGCGCGGCGAGCCCAAAGGCCGCGGCGCTGACATAGGTGAGGTTGCGCGTCCAGCGAGCGGCCTCGGAGGACCGCCGCCAGCCGGCGATGACACCGGCCGAGATGCCAGCGGCGCTGGCCCCCAGGCCGAGGAAGAGCAGGGCGCGCCCGAGGGTGGGGATCACAGGCCCTCCACCGTTTCGTAGATGTCCGTGGGGTGCTTGCCCTCTTCGGGAGCACGGTATTCGTTGCTGTGCTTGACCAGGATGCGGGTGCCCTGGAAGGTGCCCTGAGCGTCGAGCTTGCCCTCGACCACCGCGCCGATGCCCTCGCGGAACATGTCAGGGGGCACGCCGCGGGTGTGTACGTCGATGGTGTTGACGCCATCGGTGAGCGCGAAGCTCAGGGTCTGGGCCTGCTCGTCGAAGGTCACACTGTCGGGCGCAACCTGGCCGCCCAGGCGCAGGGTGGGACCCACGGCGCTGGAGCCGGCGGCCAGCACCGTGGTGGGGTCGTGGTAGGGCACGAGGTTGTCGGTCAGGGCGCCTGAGGCGAGCACGCCGAAGGCACCCCCCATGACGACCAGAGCGATCACCAGCATCAGCCGGCGCTGGTTGCGGGGGCTCATGGGGACTCCTTGCGATTGCGGAGCCAGAGGCTCAGCGCGTAGCCGGCCCAGGCGAACCAGGTGATGCCATAGGCGGCCATGACATAGCCCCAGCCGCCCTCGATGGTTCCGTTCATGGGGAGTCCTCCAGCTCGAGCTGCGCGGGCAGATCGGGGAGCTCGGGCGCCACCTCTTCGCGCTGGTAGTGGCCCAGCGCGATGCGGTAGCGGGCGAGGAAGAACGCTGCGCCCAGCAGCGAGGTGCCGGCCAGGGAGACCAGCAGAGGCACCAGCATGACCTTGTCCACCGAGCTGACCTGGCTCAAGTCCTGGTGGACCGAGTCCCACCACTCGACCGAGAAGTAGACCACCGGCACGTTGACCCAGCTGACGATGGTGGCCACCGCGGTGGCGGCCATGCGGCGCTCGTGCTGATGGATCAACCGCCGCATCACGAGCACGCCGGTGAAGGCCACCACCATGATGGCCGTGGTGGTGAGGCGAGGGTCCCAGGTCCACCAGTAGTTCTGGGTGGGGTAAGCCCAGATGGGGCCCTGGATGCAGATGAGCACGGAGAACACCATGCCCACCTCGATGCCCGACTCCATGCTCAGGTCCCAGCGGGCGCCGCCGGTCCACAGGCTGCCGATGGCCGCGATGAAGGCCGCGGTGAAGGCCAGCATGGCCACCCAGGCGGTGGGCACATGCAGGTAGAGGATGCGCCCGGTCTCGCCCATGGAGGCCTCGGCCGGGGTGGACATCAGGCCGATGCCGTGGCCCACGCCGAGGATGAGCAGGCCCGAGGCGCCGAGCAGGAGGGTCCAGCGTGCGAGAGTCATTCGTCCAGAACCTTGCCGAAGAGCAGGCCCGAGAGGGACCAGTAGATGGCGTCGAAGGCGACCAGCAGCCCGATCCAGGCGGGCAGCTGGCCCATGGCGTCGCCCTCGAGCACCAGGTCGGTGGCCTTGACCGCCGCCAGGATCGGGGGAACCACCAGCGGGAAGAGCAGCAGGGGCAGCACCACCTGCTGAGAGGACAGTCGAGCGGTCATGGCCGCGTACAGGGTGCCAGGGGCCACGATGCCCGCCGAGCCCAGGATGATGACCAGCAGCAGCGTGAGCAACGAGCCGCTGATGTCCAGGTCGAACAGCACCATGGACACCGGCAGCATCACCACCGCCAGGAAGAGCAGCAGCAGCAAGTTGGCCAGGGCCTTGGCGTAGTACAGCGCCGGTGGGGGCACCGGCAAGAGGATCAAGCCCTCGATGGCGCCGGCCTCGACCTCTTGCTGGAAGGACTGGGCCAGCAGCAGGGTGGAGGACGACATGATGGCCAGCCACAGGTAGGCCGAGGCGTGATCCCGCAGGGCCATGGTGTCGGGGCCCACCGCGAACGAGAACAGCAGCAGCAGGGTGAGGGCGTAGGTGCCCAGGCCCACCAGGCGCACCCGACCTCGCCAGCCCACCAGCAGGTCCTTGTGCAGCAAGGCCAGGAAGTACCTCACGTCAAGCTCCTGTGCAGGGTGGTCCAGGCCTGGTGGGCTTGGGTCGCCGGGCCGGACCAGCGGGGCAGGCCCTGGTGCAACAGCAGGCCGTGGTCACAGAGCTTGGCGGCGCGTTCGACCAGATGGGAAGCCAGGATGACGGTTGTGCCTCGCGCGGACAGCTCGTCGACCATGCGGTCTACCAGGGAGAAGCCCTCGGGGTCCAGCTGCCCGTAGGGCTCGTCGATGAGCACCAGCTGCGGGTCCTGGATCAGGGTGCGGGCGAAGGACAGGCGCTTGCGCATGCCCGCCGAGTAGCTGCGCACGGGCTCGGGGCGCTGGTCGAGCCCGACCTTGGTGAGCCAGGGCTCCACGTTCAGGCTCTTGCCCAGCAGGCGCGCCAGGATCTGCAGGTTCTCGGTGCCGCTCAGATCATCGTACAGCGAGGGCAGGTGGGTCAGCAGGGCCAACCTCTGACGCACGGCCTCGGGCTCGCGGGCCGGGTCCAGTCCGAAGAGCCGCAGGGTGCCGCGGCTGGGCATGGTGGCCGTGCTCAGCATGCGCAGCAGGGTGGTCTTGCCGCTGCCATTGGCCCCCATGATCACCAGCCGTTCGCCCGGCATGAGCTCGAGATCCACCCGAGCCACCGCCCAGCGGCTGCCGTAGCGCCGGCACAGGTCACGGCTATGTACTGCTGGTTGCGACATGGTGTCGTTTCTATCGCCTGATCACGGGGGCTGCGCCGCCTAATACCCCGATGGATGCCTTCGCTACAGATCCGGTGGAAATGCTGGGGGCCGCATATACAAAAAAGCCCGCCCCCGGATGGAACGGGGGCGGGAAGTTGTTGCCATTAGTTCAGCACATGGCGGCCTGGACCGCAAGTGGAACTAGAAGTTGAGCTGGCTCTGGACGGCCGCAGAGAAGCCGAAGTCCTGGTCCGAGTCCCCCAGCCTGGTGGCGCCGGCCTGGAGCTTCACATTGGCCGTGTGGCCCATGTACCACCAGTTGACGCCGCCCATGACGGTCATCCAGTCCATGGTGTCGTGCTCGGCGTAGTCGAACCACTCGACCGAGACCAGGGGCTGGACGCGGTGGATTCGGTAGCCGAGGTCGCCGAAGACGCCCATGCCGTTCAGGGCGTGGGCGTCGCCCATGTTGTACATGAAGAAATCGACCTGGCCGTTGAGGCTGTGCTTCTTGTCGCCCATGGGCAGATCCCAGAAGGCATCGGCGGCCACGCCCATCCAGGCGTTGGTCTCGCCACTGGCGTCGTAGACGGCGTTGCCCTGGTAGTCCACGGCGGCACCGAAGGAGAGCACCTTCTTGGAGCTGATGAGCTTGCCGTTCTCGTTCTCCTTCAGGTAGATGCCGTCGTAGAAGAAGCCGCCGGCGCCCACGCCGTCTTCGCTGTCGAAGACGTTGAAGTTCACGCGGGCCATCATGCGGGGCAGGTCGGAGGGGTTCAGGGCGTTGTCCATGGGGGTCTCGATCATGGTGCCGGTGCCGTCATCGACCATGGTTGTGGGCAGCTGGTTCTCGACGCCGTTGGTGATGGCCAGGCGGTAGTCCAGCTTGTCGTTGGCCACGGAGCCGCGCAGCATCACGCCGGCGTCGCGCCAGATGTAGCCGCTCGAGTACTTGATCATGCCGCCGTGGTAGTCCATGGTCAGCAGCGAGGTGGCGGACTGGAAGCTGTGGTGGGCGAAGGGCATCAGCAGCATGCCGACGTCGATCTTCAGGGGCTTGCCCAGGTTGAACTCGACGAAGGCGTCCTGGATGAAGGTCTTGCCGGTCCAGTCGCCGTTCTTGCCGAAGTTGGGGTTGTCGGTCTCGGCGAAGAAGTGGACGTTCTCGCCGACCTTACCGGCCATCAGGATGCGGGCGCGGCGGATGTAGGGGTCGATGCCGAGGCCGTCTTCGGTGGTGCCGTGCTGCATCAGGTGGAGCTGGGGCTGCAGCAGGAAGCCGAGCTTCAGGCTGGCAGCATCGCTCTCATGGACCGTGACGAGGGCGTGGGCCGGCGACGCGGCCAGAGCCAAGCCGATGCTGGTGACAGCGGCGAGGGCGTGGAAGGGCAGGCGGTTCATCTGTTCTCTCCTTGGCCGGCATGGGGAGGGCCGGGGTGGTTGAATGCAGGACTGGCCGCCCCGCGTGGCGCGGATGCTAACATCGGGCCGGCCTGTTTCCAGCGGAGGAAAGGGCTAGTCGGCCTGCTTCTCGCGCTCGACGCGCTCCTTCTTTGTCACGGCCTGATCCGGGTCATGGTCGTCGGAGAGATCGATCTGACCCGGCGTGGACTTGCCGTCGTCCTTGGCCCCGTCCTTGAACCCCTTGATCCCTTCGCCCAGCGCTTTGCCGATCTGGGGCAGCTTGCCGACGCCGAAGAAGATCAGCACGATCACCAGGATGATCAGGAGTTCGGGCACGCCAATCGTGGGAATGAGGGGAAGTGTCGACACGGGACCTCCCGGCGGGCGCTGGTTCATGCGCCGCGAAGGCGGCACTCTATCGCGTCATTGTGCTCCCTGCATCCAGGGTCCCTCCGCGGCAGGCCGCAGCCAAGCTGTTGCTGAAACGAGCATATCTAGCAGCATGATCCACGCCCTGTTTTTCGGTATTTTTCCTCACGTCGGTTGAAGTGCGTTGCGGAGCAGCGATAGGGTGGGCGCCCTGTTCGACAAGGGGTGGTCCAGCCTGGGCCGGCCCCCCATCCCGGTGAGTGAATTCGCCAGGAGTAAATGCTGAAATGGACATCTCTTTCTCTGGCAGAGGCATCCGCCTGAGCCGAGCCGAGGCCCCGGACGTCGTCCTCGGTCTGCCGGCTCCCACGAAGGTCCGACTTCCACTCCGGCAAAGCTCGAGTACACCCTGCGTCGCGGTGGTCGAGAAGGGTGACGAGGTCAAGCTGGGGCAGCTGGTGGCCGACGGCCCAGCGCCTGTCCACACGCCCATCGCCGGGCGGGTGGTGGGGATCGAGGAGCTGCCGGCCGCCGACGGCTCCGCGGTGCCCGTGCTGGTCATCGAGGGCGACGGCAGCGGCGGTTCGGTTCGCTACGAAGCCGACGGCATCCCTCTCAAGCGCGATCCCGAGCTACTGCTCGAGCGCATCCGCCAGGCTGGCATCGTCCAGGCCGGGCGTGAGAGCCTGCCGCTGGCCGACATGATCGAGGAAGCCCGGTCCCCGCGCGGGCACCTGGCGGCCACCGGCGCCGCCCTGTCGCGTCCGGTGGGCCACCTCGTGGTGCGCTGCCTCGACGTCGATCCCTACCTGGTCAACCTGGCCAGCGTCACCGCTGGCTTGGCCAAGGACGCCAGCGAGCTCGACCTGGCGCTGCAGGTGTTGCTGCACATCACCGCGGCCGAGCAGGTGCACATCGTGCTGGGCAACGGTCAGCAGCCCGCCGCGGTGTTGGCCCTCGCCGCCGAGCGCGACTGGTCGGTGCTGCGGGTCGATGAGGCCGTCTACCCCATGGCCGGTGACGCCCTCGTGGCAGCAGGGGCCTCGGGGGCCGAGCCCGATGTGGCCTGGCGCCGGGTCGATGAGTCCGGCACGCTGGTGCTCGACATCGACGTGGTGCTCCAGGTGGTCGCTGCGGTCCGCGATGGCCGCCCTGTGCTCGACCGCGTCATCACCGTGTGGCGCGGCGGCAGGGTCAAGGCCATGCGGGTCCCCATGGGCGTCTCCTTCGCCGACATCGCCAAGGCCGCTGGCCACGACGGCGTGTACGGCAAGGTCATCCTGGGCGGCCCGCTGCAGGGGCTGGCCCACCACACCACCGACTTCCCGCTCACCAAGTCCATCCCGGGGCTCACCCTCCAGGAGCAAAAAGAGGTCGTCCACGACCGCAACGAGCCCTGCATCTCCTGCGGGCTGTGCGCCATGGCCTGCCCCATGCGGCTGCTGCCGGGGATGCTCAGCCGCTACTGCGAGTACGGCCAGTGGGCCGACGCCGAACAAGCGCACCTGTTCACCTGCATCGAGTGCGGCTGCTGCGCCTATGTGTGCCCCGCCGGGCGCTCCATGGTTCAGCTCATGGTGCAGGGCAAGAACGAGGTGCTCGCCACTCGGAGGACGGGTTGATGGCGCACAAGTTCCTGACCGTCTCCATGTCCCCCCACATTCGGCGCGGCCGGACCGTGCGGGGCATGATCTCCACCACCATCCTGGCCCTCACCCCGGCCATGCTCTTCGGCTTCTACCAGTACGGGCTCGAGGCCGTGATCCTGGTCGCCGTAGGCGTCGCGGGCGCCGTCGCCACCGAGGCTGCGCTCTGTCTGGTGCGCAAGCAGCCCCTCACCATCGGCGATCACCACGCCGTGCTGGTGGGGATCACCCTGGCGCTGCTGGTGCCCTCGGGCGTGCCCTGGTGGATGGTCCTGGTGGGCGCCGTCATGGCCATCCTGGTGGGCAAGGCCCCCTTCGGTCCCTTGGGCGGCGCTCCCATCAACCCCGCGCTGGTAGGGCTGCTCATCCTGGCCATCTCCTGGCCGGGTGAGATCGGCAGCTACGGCTACCCCACCACCGCCGACGCGGCCTACGCCGTCACCGACATCGCCCCGGCCGAGGCGCCGGTGGATGCGGTCACCATCGACCCATCCGATGCCGGCGAGTACTGCCCGTTCATGCTCTTCTCCGGCTTCCAGGTCGGCGCCATCGGCGCCATCTCGCCGGTCCTGCTGCTGCTGGGCGGGCTCTTCCTGATCGTGCAGCGGGTGGGTCGCTGGCAGGGGCCGCTGGGGTTCCTGCTGGGCTTGGGCCTGGCGGGCGCCATCATGCACGGCATCGACCCGGGGGCCTTCCCCCCCGGCAGCTTCCAGCTGTTCACCGGCATGGCGTTCTTTGGGGCGTTCTTCCTGTGCAACGAGTGGACTTCCACCCCGGTGACGCCCTGGGGGCTGTTCCTCTTCGGCTTCGGGGCGGGCGTGCTGGCGCTGATCTTCCGCGTCACCGGCGGCCTGCCCTTCGGCAGGGTGGCCTTCGCCATCGCCTTCTTCTCGTTGCTCACGCCGCTGCTCGACCGCATCGCGGTCACTCCGTTCGGCAAGGGGGTGCGCCATGCGTGATCAGATCTGGTACATGATCCTCGTCCTGGGGCTCGCTGGCGCCATCGCCGGGGTGGCCTTGGCGGGCGTCAAGGGGATGACCGACCCGGTCATCGAGAGCTACACCCTCGAGCAGAAGGTCAAGCCCAGCCTCGAGAAGTTCTTCGGTCCCGCCGGCATCGACAATGACTACATCGCCGATCGGGTCAAGCTCGAGCTCGGCAAGGACGACCTGGGCCGGATGCAGCGGCTCACCGTGTTCAAGGGCAAGAAGGGCGCCGAGGTCACGGCCGTCGCGCTCCAGACCGCCGCGAGTGGCTACGGTGGCGACCTCACGGTCCTCACCGCCTTCGACCTGGTCAACGGGACGATCCTCGGGGTCAAGACCCTGGATCAGAAGGAGACCATGGGGCTGGGCGCCCGCACCGCGGACGACACCGAGCCCTTCATCCAGCAGTGGGCTGGCAAGTCCTTCGAGGGCGGCGTCGCCCTGAAGTCCAACGGCGGAGAGATCGACGCCATCTCCGGCGCGACCATCTCCTCTACCGCGTTCACCGAGGCCGTCAGCAAGGCCGTCACCCTGCTCGGCGAGCGCAACGCCGAGATCATGGGGGAGTAGCCATGGCCAAGCGAACCCTCGTCCAAGAGTTCACCAAGGGCCTGTGGGAGCAGATCCCGCCCTTCCGCCTGGTGCTGGGCCTCTGCCCCACCCTGGCGGTCACCAAGTCGCTGGAAGGCGGCTGGGGCATGGGAGTAGCCACCACCTTCGTGCTGGTCTGCTCCAACGTGCTGATCGCGCTGCTGCGGCCGATCATCCCCCCCAAGGTGCGCGTGCCCGTCTTCATCGTCATCATCGCCACCTTCGTGGTCATCGTCGAGCTGGTGATGAAGGCCTACACCCCCGCGCTGTCCGCCAGCCTGGGCGTGTTCATCCCCCTCATCGTGGTCAACTGCATCATCTTGGGGCGGGCCGAGGCCTTCGCCTCCAAGAACGGTGTGCTGCCGTCCGCCGCCGACGGCCTGGGCATCGGCCTGGGCTTCACGCTGGCCTTGGCGGTGCTGGGCAGCATCCGCGAGCTGGTGGGCACCGGCGCCTTGACCGTCTTCTCCCAAGCCGACCTGGGCCTGCGCATCATCCCGCTGCCCGAAGGCCAGGAGTTCCTCTTCAAGTTCATGGTCGATCCGCCAGGCGCCTTCGTGATGCTGGGCGTGATGCTCATGCTCATGAACATCATCAACGAGCGCCAGGCCAAGGCCGCGTAGGGAGGCATGATGACCGCGTACCTGCTGCTGATCGTCTCGGCCATCCTGGTCAACAACATCCTGCTGGCCCAGTTCCTGGGCAACTGCCCCTTCCTGGGCACCTCGAACAAGATGAGCACCGCCACGGGCATGGCCATGGCGGTCACCTTCGTGCTGACCTTCGCCGGGGCCATCACCTGGTTGGTCCAGCGCTACATGCTCATCCCCTACGAGCTCGAGTACCTGCAGACCATCGCCTTCATCCTGGTGATCGCGGGGCTGGTGCAGTTCGTGGAGATCGTGCTGCAGAAGACCGCTCCGGCCCTGTACCAGGCCCTGGGCATCTTCCTGCCCCTGATCACCACCAACTGCGCCGTGCTCGGCGTGGCCATCATCAACATCCAGAAGAACTACGACCTGATGCAGACCCTGGTGCACTCCTTCGCGTCGGCGGTCGGCTTCGGGCTCGCGCTGGTGATCTTCGCCGGCATCCGGGAGCGCTTCGCGCTCTCCAAGATGCCCAAGGTGCTGCAAGGCACGGCCTCCGGTCTGATCACGGCCGGGCTCATGGCGCTCATCTTCCAGGGCTTCAAGGGCCTCTTCTAGGAGTCTGTCATGATTGAAGCGGCACTCGTTATCGGTGGGATCGGGGCGGTCGCAGCGGCCGGCCTCGGTGTGGCTGCCAAGGTCTTCGCCGTCTATGTCGACCCCAAGGTCACCGAGCTGCTCGACGCGCTCCCGGGCGCCAACTGCGGTGGCTGCGGCTACGCGGGCTGCTCGGCTGCGGCCGAAGCCGTCGCCAAGGGCAAGGCTGCCGCCACCCTCTGTGTGGCGGGCGGCGACGACGTCGCCGAAGCCGTCGCGGCCATCATGGGCATGACCGTCGTCAAGGGCGGCGAGGTCTCCGTGGCCGAGCTCGGCTGCAAGTACGGCATGGACGAAGCCCACCTCCACTTCCACTACGACGGCGTGCCCGACTGCCGGGCCGCGGTGTTGGTGGCCGGTGGCGGCAAGCAGTGCAGCATGGGCTGTCTGGGCCTGGGCACCTGTGTGCGGCACTGCCCCTTCGGCGCGCTGGTCCAGGGCCCCGACGGGCGGCCAGTGGTCATCGAGTCCAAGTGCACCGCCTGCGGCAACTGCGAGCGCATCTGCCCCAAGGGCATCATCCGGGTGAACAAGCCCAGCCGGCGCTTCACCCACGTGCAGACCACCGACGACTGCGTGGCTCCCTGCCAGTCCACCTGCCCGGCGCAGATCGACATCCCCGCCTACATCGCGGCCATCGGCCGGGGCGACTACCTCGATGCGCTGCGGATCATCAAGGAGTACAACCCCCTGCCGCTCACCTGCGGGCGGGTCTGCCCCCACGTCTGCGAGTCCGCATGCCGGCGCGGCGACGTGGACGAAGAGATCAACATCAACCACCTCAAGCGCTGGGCGGCCGACTACGAGATGAACGTGGTCAAGGACCACGTCCTGCCCCCCAAGGCGCCCCCCACGGGCAAGAAGGTCATCGTGGTCGGCGGTGGCCCCTCGGGCCTCACCTGCGCCTACTACCTGGCGCGCCTGGGTCACGACGTGAAGGTCATCGAGATGATGCCCAAGGCCGGCGGCATGCTGCGCTACGGCATCCCAGAGTACCGCCTGCCCAAGGCCACCCTGGACTTCGAGATCGAGGGCATCACCGCCATGGGCGTCGAGCTCGAGTGCGGTGTCAAGCTGGGCAAGGACTACCAGCTCGCGGATCTGTACGAGCAGTACGACGCGGTGTACCTGGCGCTGGGCGCCTGGGACTCCCGCCGCATGGGCGTACCCGGAGAGCAAGACTACCCTGAGGTGGCCTCTGGCACCGAGTTCCTGATCAAGCGGGGCCTGGACGAAGAGACCCCTGTGGGCAAGAACGTCGTCATCGTCGGCGGTGGCAACACCGCTATGGACGTGGCCCGCACCTCTTGGCGCCTGGGCGCCGAGAACGTGTACTTGATCTATCGCCGCTCCCGCAAGGAGATGCCGGCCAACGACATCGAGGTACACGAGGGCGACAAGGAAGGCATCATCTACAAGTTCCTGAACAACCCCACCAAGATCATGGGGCAGGACGGCCACCTCACGCAGATGGAGGTGGTGGAGATGGAGCTTGGTGAGCCCGACGCCTCGGGCCGCCGTCGCCCCGTGGTCAAGCAGGGATCAGAGCACATCATCGAGGTCACCGACGTCTTCGCCGCCATCGGCCAGTCTCCCAACCTCGAGTGCCTCGACGACGACGAGGTGGGCGAGCGCGTCGATCGCACGCGCTGGAACTCGGTCTTGGTGGACGAGTCTGTGGGCACCACCTCCATGCCGGGCGTCTTCTCCGGCGGCGACGGCGCCCGCGGCGCGGCCACCGCGGTCGAGGGCATCCGTGATGGACGCTTCGCGGCCAACGGTATCCACAAGCTGCTCACCGGCGACGACGTCGCGGTGCCCAACAACTGGCTGGCCCGGCCCCCGAAGCTGCCTGGCGTCGATGAGGGAGTCGCCATCGCCAAGGGCGAGCGCGTCCACATGCGTGAGCTCACCGTCGAGGAACGGGCTCTGAACTTCGAAGAGGTCGAGCTTGGGCTCACTGAAGAGATGGCCAAGCGCGAAGCCGATCGCTGCCTGCAGTGTGGCCTGATCTGCTACCGCGGCTTCCGCACCAAGGAGTCATGATGCGTGCGCTCACTCTGATCGCCGTCGCGCTGTGCGGCCTGGTGTTCTCCGCCTGCTACGAGCACGGCGACACCTTTGTGCCGGCTCCCCAGCCCATCGCCCAAGCGGGCGACGGGCCTCTGCTGGACCGCGTCGAGGGCGAACAAGGCCCCGTGATCTTCGATCACGCCGGCCACATGGGCTTCGGCTTCGCCTGCACCGACTGTCACCACACCGTGGCCCCTGGTGGCTTCCCCTCCCAGGGTTGTGTGGGCTGCCATCCGGCGCCTGCCGACGACGACCCCGCCCACGGCGGTCCCGACGACAACACCGTGTTGGTGGGTGCCACCCAGGACACCGCCGAGCTTCCGGGCGTACCCTTCAACCACTACACCCACGGCTCCAGCCGCGGCTACAAGCTGGCCTGCACCAGCTGCCACCACATGGGCGGCAACATCCCGTGCAGCACCTGCCACGGCGAGCTCGCTAAGCAGCAGGGTGCCATGGTGCTGCCCAAGCTCAAGCGGGCCATGCACCTGCAGTGCCAGGGTTGTCACGAGTCCCTGGTCGACTCCAACCCTGCGTCTGTCGCGCCGGTCGCCTGCGATGACTGCCACCGCGAGCGCGAGATCGAGCGCCTGGACGGCGGCCTGAGCTTCGAGCGCGCGGCTCACCTGGCCTGCGTCAGCTGCCATCGGGACGTCAAGGCCGACCGCAGCGCGGCCCCCGTCACCTGCGACGGCTGCCACGTGGCCGACTACCAGGCCGAGATTCCGGAACCGGTCCAGGACGAGGTCCCTTGCGAGACCGAGGACTGCGTGCCGCCTGAGCTGGAAGAGGGCGCTGAGGATGGTGAGCAGGCTCCCGCCGACGCCGAGCAGGTCCCTGCCGACGCCGAGCAGGTCCCTGCCGACGCCGGGCAGGCTCCCGCCGACGCCGAGCAGGCTCCCGCCGATGCGGCCCCCGCGGCCCCCGCTGGTCCCGCCGACGTGGTCTGGCCCGGCAGCATGGGTACGGTGACCTTCCGCCACAGCACCCATGGCGCCATGGGCTGCGACGGTTGCCACCCCGCCATGGCTCCAATGAGCTCCGCCAAGCTGGGCATGGAGCCGGGCCACGCAGCCTGTAGCCAGTGTCACGGCGCGGATGTGACCGGCAACTGCGTGCGGTGCCACATTCAGTGAGCGCCTCCTGCAGCGGCACGGGCCAGGTCGAGCGCATCCTGCCGGATGGGCGGGCCGCGGTGCGCGTGAACCGGGCCGAGGCCTGCATGGCCTGTGAATCCCACGGCGCCTGCCGGTCCCTGGGCGGTCAGGTCAAGGACCACCTCCTGGTGATCCGGAACCCGCTGCAGGCGCAGCCCGGCCAGTGGGTCAGCCTGCACCTGCCCGAGTCCAGCGTGATGGGCGCCTCGGCGGTGCTCTACCTGGTCCCGGCGGTCACGCTCATCACGGGCGCGGCCGCAGGGAATGCCGCGCAGGGCCTGCTGGGGATCGCGGCCGATCCGTCCACCGCCCTGGGCGCTGGCCTCGGCCTGCTGCTCGGCCTGGGCCTGGTCTTCCTGCTGAACCGCCGGCTGGGTGGGCTGCAGGCCTACCAGCCCAGGATGGTCGCCATCCTGAGCTCTGCAGTGGAATGACCCCTGCCGCTGGGGTGCTTCTCCTGTCCGAGCGCAGCATAGGTACAAGAATATACTCGTGACGATGTTGTGACGCAGGTTACAATTCGTGCGCCTCGGCCCATGGCCGATCCCGTCCAAAACACCACGTTATCCGGAGACTCCCATGAGAAATACCCTCCTGATCGGGCTCGCCCTCCTCGGTATCTGCACCTCCGTCGCGCTGAGCGAAGCCATCGCCCAGGGCGCCCCTGCTGACGTCACCTACGAGTGCCCGAACGGCAACGTCACCTTCTCCCACGCCAAGCACCAGGCCAAGTTCGCGGCCTGCACCGAGTGCCATCCCGAGCCCTTCGGCATGGCCAAGTCCGAGCTGGGCATGGAGAAGGGCCACGCTGGCTGCGGCAAGTGCCACAAGGCCGATGGCCCCGGCCCCAGCGACGTCGCGGCCGCGGACGCCTGCGTCAAGTGCCATGTGGTGGCGGCCCAGTAGCTTTCGATTCGACCTTCCTGTACAGTCCGGCAGCGCGCTCGCCCTGTGAGCCGCTGCCTTTCTTGTTGTTGGAACGAGGTGAGCGATGAGTGATGAACAGAACAAGCCTGGCTGCCTTTGGCCTGCCGCTTGGTTGATCTTTGGGCTGCTGGGCACCATCGTGGCCGCTGTCGCGGTTGGCTTGTCCGCCGCCGACTCCGAGTCTGCGGGCATGTTGGCCACTCAGGTCGTCGCCTTCCCCCTCGGCCTGCTGTGGTCTGGCGGGCTGGTGGCGCTGATCGTGCACTTCATGAAGTCCGGTAAGGGCGTGCGCATCGGTGCCCCTCTGGGCTGCGGCTGCCTGGGCGGTATCATCATGCTGGCCCTGGTCGTCGTCTTCTTCGTCGGGATCTTCCCGTCGTTGTAGCGCTGTCGGTGCTCAATTCCGACGCGGCATGAACCGCAGCCGCCTACGGCGCAGCGCCACGGCTGCGGCGAGGAGTGCCCAGACGATGGGCAGGGCAGGGGATGGGGCCGCGCTGCAGCCCCCGCAGTCGTCCTCGCCGTCGACTTCGCCCGTGTCGTCCGTAGGCGTCCAGGGCGTACTGTCCTGCGCACCGCCTCCGGTGTCGCTGGTGTCGCCTGTGTCGTCGGGGCTGCCTGTGTCGCTGATGTCGCCGGTGTCGCCCGTGTCGTCGGGGCCTGTGTCGCCCGTGTCGTCGGGGCCTGTGTCGCCCGTGTCCTGCTCCGGGTGGCAGTCCTCGTCGGTGAGGCCGTCGCAGTCTTCGTCGCCGCCGCCGCAGCCGTCCAGAGGCACATCGGGGTGGCGCGCGGGGTCCGCGTCGTCGCAGTCGCCGCCACCCCAGGCCATGGGCTGGTGGCCGTCGCCGTCCTGGTCGTAGTCGTCGGCCCCGTCGCAGTCCTGGTCCACGCCGTCGTACCAGATCTCCGTGGCGATGGGTGAGACGCTGGCGTCGTCGTCGTCGCAGTCGTCCCCACCCTGGGCCTGGGCGTCGTGGCCGTCGCTGTCGCAGTCGTCGTCGCTGCCGCCGCTGCAGTCGCTGTCTACGCCATCGTAGCAGGGGTCTGCGGCCCCGGGGTTGACCGCCGCGTCGCCGTCGTCGCAGTCGTCGCCCCCCAGGGAGACGTCGTCGTAGCCGTCGCCGTCCACGTCCAGGCACAGGTCGCTGCCGTCGCAGTCCTGGTCCGTGCCGTCGCCGCAGAGCTCCGTGGCCCCTGGATGAGCGCTGGCGTCGTCATCGTCGCAGTCGTCGCCCCCTGCGGACAGCGCGTCGTGGCCGTCGCTGTCGCAGTCGTCGTCGCTGTCACCGCCGCAGTCTGCGTCCAGGCCGTCGTAGCAGAGGTCCGTCGCCCCGGGGTGGACGGCCGGATCGGTGTCGTCGCAGTCGATGCCTCCGTAGAAGTCCACGGTGTAGCCGTCGCCGTCCTGGTCGAAGTCATCCTCGCCGTCGCAGTCCTGGTCGATGCCGTCGTAGGGATAGTCGTGGGCGTCCGGGCGCACACCCGCGTCGGTGTCGTCGCAGTCGTCGCCCCCTGCGGCCGCGGCGTCGTGACCGTCGCCGTCGCAGTCGTCATCGCTGGCGCCGTCGCAGTCTGCGTCCAGGCCGTCGTAGCAGACGTCCAGGGCGCCGGGCATCACCGCCGCGTCGCCGTCGTCACAGTCAGCGCCCCCACGGGCCTGGTCCTCGTAGCCATCGCCATCGCAGTCGTGGTCGTCGTAGCCGTCGCAGTCCTGGTCGGTGCCGTCGCCGCAGGTCTCCACTCCGTCGGGGCTGATGGTGGGGTCGGCGTCGTCGCAGTCGTCCCCGCCAAAGGCGACCCCCTCGAAGCCGTCCAGGTCCGCGTCGTAGTCCGAGTGACCGTCGCAGTCTTGATCGACCCCGTCTCCGATCAGCTCGGTGGCGCCCGGGTTGATGGTGCGATCGCTGTCGTCGCAGTCACCCACGCCGGTGGTGTAGGCGTCGTGGATCCACCCGTCTCCGTCGCAGTCGTAGTCCGAGGCGCCGTCGCAGTTCTGGTCGATGCCGTCGTAGCAGGTGTCGCTGCCGGCGAAGGGGCGGATGTCGGGGTCGCTGTCGTCGCAGTCCAGCCCTCCGTACAGATCGCTGTCGAAGCCGTCCTGGTCCGCATCGAAGTCGCTGCCCTCGTCGCAGTCTTGATCCACTCCGTCGTACCAGGTCTCGCTGGCCCCGGGGCTGACACCGTCGTCACCGTCGTCGCAGTCACCGCCGCCCAGCGAGCCCGAGATGCTGGCCCCCGAGATGGAGTAGCCGTCGTGGTCCGCGTCGTACTCGTCCGTCGGGTCGCAGTTGCTGTCCACATCGTCGTAGTAGGTCTCCTCGGCGTCCGGGTTGACCTCGCCGTCCTCGTCGTCGCAGTCGCGGTCGATGTCGTGGCCGTCCAGGTCCGAGTCGTAGTCGGACCAGCCGTCGCAGTCTTGGTCGACCCCGTCGTACCAGGTCTCCTCGGCGTCGGGGTTGACCTCTTCGTCCCCGTCGTCGCAGTCGATGCTCACGTCGAAGCCGTCGCCGTCGGCGTCGTGATCGCTCCCCCCGTCGCAGTCGCTGTCCACGTCGTCGTACCAGATCTCCTCGGCGTCGGGGTTGACCGTCCCGTCGTCGTCGTCACAGTCGCCGGTGCGCTCGGTGAAGCCGTCCCCGTCGGCGTCGTCCAGGCCCAGGGTGGAGAAGATCAGGTCGTCGACCCCGAAGCGGTCGGTGTGGCTGCCGGCGGTCAGCTCCAGGCGGTCGATGGCCAGGTCGAACACGAAGCCCAGGAAGACGCCCCCCGCCAGATCGTCAGCGTCGGTAGGCACGGTCCCGGCGTAGAGCACGGTGCCGTCGAAAGAGGCGGCGTAGTCGAGGTCTGCGGTGGCATCGAGCAGCCACATCGACACCGCGGGCTGGTTCTCGCGGAAGCTGACGATCAGGCTGTCCTCGGCGCTGCTGACGACCGCCTGGGCCGCCTGCAGGTCCCGGGGGGCGCTGCCGTCCACATCGGTGGTCGCGGTGGGGCCTGCCTCGAAGACCACGCCGAGATCGTCGTAGTCGCCAGTGCCGATGACCCCCAGGGCGAGGTCCTCGAAGTCCACCAGGGCCTCGTCCAGACCTGCATCGGCACGCCAGTCGGTCTCGCTGTCGTAGACGGTGGCCCCGCCGGAGTCCACTACACCGTCACAGTCGTCGTCCACGCCGTTGCCCCAGATCTCGCTGGCGTGGGGACCCACCGCGGCGTCGCTGTCGTCGCAGTCGCCCTCGGCCTCGGTGGCGCCGTCGCCGTCGCTGTCGGTGAGCGACGCCCAGACCACCTGCACGTCGTCGATGCCCCA
>CALDOK010000492.1 GCA_937912125.1 uncultured Pseudomonadota bacterium
CCTCCTCGGTCAGGCCACTATCGCTGCCTCCAACATCAGCCAGGCAGGGCACCCGAGCCTACATCCTTCAGGAAGTACTCGTCGTGCGAGAGGAGCCACACCTGAGCGCAGCTCTCCCGAAGTCGGCGAACATACTCCGCCGTCCACTTGCGACGAGAACGGTCCAGGCTTGTGAGGGGATCATCGAGGACCGCGATGCGTTCGGGATCAGGTGCATCGAGGCATCTGGCGAAGAACACCGCCAGCGCCAGAGTGGTTCGGTCTCCTTCGGAGAGCACTGTGTCGAAACGCGGTCCCGTCCTTCTCTGTGAAGATGCAAGCACGGTGGCCCCAGCAAGGTCTACGCCACCCTCGACGAGCGCGATCTTGAAGTCAGCCACGATTCGACTCGACGACTGCTTTCCCTTGAGATCGCGGATGCGGAAGCCTGCGCCAAAGTTGGTGAGCACCTGGTTGACGAGTCCGAGGAATGTCTCTGTCCGCTTGGCCTCCTTCCTCGTGAGAGTGTCCTCCGCTTCCTTCTTCTTGGAGGTCAGCTCTTCCAGAAACTTGTCAGCCACCTCGAGATCCCGGAGAACCTTCTCGAATGATGGTGTCCCTCGCAGCAGTCGCCCACGCGTTCGACGAAGCAGGGTGTCCAGCCGCCGCACTTCCCCTTCATGGTCTGCCAGGATCTTGCGGCAGGCTGCGGATGATTGGTTGGCCCAGTTGTTGTATGCGAGGACCGGTTCTTGGAGCGCACTGTGGGCGTCGGCGAACTCAACAAGGCGCGGATCGTCGCCAAGGGGCTCGAGAAGGCGAGCTTGCTTGTCCTCCATGAGACCACGAAGGAGAGACACCACCGCTGAAGCCTGCTCGGGCAGTTCGGTGATCTCGGGTGGCGTATCGAGGTCCGTGATTGCCGCCCATGCGGCGAAGGCCTTCTGGTTCGCGCGTTCCTTCGCACGCAGCTCTGATAGCCAGGTGTCCCACAGGGACAGCCGCTGGATCACTCTGCCAACGTAGTCCCGAAGCTCTTGGTAGCTGCTGTCGAAGAACTTGGGGAAGAGCGTCGCGAGCCTCGATGACTCCAACGCTTGACCGCAGTAGGGGCACGCGCTCTTTCCCTCGGCGTAGCTCGTGCCATGCAGTATCCACGCTTCGCCGTTTGTATCGAGGCATGTCGCGATGTGCTGCTTGACCGCCGCCATTGCCTCTTCGGACAATGAAGTTGCCGTTCGGTCCAGCAGGGACCGGAAGCCCCTCACATCGATGGCCTTCACGGGTGGAAGAGGAGTGATCTGTGGCAGTCCTTCGAGATCCCTGCGGGCACGCAATGCGCGCAGGCGGGCTTCGCTCGCTGGTAGGTCTGCAGGGGGCTCGGACAGCGGCTCCAGCTTCTTCACTTCGACCAGCGTCATGCCGATGTCGCTGCATCTGGCGTTCAGCCTCTTGGCGATCTCGTCGCGGGGCTTCTTCGCGTCGCTGGTCGCTTTCTTTGCCTCATCAACGGCGACAGCGGCTTCCACCTCTCCTGCGCCGAGGGCGATCCGGTAGAGTTGGCTCCGCTGGTCTGGCCCTACGCTCTGACCGTCGTAGACATTGGCTGCGATGAATGCGCGGTCGAAGATCTCGACAGAGGGCAGGTTCCCTTGCCACTCGCCCCCGCTGTGCTTCACGTCGCCAGTCGTGGTTCGCAGGTGAACGAATGGGGCATCGCTCAAAGGCAGGGATTGCCTCTCGTGGAGCGCATCGGCTTTGCACTCGTGGGCCGCTCGCAGGGCTGCGACCAAGGTGGTCTTGCCCGAGCCGTTCTCCGCATAGAGTCCGACTACTTCGCCTAGCTCATCGCCACGCTCAGGGACGAGCTTCCGCAAGCATCCCAGATTCTCGATGCGGACGACCTTCTTGATCATGCCTGACCCTCCCGTCCACCTATGATCTGTTGAGCGCGTGAAAGCCAGTCAGTTTCTGACCGTGTTCTCCACACCCCTCCACACCCCCCGCGGAACCCCGCAGAACCCCGCGGAACCGCGTGGAGCACGGCATCTTCGCCCACAGCTACCATCCCACCTTCCCCCGCATCTCCTTGGGCCAGCAGGCCTTGATCTGGGCCACCAGCCTGCGCCCCTTCACGAACACTTCGCGCTCGTCATCCTCGAAGTCGTCGGGCTCAGCCCAGACCACGGTCCAGCCCTGCGCTCCCAGCGCCTCGGCCACGGCGGTGGCCACGAAGTGCAGCTCCCAGCCCTCCCAGGCATCGGCCTCATCCCCCCAGAGCTGCCGCGCAAAGTGGCTGTAGGTTCCGGCCAGCGCATCCAGGTGGTGCACGGCCTGGGTGATGGTGCCCAGCTCGAGCTTGCTGACGGTGGAGGTGGGCAGGAACAGGTGCTCGGCCACCTCCTGCTGGGTGACCTGCACGGCGCTGCGAGCGATCCACAGCACCCGTCCCAGGATGTCGGGCATGAGCGCGCAGCGACCGGACTCGAAGAGCACGGGCCTGGCGGAGACGAAGCGCGGACCACGGTGGCGGCTCTCGGGCACGGGTACTCCAACGAGATCGAGGGGAGGGGACCTGTGCTCGGGAGTCTACCCCATGACCCGAAGCGACAGGGCGGCGAGTGCCAAAAACTGACCGCGACAGTCTAAATAAGATAGCCGCAGCCGTGAACGGTGGGTAGCATGATCCATGTGCCCCCCATCCACGGAGCCCCCATGCGCTACCAGGACCTCGACGCTGCCACCGACCTGCTCGAGGTCGCTGATGACGCGGACTCCGGCTACCTCACCCTGGCCCGTGTGGGCGAGGACCGCCGCGAGTCCCAGGTCTCCAGCCAGCCCCTCGCCAGCTTCACCGAGCTGCTCGATTGGTTCCACGCCGCGGTGCGCCGCACCGAGCCAGGCCAGGACGGCGTGAAGCTGCGCCTGCGCCTGTGGGGCGGCGACCGGCGCGCGATCCGCAGCGTCACCTTCCGCGCCTGGGACGACCAGGAGCCCGAGCAACCCGAGCCCGCCGCCGCCGTGACTCCGAGCACCGCGCTGGCTCTGGTCCCGGCGGGTGAGTCTGCGGTGTCCGAGCCGGTAACGGCACCCGCTGCGCGGCTCGCGCCCTGCCCAGCCTGCACCCTTCTCCAATCCCATCTGGCCGCCGCCCGAATGGAGGCCAGCCAGCTCGACCTCGAGCTGCGCCGCTGCGAGTCCCGGCTGTGGCAGGCCGAGCAGCGCGCTCAGCAGGCCCAGCAACTCCAGCGCCAACTCGACCAGGCCCAGCACAGCGGCGAGCGACTCACCCGCCAGCTTGCCGAACAGGACAAACAGCTCAAGCGCCTCCTGCGCAAAAACGCCCAGCTCGAGGAGTACCAGCAGAGCGCCGCGAAGCTGCTGATGGCCTACAACGACATGGACGTGAGGATGTGAGGGGATGGGCGCGGCCCGCAAGTTCCAGGACACTTCGCCTGCCGCGGCTGCGCCCGGCCTGCGCCCCGTCCCCCAAGAATCTGAACACCCCTCTTCCGAAAGCTCTGGAATTACGTTCAATTGGTGGCGCCACGCCCGGGTGCTCGCCCACCTGGACGTAGACCCCAAGACCCTACGATCCCGAATGAGACAGACCCCCGAGCACATCGAGCGCCCCTGGATCAACATCGGCTCGGCCCATCGGCCCGAGTACCGCTGGATGTCCCGGCAGATCGACCGCTGGTGGGTGGAGGTGCACAGATGGCGAGCGTCACGAGAAGAAATGGCAAGTGGCGCGTGCGCTGGCGCGATCCCGATGGCAAGGCCAGGAGCCGCCAGTGCCCCACCAAGCGCGCGGCCCAGGAGCTGCAGGCCCAGGTCGAAGAAGCCTGCGCCCTCGGCCTCCGCTGGGAGCCTCGCGACGCTCGTCAGGAACCGGACCTCCGGTTGCTCGTGAGGGACTACGTCGACGAGTGCACCCGCGTGCTCCAGCCCAGCACCGCGATGCGCTACGCCCGCATCCTCGACGTGTTCCTGCGCTTCATGGACGCCCAGCACGGGGAGGGGACACCGCTGCCGCCATCCATGCTCACCCGCCGCCTGCTGGCCGACTGGTACGAGGACCTGGCCACCGGCGGCCTGCACGGCAACCCCCGCGCCCAGGCCACCCGCCGCAAGGCGGTGGAGGTCCTGCAGCTCGCCTGGGCCTGGCTCTACGACAACGACGAGAGCGCTGTGACTATCCCACCGCCTCGTCGCCTGCGCATGCCCCGCCAGCCCGCCGCACCCACGGTGGCCCCCACATGGAAGGAGATGGACGCCTGCATCGCGGCCCTGAACGGTTGGCACCGCGATCTGGCCACGGTGCTGCGCTTCACGGGCCTGCGGACCCAGCAGGTCATGGGCCTGCGCTGGGGTGACCTCGATCTAAGAGAGGGTCGCCTCGTCATCCGTGGCGAGCTGGGCAAGTCGCCCCAGGAGCGCCGCGGTCGCGAGATTCCGATCTCGGACCACCTGGCTGGGGAGCTGGACCGCTGGGAGCGCAGCGACGAAGGCTGGCTGATCGTGTCGAAGCGCCAGCGGGGAGGGGATCGCGAGCGCATGGCCCGCGCCCGTGACGTGGGGCGCGCCTGGAAGCGGGCCGGGGTGCGCGAGGAAGCCTGGCGGGGTCGCCCGCACCACGCCTTCCGCAAGGGCTTCGTCTCGGGGCTCAAGAGAGAAGGAGCCGACACCGACGCGGTGGAGCACCTGGTGGGCCACAGCCTGGGCCTGCGCGGGATCTACACTGACCCCGACGCCCTACCGCTTCGTGAGGCCGTGGCCCTGGTCCCCCCGCTCACCAAAATGCTGCCCGAACGCCAATCCCGGTTCGACGGTCTGGACCCGGACGACCCGCGGCCGGTGCGGGAAATCACGCTGGACGACCAGCGTCGCCGCGGCGAGCTGTGTCCCCCACGTGTCCCACGGCCCCACCACACCCGCGACAACATCGTGTGGGTGGACTTCGCAGGAAGAAGTGGTGGGGGCGGAGGGACTCGAACCCTCATGTTCATACGAACGGTGGATTTTGAGTCCACTGCGTCTGCCATTCCGCCACGCCCCCAACGGGTGTGGTCCGACCTTGGCTGGGCCGGCACCGGATCTTCACTCGCTCGGCCGGCGCTGGCAAGCCCTTCAGCGCACCTGCTGCTGCGCTTGTTCCAGGCAGGCCGCGCCGAGAGCCTCCATCTTTTAGCCCCAGTACTCATTCTCCGACCATTTCTTGACGATCAAAGAGGGAGCGCCGGGCACTGCCAGGTATAATCGAAGTGTCTTCGCGCTACGGGTCGCCTGCAACCGCCCCGCACGAGCCTCACGGAGGAGCCATGTCTCTCGGTCGTCTCAGTATCCTCATCGTCCCCTTGGCCATCATGGGCTGCAAGAACTCCGGCGGCGCCGACTTCGGCGATGGCCCCGAGAACGACGCTCGCTTCGTGGCGGACGTCTTCACCTGGCAGTGCGAAGAAGAGGGCGGCGCGGACTACTACGAGGGTGTCTTCGCCTTCAACGTCTCCCTCGAGGTCGCCCCCGACGCCCTGGTGCCCCGGGCGCTGCCCGCCCCGGGCGGTTGCTCTGCCGACCTGTCCATGTTCGGTGCCGACCCCAACGGCGAACTGCTCAACATCCCCGCGCTGAGCGATGAACCTCGCTGGGAGACCGACATCGACTCGGGTGAGCTCGAGAACCTCAGCGAGGGCTGGTACTACGACGAAGTCTTCGACAATGTCCACAACTGCCAGACCACCGACGCGCTGCTCAACGGCGGCACGCGCCTGGTGCAGGCCGGCTCCCTAAGCGGCGCCGTCACGCCCGACCCCGGCACCGTCGAAGATGTCACCCTGGTGTCCGCCTCCGACTACCTCGAGACCGGCTTCGAGTTTGGCGAGGAGATCGACATCTCCTGGGAAGCCGCGGGCTGGGACGAAGCGTGGATCCAGATCCGTCGCGAGCGGAACGGCGAGGCCTGGGAGTACGTCACCTGCAACGCCACCGGCTACACTGAGTTCGTGCTGGGCGATGATGTCTGGGGCCTGATGACCGAGAACCTGGGGGACGTGTTCAACAACGTCTACGTGGCGTTCCAGAACCACGGCATGCAGGAGATGGAGACCGGCCAGAAGGTCGAGGTCGCTACCCGCGCCATGCATGTGGCGGTAGCCTACGACTAGGCTGCCCATGCTTCCGGCTGGGAGACTGGATCAGCCAGTGGAACATCTGTAGGATGGCGCTGGTCCAGACCGACCCCCCCCCTTTGGTGCAGGCAGAGAGCGATGGCCCGTAGTGTCGTCATGGTGGTGGACGCCAACCCGGCGACTTCCCGCAACGTCCGGCGGGCGCTGCAGGGGACCGAGATCGAGGTCCTGTCGGTCGACGGCATGTCCCAGGCGGTCGAACGCTCCAACGACCCCGAGCTGGTGGCGATCCTCTCGGCGATCTCCATCCCTGGGGGCAACGGCTACGAGCTGACGCGTCGGGTGGTGGAGCTGAACGCCTCCATGGCGGTGTTCCTCCTGTGGGGCGGCTTCGAGCCCCTGGACCAGGGACGCGCCACGAGCGCGGGCGTGCGCGCTGGGCTGCGACGGCCTTTCTCGAGCGAAGCCTTGCTGGCGCTGCTCGAAGAGCTGCTGGGCGCTGTCCCGGTGTCCTCTTCTGCCATCGAGCCCGTCGAGCCCGTCGAGCCCGTCGAGCCCTTCGAGGAGGATCTCCCGCTGGGCAGCATCGAGCCGCTGGACGCCAACGGCGGCGGTGTGGCGGCGTACCCGACGCCTCCGGTCGGCGACGAGCGGCTCGCGAGCTTCGTGCCCGCCGACTACGACGAGATCCCCCCGATGCGCGTCGACCGCGAGGAGCTGTCCGTGGCCCTCGAGCGCGCGGTGCTGGCGGTGCTGCCCGAGGTGCTCGAGGCCGTGCTCAACAAGGCCGTCACCCAGCCTGGCCGTGCCCGCGCCATCATCGATCAGGTGGTCGCGGCGGCGGTGGCCGAGCGGCTCCCCGCCGTGCTGGAGCGATCCCTGCGCGAGCGCCTGGGCGAGGGCGATCAGGGGTGATCCACTGCGGTGGGGCCTGTCCGCTGCCCTGAGTACACGGGAATGCTAAGGGGTGAGTTCCACTCGCCCGTTGCATCTCGCCACCCCGGAGGTCGATATGGATCTGAACAAGCTCATCGCGCTGGCCCTCGAGGAAGACCTGGGTCCGGGTGACGTCACCACCGACGCCTGCATCCCGGCGGCGCGCCAGGGCCAGGCCCGCATCGTGGCCAAGCAGCAGCTTGTCGTCTCCGGTCAGGTGCCCGCTGGGGCCATGTTCGAGGCCCTGGGGGTCCGCTACGAGTGTGTGGTGGAGGACGGCTCCCTGGTCGAGCCCGGCGGCGTGCTGGGGCGGGCCACGGGTGGCGTGCGCGGCATCCTGGCGGCCGAGCGCCACGCCCTGAACTTCCTGGGCTGGCTCAGCGGCATCGCCACCCACACCCGCGCCCACGTGCAGGCCGCGGGCGGCGCCTTCGAGGTGGTCGATACCCGCAAGACCACCCCCCTTCACCGTGCCCTCGAGAAGGCGGCGGTGCGCCATGGCGGGGGACGGAACCACCGCTTCGCGCTCTACGACGGCGTGCTCATCAAGGACAACCACATCATCGCGGCCGGCTCCATCGAGCGGGCCGTGTCGGGGGCCCGAGCCCACGCCCACCACCTGCTGCGCATCCAGGTCGAGGTGGAGAGCCTGTCTCAGGCCCGTGAGGCTGTGCGCGCTGGAGCCGAGGCGCTGCTGCTGGACAACATGGACGACGATCTGCTCGCCTCGGTGGTCGGGGCGCTCAAGGGGCGCGTGCTGCTCGAGGCCAGCGGCAACATGGACATCGAGCGCATCGCTCGGCTGCGCGCCAAGGGCATCCATCCCGATCAAGTCAGCATCGGCGGCTTGATCCACCAGGCGCGCTGGGTGGATGTGTCCCTCGACCTGGAGCGCTGACATGCTACCGGAGCCACACCCCGAGCTCAGCGCGCGGCTGGATCGGCGCTGCTGGCACTACCCCAGCACGGGCTCCACCAACGACGACGCTTGGCGGCTCGCTCGCGCGGGGGCGCCCCACGGCTCTCTGGTGCTGGCCGATGCGCAGACCGCGGGCCGGGGCCGCCTGGGGCGCTCCTGGTTCTCACCACCCCAGCACAACCTGTACTTCTCGCTGATCCTCCGGCCCCAGACCACGCCTGCCCAGACCGCCCTGGCCACCCTGGCCGCGGGAGTCGCCATGGCGGAGGTGCTCGGGTTGCGGCTCAAGTGGCCCAACGACGTGGTGGACCCCGACTTCCGCAAGGTAGCCGGCCTGCTGTCGGAGATGGACGTGGTCGCGGGCCGCGTGGCCTTCGTGGTGCTGGGAGTGGGGCTGAATGTGAACCAGCCCGACTTCCCGGCCGATCTGCCCCTGGCGGCCTCGCTGCGCATGCTCCGCGGCCACGACATGGACCGCCACGCCCTGCTCGCCCAGCTGCTGCCGGCCCTGGACCATCGCATCCAGCAGATCGAGCACGAGCGGCCGGCGGTGATCCGCGCCTGGTCGTCGCTGTCGGCCACCACCGGCCGCCGTGTGCGCGTGGGCGAGCTCGAGGGCACCGCCCTGGGGCTTCGCGACGACGGCGCCCTGATGCTTCGCGACGACGCGGGGCAGCTGCACCACGTCGTCGCTGGCGATGTGCTGCCCCTCGAACCCCATCACTCCTGAACCTGTCGGAGGACCCATGCTGCTGGTCGTGGATGTCGGCAACACCAACATCGTGCTTGGCCTGATGGAGGGCTTCGAGCTGCGCCACCAGTGGCGCCTCACCACCCGCACCTACACCACCGATGAGTTCGGGCTGGCCATGCTGCAGCTGCTCGCTCTCGAGGGCGTGGACAGTGCGACGATCGAGGGCGCCGCCATCGGCTGCGTCGTCCCCAGCACCCTGTACGCGATCCAGAAGGGCATCCGCCGCTACCTGGGGCTCGAGTGCTTGGTGGTGGGGCAGGGGGTCAAGACAGGCATGCCCGTGCGCACCGACAACCCGCGCGAGGTGGGCGCTGATCGCATCGTCAACGCCGTGGCGGCTCGCGAGGCCTACGGCGCTCCGGTGCTGGTGGTGGACTTCGGCACGGCGACCACCTTCGACTGCGTCGACTCCAGCGGCGCCTACGCGGGGGGCGTCATCGCACCGGGCTACCAGATCTCGGCTGAGGCCCTGTTCACGCGCACGAGCAAGCTGCCCCGGGTCCAGGTCGAGCGGCCCCAGCGTGTGGTGGGCACCAACACGGTGCACTCCATGCAGTCGGGCCTGTTCTGGGGCTACGTGGGGCTGGTGGATGGCATCGCAGCCCGCTGCAAGGTCGAGCTGGGCGGTGAGGTGCCCTGCGTAGCCACCGGCGGCCTGGCGAACCTCATCTCGGGGGACAGCCAGGAGATCGACCGCGTGGACGACTCCTTGACCTTGAGGGGTCTGCGGATCCTCTGGGAGCGCAACCCGTAGCGCTCCTTCCCGTTGGCTGTGCCGTCCCCCGGACGCTATGAGGGGGGCCGACTTCACCTGCCTTAGGAGACGCAATGTCCCGCTCCGCACTGTTCCGCATGTTTGCGGTGTTTTGCCTGATGCTCGTCGCCCCAGCCACCGCTCTCGCCGAGTTCAAGGTCGCCGTGGTCGACTTCCAGGAAGCCCTCACCCAGATCGACGAGGGCACCACCGCCATGGCCCGCCTCGAGGGCGTGCGCGACGAGAAGATGCGCAACATCGAGGGCATGCGCCAGGAGCTCACGGCCATGCAGGCCGAGCTGCGCAACCAGGCCTCCATCCTGTCCGAGGCGGCTCTGGCGACCAAGCAGGAGCAGTTCATGAACGCCCAGGCGCAGTTCCAGCAGGCCGCGATGCAGGCTGAGCAGGATCTTCAGAACAGCTACCTGGCCATGATGGAAGAGTTCTTCGGCAAGCTGTCCGCGGTGGCCGAAGAGATCGGCAAGGAGCGCGCCTACAACCTGGTGCTCGAGGCCACTGAGAGCGGCGTCGTGTTCCACCAGGGCGTCGATGACATCACCGATGAGCTGGTCAAGCGCTACAACACACGCCACACCATCAAGTAGCGTGCGGGCCTGGAGCCTGGCGGAGCTGGCCGCCGAGCTCGGCGGCGACCTCGAGCCTGCGCCCGGGGCGGTGGAGGCCATCGCCATCGTGGGTGTGCTGGGCATCGACGACGCCGGCCCCGAGCACATCAGCTTCATCAGCAACCGTCGCTACCTGCGCCGCCTGGCACACACCAGGGCCGGCGCGGTCCTGGTAGACCGGCAGGCGCCCGCTCGCGGGGCCACGGTGATCCGGGTGGACGATCCCTACCTGGCCTTCGCCAGGGCGCTTGCTCTGTTCCACCCCGTCCACGCGGCCCAGCCGGGAGTACACCCGGCGGCTGTGGTGGACCAGAGCGCGGTGGTGGATGGCGCTGAGATCCGTGCCTTGGCCTACGTCGGCCCTGGCGCGGTGGTGGGGCCTGGCAGCGTGCTCCATCCGGGCGCTCATGTGGGCGCTGGTGCAGTGGTGGGACGGGACTGCTTGCTCATGGCCAACGCTGTGGTCTGCGACGGCTGCGAGCTCGGTGATCGGGTGGTGCTCAACCCGGGCGCGGTCGTCGGGTCCGAGGGCTTCGGCTTCGCCCCGACGCCTTCGGGGCATGTGAAGATCCCCCAGGTGGGTCGCGCCGTGGTTGAGAGCGACGTGGAGCTGGGCGCCAACACCTGCGTGGACCGCGCCGCCCTGGGGCTGACCAGGGTGGGCCGGGGAACCAAGACCGACAACCTCGTCCAGGTCGGCCATGCGGCCGAGGTGGGCGAGCATGGGCTGCTGGTGGCGTACTCGGCCATCGCGGGGAGCACCCGGCTGGGCCGCTTCGTCACCCTGGCCGCCAAGGCCCTGGTGCTGGGACACCTGCGGCTGGGGGACGGGGTCCAGGTGGGGGCTGGCAGCATGGTCACCGGCGACCTCGAGCCCGGTGCCAAGGCCACGGGCTACCCTGCCTTCGAGCATCGTGCCTGGCGTCGAGCGGCCCTGGCGCTCAAGGAACTTCCCAGCGCCTTGCGACGGATCAAGGCCCTCGAAGAGCGGGTCGCTGACGTCCCGAAGGACGATGGCGCGTAACAGTCGGCCCCCCCGGGGACTCTCGCCACTGGAAGCCCGATGCCTTACAGTCTGAGCGTGACGCGCATGAGTGATCAGAGCTGCGCCGCCCTCCTCTCCCCTGCATCCTGACCCCTGCCAGGAGACTTCATGCCTACCATCGAGCTCACCAAGGACAACTTCGAGCAGACCATCATCGTCCCTGAAGGCGAGGACAGGATCGTCCTCATCGACTTCTGGGCGGCCTGGTGCGGTCCCTGCAAGATGTTCGGCCCCATCTTCGAGGCGGCCGCCGAGAAGCACACCGACGTCGTGTTCGCCAAGTGCAACACCGAGGAGCAGGGCGAGCTTGCTGGTATGTTCCAGATCCGCTCCATCCCCACCTTGATGGTCTTCCGCGATGGCCTGGCCATCTTCCAGCAGGCCGGCGCCTTGCCCGCCGAGGTCCTCGAGGATCTCGTCACCCAGGTCAAGGGCCTCGACATGGACGAAGTGCGCGCCAAGATCGCCGCCCACCTGGCCGAGCAGCCGCCGGCCGAGGGCGAAGGCGAGCAAGGATAGCTTCCAGCAACCCAGGAGTCCTCCGATGTCCACGCGAATGCGACAGCTTGTCTTTGGCGCCGTGGGCTTCGGTGGAGGCTTCGCCTACGCCACCTTCGTGGGCTGCCACTCCACGTGAGGCATCACCTCGAACCCGTGGGTCACGGGTTTCTTCGGGCTGGCCATCGCCCTGAGCCTGGTCACGGGGAACAAAGCCCCGGTGCCGCAGCAGGCCCCCAAGGAGTAGCGCCATCCCGCTCGAGCTGCTGATCTCGGCGGCGGAGGCTTCGGGGGATGCCTTGGCGGCAGAGCTCCTCGAGGCCCTCGGCGGGATCCGCCCGGTGCGCGCCCGTGGCGTGGCGGGGCCGGCCATGCGCGCGGCCGGTGTCGAGCCCATCGCCCGGGTCGAGGACCTGAGCGTCAACGGCCTCTGGGAAGTGCTGGGCAAGCTGCCCACCATCCGCAAAGCCCAGGCGGCCATGCGCGGTGCCATGGCCCCCGCGGCCGAGCACGGCGTCCCTGAGCTGCTGCTCACCGTCGATGCCCCCGACTTCCACCTGCCCCTGGCGCGCCATGCGCGGAGCCTGGGCATCCCGGCCATCGGGTATGTCAGCCCGCAGGTCTGGGCGTGGCGTCCGGGTCGGGCCAGGGGCTTGGCCCGCGATCTGGATCGCCTGCTGTGCCTGTTTCCTTTCGAGCCTGCCCTGTACACGCCCCACGGCCTGGACGCGCGCTTCGTGGGGCACCCGGTGGTGGACCGCCTGGCGGGCCTGCAGCGCATGCCGCGCCCGGGCCGCTTCGCGCTGCTGCCTGGCTCCCGTGAGCACGAGCTGGAGCGCCTGCTGCCGGTGTTCCTGCAGGCCGCACAGCGCGTGCGAGCGCTGCGACCCGATGCCCACTTCGTGCTCGGTCTGGCGGGTGAAGCCGCCCCCGAACGGGTCGCCGCGGCCGTGGATGCCGGAGTGGAGATCGTACAAGGTCTCGTGCCCGCGGCCCTGTGCTGTGAGGCAGCCCTGGTGGCCAGCGGCACCGCCACCCTCGAGCTGGCGGTGCTGGGGGTGCCCATGGTGGTGGCCTACCGGGTCCACCCCAGCACCTACGCCATCGCCAAGGCCCTGGTGCGCGGCATCGAGCACATCGCCTTGCCCAACATCCTGGCGGGCGTTGCTGTGGTTCCGGAGCACATCCAACAGCTCGACCCCGACCTGTTGGCCCGGGATCTGCTCGCGGTGGCCATGGATCCAGAGCTCCCGGCCCGGCTCGCGGCCGTGCGCCACCAGCTTGGCGAGCCCGGCGCCTCAGCCCGGGCCGCCCGGGCCATGCTCGAGCCGCTGGCCTGAGAGCACCCCTGGTAGGAACGAGGTTAAGCAGGGCCTCGCCAAACTCCCTCCGGAGCTGGAGATCATCATGCCCGCCACTCCCGCCGTGGTCACACCCACCTACAACGAGGCCGAGAACATCGAGGCCTTCGCGCGCAGGGTCTTCGAGGCCTTGCCCGAAGCCACTCTGTTCGTGGTGGACGACGGCTCCCCTGATGGCACCGGCGACATGGCCGAGGCGCTGGATGGCGTGCTGGGATCGGTGCGGGTGCTGCGCCGCGAGGGCAAGCAGGGGCTGGCTTCGGCCTACAAGTTGGGCATGGGCACCGCCCTCGAGGCGGGACACGATCCCATCTTCCAGATGGACGCCGACCTCAGCCACGACCCCGCCGATCTTCCCCGCCTGCAGGCCGGCCATGGCGATCTGGCCATCGGGTCCCGCTACGTGCTCGGGGGCGGCACCCGCAACTGGCCGCTGTCCCGCAAGCTGATCTCCCGCTGCGGGGGCTTCTATGCACGGGCGGTCCTGGGCTTCCCGTACCGGGATCCCACGGGTGGCTTCAAGTGCTGGCGCGCGCGTTGTCTGCAGGCCATCGATCTGCAGGAAGTCGGGTCGGAGGGCTACGTGTTCCAGGTGGAGACCACCTGGCGCGCCTACAAGCGCGGCTTCGCCATCGTCGAGGTGCCCATCGTGTTCACCGAGCGCGCAGCTGGAGCCAGCAAGATGAGCGCGGGCATCGCCCGTGAAGCCGGCTGGCGCATCCCCGCCCTGCGCTTCCAGCGCTAGAAGACCGCATGTCCGTGCCAGACTCCCCCCGACCGCGCCCTCGGCTGCGCGTCCTGTCGGGCGGGCGTGGGCAGCCCGAGGGGCCTGCGGATCCAGAGCCGCCCGGCTCCTGGCTCGAGCGGGCCGAGGGCTGGCAGGCGGTGCTGCTGCTGATCTTCGCCCTGGGGGTGCTGCGCCTGGCGGTGGCGGCGGCGCCTGGCCTGGCCGCGGACGAGGCCTACTACTGGCTCTGGGGCCAGCACCTGGACCTGGGCTACTACGACCACCCCCCCATGATCGCCTGGCTCATCCGAGCCTCCACGGCCATAGTGGGTCACAGCGAGCTGGGGGTGCGGGCCCTGTGCGTGCTGCTCGGTGTAGGGGCGGTGGCCTTGGTGGCCGCCAGCTCCCGCCGCAGCTGGGTCACGGCCATGGCCTTGGCCAGCCTGCCCCTGTTCGCGCTGGGCGGCTTGTTGGCCACGCCCGACGTACCCCTGTTGTTCGGCTGGGCCTTGTGCCTGGCCGGCTTGGTGAGGGGAGGGCGCTGGTGGCTCGTGGCGGGCTTGGGCGCGGGCATCGCCATCCTGGGCAAGCACACCGGCCTGGTGTTGCTGCCCATCATGCTGGTGTCCCGGCCCCGCGACCTGCGCACCCGCTGGCCGTGGCTCGGCCTGGGGTTGGTTGCCCTGGTGCTGCTGCCCCATGGCGTCTGGCTGGCCAGCCACGACTGGATCACTCTGCGCTTCCAGGCCGGGCACGGGCTGGGGATCGGCGGTGCCGAGCCGGCGGCCATGCCGGGGCTGGGGGGGCTGCTCAGCTTCCTGGGCGGGCAGATCGGGCTGGTGAGCCCGCTGCTGTTCCTCTGCTTCGCGGCCTACTGGGCCGTGGGATGGATGGACCGGGGTGTGGTGCGCCTGTGGTGGCTGCTGTCATTCCCGGTCTTCCTCTTCTTCGCCCTGGCGTCTATGGTGGCGCCCTCCGAGGCCAACTGGGCGGCGCCGGCCTACCTGGGTGCCGCGGCGGGCTTGGCCCACATGAGCGCCCGCTGGAGGCGCATCGCCTGGGTGGGCATCGGCTTCGCGGCGGTCACCTCGGCGGTGCTCACGGTGCATGCGCTGCGTCCCTTGTGGCCCCTGCCGAAAGATCCCACCTTGTCGCTGGTGGGCGGAGAGGTGCTGGGCCAGGCGGTCCAGGCCTGGGGCATCGAGCCTGTCTACACCACCCGCTACCAGGAGGCCGCCTGGATTCGTTTCTATGGCGGGGTGCATGCCGAGGTCCTGCCCGGCGCGGGGCGCGCCAGCCAGATCGACGCCATGCCTCGGATGCTCGACCCTGAGCGAGCCCTGTTCGTGCGCCCCTGGCGCACCAGCTCGCCCCACAAGGTCGAGGCCTATTTCGACTCGCGCGAGGGACCCAACACCGTGGTGGCGCCCGACATGCTGCTGCGCAGGGCTGGCCGCTGGCAGGTCTACGAGCTGTGGGACTACCGCGGGGGGCTGGGTGAGACGCCGCGGGTCGAGGACGCGCAGTGAAGCCCACCACGCGCCGCTTCCTGTCCCTGTTCCGCCCTCACGTCGGGGGCCTGATCCTGAGCACGGTGCTGCTGATCATCGCCGCCAACATCCCGGCGGCCATCGTGGTGCTCATCAAGCTGGTGCTGGACGACGTGCTCATCAAGCAGCGCCACGGCGCGCTGATGGCCATGCCCTTCGCCGTGGCTGGGCTCTACGCTTTGAGCGCTGGGGTCAACATCGGCCGGGGCCTGCTCACCAAGAGCATCGCCTTCAGGGTGGTCGAGCGGCTGCGGGGACAGCTGCTCCATCAGTACCTCAGGCTGGGGGTGGCCTACCACCAGGTCACGCCGACCGGCGAGCAGGTCAGCCGGCTGGCCAACGACGTCAACAACGTGCAGTACGCCGTGTCGGGCTTCGCCACCGCTATCCAGAAGCCCATCACCCTGCTGGGCCTGCTGGTGGCCGCCTTCGTGTTCAACCCGCTGCTGGCAGGGGTGGCGGTGTGCGTGCTCCCGTTGGTGGCCATCCCCATCGACCGCTTCGGCAGGCGTCTGCGGGCCAGCACCCGCGACTCCTTGGCCAACATGGCCCACCTGTCGGCCATGGCCCAGGAGCTCATGGTGGGCATCCGAGTGGTGCAGGCCTTCGGGGCCGAAGGGCGCGTCAAGGCGCGCTTCGAGGAGCTCAACCACGAGCAGTTCCGCCTGCAGCTCCGCGCCGCGGCAGCACAGCTGATCCCCGGGCCGGTGGTGGAGCTCATCGCGGCGGTGGGGGTGGGCGCCGCCATCTACGTGGGCGGACGCCAGGTGTTCGCGGGCGTCATCACGCCAGGTGAGCTCATCGCCTTCCTTGTGGCCCTGGGCTTCATGAACGACCCCCTCAAGGGCCTGTCCCTCATCGTCAGCCTCTGGCAACGATCTGTGGCTGCTGGGGACGAGGTCTTCCGGATTCTGGACATGCAGCCCGCGGTGGCCGACGAAGGCTCCCAGAAGCTCGAGGGCGGGCCCTGCAGCCTGGCATTCGAGGGCGTGAGCTTCGACTACGGCGACGGGCCGGTGGTCCACGACCTGAGCTTCGAGGTCGCCGCCGGGCAGGTGGTGGCCCTGGTGGGGCCCTCCGGTGCGGGCAAGACCACCCTGGCCAACCTGGTGCCCCGCTTCTACGATCCCACCCAGGGCCAGATCCTGCTCAACGGTGAGCCCCTGCCTGCGTGGAGCCTCGCGTCCCTGCGCCGCAGCATGGCGCTGGTCACCCAGGAGACCTTCCTGTTCAACGACACCGTGGGGGGCAACATCGCCTTCGGTCGGCCCAGCGCCAGCCAGGCGGACATCGAGGCCGCCGCCCTCGCCGCCAACGCCCATGCGTTCATTCGAGAGCTGCCCAAGGGCTACGACACCCGCATCGACGAGCTGGGGATGCGGCTGTCCGGTGGGCAACGCCAGCGGATCTGCATCGCCCGCGCCGTGCTGGCCGACGCCCCCATCCTGGTGTTGGACGAGGCCACCAGCGCACTGGACAGCGAGAGTGAGGCCCTGGTGCAGCAGGCCCTGGATCGCCTGATGCAGAACCGCACGGTGCTCGTCATCGCCCACCGTCTGTCCACCATTCGTCGGGCTGATCGCATCGTCGTGCTCGAGGACGGCCGCATGGTGGAGTCCGGAAAGCACCTGGAGTTGCTGGAGCTGGGCGGGGTCTACGCCAGGCTGCACGCGAGGCAGGCGTGAGCCTGGGCGCCTATGGGCTGTTCGCCAACCTCGCCCTCCCCGGCGCCGCGGTGTGGGCGGCTCTGAACCCCAGGACCCGGCGGCACCTGGCCGAGCGCCTGGCCTGGTCCTTGCCGGCGGTGCAGCCTGGCGCTCTGTGGCTTCACGCGGCCAGCCTGGGTGAGGGCAGGGCAGCCTCGGCGCTGGCGGCCGGCGTCGCCGCGCGCTGGCCCGATTTGGCGGTGCTACGCACGGCCACCAGCGACACCGGCAGGGATCAAGCACTGCCAGTGGACGATGTGGCTTGCCTGCCGCTGGACGCGCCCTGGCTGCAGCGCCGCTTCGTTCGGCGGGTGAGGCCCCGGGCCCTGGTGCTGGTCGAAGGAGAGCTGTGGCCTGGGCTGATCCTGGCCTGCCGCGGACGCATCCCCGTCGTCGTGGCGGGGCTGCGGGTGGGGCAGGGGACCCGTCGATTCGCCCGCCGTTTCCCTGGCCTGTGGAGGTCCATGGCCGCCGCCGTGTCCTCCTGGTCGGCTCGGGACGCCGACGACGCTCTGTGGCTGCAGCAGCAGCTGGGGGTCCAGGCGCCGGTCTTGGGGGATCTGAAGCTGGAGGCTCCTACGGCCCCTGCCGCCCTGGCCTTTTCGCGGGCCATGCTGCTGGCTGGATCCACCCGGCCCGGGGACGAGCTGGCGCTGGTTCAGGCATGGGAATGCCTAGCGGTGCGCCCGCAGCTCGTGCTGGCGCCGCGCCACGGGGATCGGGTTGGCGAGGTCGGCGAGCTGTTGAGCGCCCGCGGGCTGCGCTGGGGTCTCCGCAGCGCGATCCAGGGGGACAGCGCGCCGCCCGAGCTCGACGTGCTGGTGCTCGACACCGTCGGCGAGCTGGCGTCGCTCTACCCGCTCGCCGCAGCGGCCTTCGTAGGGGGCACCTTCGATCAGGCCATCGGCGGCCACAGCGCGGCCGAGGCGGCCATCGCTGGGGTGAGCGTGGTCCACGGCCCTCACACCCACGCCAATGCCTCGTCCTTCGAGGCCGCGAGCAGCTTCTTGGCCCCTGAGACGGAGCAGCTCGCCGCGGCCCTGAGTGCTGCGCTGGCGGCGCCCAGGCCTGCTCCTCTGCGGGGTCGCGCGGTGGGGCGCGCCATGGCGCAGCTCGAGCCCCTCGCAGCAGCCCCGGTGGCGCCCGAGGCGTGCCATCGGCCGCTCCTGCAGCCCCTCACGCCCGCCTATCGCTCCGTCTCCTGGATGCGCTCCCGCAGCGTGCGTAGGGCGTCTCCCTGTCCGATCATCAGCGTCGGCAACATCGCCAGCGGGGGGACCGGCAAGACCCCAGCGGTCAGGCACCTGCTAGGCCTGCTCGAGGCCCGGGGGCTGAGGGTCGCGGTGGTCGCCCGTGGGTATCGACGCGCGGCCCGCGGCGTCTGGGTGCGCGACAGCGCCGGTGGTCCCGGCACAGCGGACTGGCTGGGGGACGAGCTGGCCATGCTGTCCCGCCAGGGCGCCCTGGTGGTCAGCTCCCCCGATCGTCTGAAGGGCGTTCGCCGGGCCGTGGAGCTCGGTGCGCAGCTCTGCATCCTGGACGACGGTTTTCAGCAGCGCGACCTGCAGGTGGACCTGGACGTGGTGACCGTGGACGCACGGCGCCCCCTCGCGGGGGGGCTGCTGCCAGCGGGCGAGGCGCGGGAGCTCCCCCAGGCCCTGGCCAGGGCCGGCGTGCTCTGGGTCAACCACGGCACGCTGCCCCCCGAGCTGCTGCGGTACGCGGGCGATGCGCTGCAGGTGCGGGCCCGCATGGTCCCGTCAGGCTGGCTGCACCGGGGCGAGAACCTGGCCCTCGAGGCCGGCCCCCGGGGCCAGGTCGCGGCCTTGGCCGGGATCGCACGCCCTGGGAGTTTCCTGCGCCAGCTCCGGCGCCTGGGGTTGGTGCCAGCCCGGCGCGCCATCTACCGAGACCACGCCTGGTGGGGGAAGGCAGAGCTGCAGGTCATCCTCCAGAGCGCCGGAGGTCTACCCGTCGTCACCACCGAGAAGGACCTGGCGCGGCTGCCCCTGGACTTCCCTTGCTGGGCCCTGCGGGTGGAGCTGGAGATCCACCACGGCGCCGCGGCCCTCGATCGGTTGCTGGATGGCTTCCTGGCGGACCACGGCTTGGTCGGGCAGGCGCCATGAGCATCCGCCATCGCGCCCTCGATCTGCTGGCCTGGGTGCTCGCGCGCACGCCCCTGTGGCTGGGTGAGCTGTGGGCCTGGGCCCTGGCCTGGGTCTGGTGGACCGTGTTGCCGGTGCGCAAGGGGGTGGCCCTGGACAACATCGGCCAGGCCCTGCCCGAGCTCGGCGTGACCGCGAGAGCCCGGATGCTGCGCCGCAGCCTGCACGACCTGGCCCTGGGCTATGTGGAGCTGCTTCGCTGCTTGCGTAGGCCGGAGTTGTTCGAGCCAACCTGCAGGGCAGAGAACCTCGAGCGGCTCACCCGCCGCCAGGAACAAGGGTTGCCATGCTTGGTGCTCCAGGGCCACTTCGGCTCTTTTGATCTGGTGATGCTGGCCATGGGCCGCGGGCGCGGCATGGACCTGAGCTGCATCGTCAAGGCTCCCACCGACCCGTGGGCTGCGGCGCTGGTAGAGCGAGCACGCGTGGCTCGTGGGGTGGAGTTGATCCCTCCTCGCCACTGCATGGACAGGGTGTATCGCGGGCTGGAGCAAGGGCGCGTCGTCATCTTTGCGGCAGACCAGCGCTTCAACGAGGGCATCCTGGCGCCTTTCCTGGGACGCCCAGCCCTCACGGGGACAGGCTTGGCCGCCGCGGCGCGGCGCAGTGGGGTCCCCGTCTTCCTGGTGTGGCAGTGGCGGGAGGGCCGCGGGCGACATGTGATGCATGTGTCACCGCCCCTCGATCTCACCTGGACCGACGACGCAGAGGCCGACATCGCCCGCGCCACAGTGCAGTTCAACGACGCCCTGAGTGCCTGCGTGCGCGAGCGTCCCCACGGGTGGCTGTGGCTCCACAAGCGCTGGCGGCTCTGAGGCGCGACGCCCTGGCAGGGAGCCAGGGCGTCGGGCGCAGGCCCGTCAGCCCGCACGGACCTCGATGCGTCGCGGCTTGACCGCTTCGCTCTTGGGCAGCCGCACCTGCAACACACCCTGGCTCAACTCGGCGCTGATGCCGTCAGCATCGATGCTGTCGGGCACCATGAAGCGACGCTCGAAGTCCGTGGCGTGGAACTCACGCGCCAGGGCACCCGTCTCACGGGAAGGCTGGCTCCAGCTGCCATGGATGGTCAACTTGCCGTGGTCCAGGCGGATGTCGACCGCGTCCGCGCGCACTCCCGGGAGGTCAGCCACGATCAGGAAGCCGTCGTCGTTCTCGTAGATGTCTGCGGGGGGAGCGGCCACGGGGCGGCCGCGGATGCTCTGGAGGGTGGTGTCGTTCTCTTGCGTCAGTGCTTGTTCGTCGTTCATGTCTCGGTCCTCCATGTGTGTTGTGGCTTAGCTGGGGCGAACCTGGATGCTCCGGGCCTTCGGCTCCGGGGCCTTCGCCAGGCGCACGGTGAGGATTCCATTGTCGAGGGTGGCCACGGTCTGGTCGAAGTCCACCTTGACGGGCAGGGCGATGCTGCGAGCGAAGCGCAGGCCAGCCCGCTCCCTGCGGTGGGCTGCGTAGCCCTCGGGGGCGCTCACACGGCGCAGGCCGCGGATGTGCAGGGTGTTGTCGTGCCCGCTGATCTCGAGGTCGTCCAGCTGGACGCCGGGTACCCCGAGCTCCAGGGCCAGGGCTTCGCCCTCGTCCCAGAGGTTGGCCCGGGGCCAGCGACCCGCGGCGGGCTCCTGAGATGCAGGCTGTCGCGCTACGGTGTCGAAGAGGCGGTCGACGCGGCGGCGGAAGTCGTCCAGCGCGAAGAGGTCACGATCGGTCTCGAACCATCCCAACATGATTCACCTCCTGGGGTGCTGTGTGCATGTGTTGTCGGGCGGGCCGGCGGGAGGCGCAGCTGTGGCGGGACAGTGGCGGTGGCGTCGGTAGAACAGCGCATGTCACCAGGGGAATCGCGCCTTCTGCTCTCTCTCGTCGGTCGCCCCCACAATAGAATCACCGCCCCCTGGTGCGTCAAGGGGACGGTGTATCGCGTGCTACACACCGGGCCTGGGGGGCGCTACCAGACGGTGACCGCGAGGGAGTAGGAGGAGCTGCAGCCGTAGCCCGAGCCCGAGGAAGGGCTGACCACCACCTCGAAGGTTCCGCCATCGTCGGTGTCGGAGGTCATGCCGTAGCTGCCTTCGTAGGTGACGTACTCGTTGGCGTTGTAGGCGGTATCGGAAGAGGCCACCAGCGCGTCGCCGCCGCTGACCCAGTACAGGTCCAGGGCGTAGTCGTGGCCCGGAGGGACGTTGGTGAGCGCGACCTGGATGCCGTAGCCGGACTGATCCAGGCAGTCGTACCAGTCGTCGTTGGTGGAGAAGGTGAAGCTGTCCACGTCGTCGGGGGTGTGGATGGTGCCGGACACGGTCTGGGTGTCGGCGCTGCCGCTGACGTAGCCCAGGTAGTAGACGCAGTAGCCGTCACCCTCCATCTGACCGAGGTCGGTGGGCGTGACGTCGTTGGGCTCGTAGCCGTCGCCCAGGCCCTCGTTGATGTCGCCGTCGCAGTCGTTGTCGATGTCGTCGCAGGTCTCGGTGGCGCTGGGGCTGGTGGCGGGCTCTGCGTCGTCGCAGTCGCCCTCGTTGGGGGTCCAGCCGTCGCCGTCGGCGTCCCAGTCCGCGGGGGCCACCACGCTGATGGACACGCTGTCGGTGGCCACCAGATCGCCGGTGTCCTGCGCACTGAGGGTGATGGTGTGGGCACCCACGGAGAGCGCGGAGGTGGTGAAGGCGAGCAGGCCCGCCGAGCTGGCGCTGTCCCAGTTGATCACGCCGTCGATGTCACTCTCCCAGCTAATGGCCAGGTAGTCGGCCCGATCGGCGTCGTCGGCGACCTGGCCCGCGAAGCTCGCGGCGGTTCGCAGGATGGAGTCGCCGGTGAGGGGCGAGCTGATCATGACCTCGGGAGGCTCGTTGGCCTCGATGACCCGGACGAAGACCTGGTCGGTGGCGATCTCTCCAGCGCTGTCGGTGACCTTGACCGAGACCAGGTGGTCGCCCAGGGACAGGGAGGTGGTGGACAGGGACAGCCCGCCCGTGGCGTCGGGACCGTCGTTGCCCAGGAAGCCGTCGGCGTCGGACGACCACTCGACCTGGAGTGAGGTGGGTGGATCTTCGGCGTCCGGGTCGCTGGCCATGGCGGTGAAGGTTGCCGCAAGGCCCTCGACGAACTCGTCGCCGTTGCCCGGGTAGTCGATCTCGACACTGGGCTCGGTGTTGAGCCGCTCGACGATGAGGGAGACGTTGGCCTCGCCCACCTCGGCGTCGGAGTCGATCACCTGCAGGGTGACCACGTGGGTCCCGGGGGAGAGATCGACCGTGGCGAAGGTCACCCGCCCGGTGCTGTCGGGGGTGGCCTCCTCGAGCAGGCCGTCCCGGTCGCTGCTCCAGCTGGCGGCGAGGCGGTCGGGGGAGTCCTGCTGGTCCTGCACCACGCCGTCGAAGGTCACCAGGCCGCCGGCCTCGAAGACCTGGGAGTTCTGACCTGGCGACTGGATCTCGGCGGTGGGCGGAGTGGTGATCTCCACGACCTGGACGTCACCGCCGCAGGCCGTGGAGAGGGCGCTGGCGAGGAACGTGAGGATGGTAAAGCGATGGGTCATGGCTGCTCTCAGTGGCGCGTCTTGAGGATGCCGGGGAACTGCACGCCGGCGCGGGGATCCACGCCTTGGTAGGTGTTGCGGGCCTGGCCCACCTGGACCGTGAAGCCGAAGTCGGGCAGATGCACCTGACCGTCGGGACCCACCAGCTGCTCTGGCGGGTTGGGGAAGGGGCCGGCCATCTCGAAGGCGTCGACCACGCAGTGGTCGATGGCAGGAGAGCCGGACTCTTCGGTGATGTCGATGCCGGCCAACGCGCCCTGGGAGCTCAACACCACGTCGACGGCGGTGGAGTAGGCGCTCTTGGTGATCATGGTGTTGGGGGGGAGGTTGTCCAGGTTCTGCTGCCAGTAGAAGTTGACCAGCCGGCGGATGCGGTTGAGGTAGTTGGCGAACAGGAACTCGTTGGTGTTGAGGTTGACCGAGGTGCCTCGCTCTTCGTCGAGCAGATCGTTGTTGGGGGCGCCCGAGACCGACTGGGTGCTGTGGCTGGCTGGGACGGGCCGCTGCAGGCCGTCGCGGTTGGTGACCGAGAAGGGGGAGTTCAAGGCCGCGAGCCGGCCGTCGCGGTCGGGGTCGAAGCGGTCGTTGCCCACCCTGGCGCCGGTGGAAGGCTCGGTGGCGCCGAGGTCCAGCAGATCTTCGAGCTCGAGCTTGGTCTCCTTGCTGTACTCGGGGGCCAGCACCTCGGGGTTGATCTTGTAGCGCTCGCTGCGGGTCTCGTTCTCCACCACCCGCTCGTGCTCAGCCAGGTAGTCGGCGTCCAGCGGGGTCTTCTCCTCTTCGGGCGGAGGGAGATCCACGATCTGGCCGTGGAAGTCGGGCAGGACGTCCTCGGGCTTGTCGGGCTCGTCCGGGTCGAGGAGCACAAGGGAGATGGGCCCACCGTCGGGGATCTCCATGGACCCCATGAGCCAGGGCCACAGGGGGATGCCCACCGAGATCAGGAATGCGTGCACCAGGATGGACAGGCACCCGAAGCTGATCACCGCCGCGACGCGTCGCTGCTGGGAGCGCTGCTGCTTCAGGCGTTCCTGGTGGGAGATGGGTCGCACGAAGCCCCGTGTGAAAGGCTATGGATTCGACTTGCAGGGTAATCGGCGTGAGAACGCCACCGCAACAGCTTCCTGACCGTGCGTACAACGCCTGACAGTCAAGGGATCTTTCGAAGAACCTGGATGAGCCGCTCGAGGGCCGCCTACTCCGGCACCGCCTGGTGGTTGAAGGCCGCCAGCGCCGGGAAGGCGTCGCCCCCGTCGTAGAGCAGGTGGTACATCTGCCAGCTGCTGGACACCCGCTTGACGTAGTGGCGCGTCTCGCGGAAGGGGATGCCCTCGACGAACTCGTCCACTGGGCGGTTTCCCCGCTCGCGCAGCCACTTGTCCACGTTGCCTTCGCCTGCGTTGTAGCCGGCCAGCGAGATGAACGGGTCGCCCTGGTAGCGGCCCATCAGGAAGTGCAGGTAGCGCCCGCCGATGCGCAGGTTGGTGGTGGGCACGAACATGCCGCTGTCGCTGACGGTGGTGCCCAGCCAGCGGGCCACCGAGCGGGCCGTGGCGGGCATGAGCTGGGAGAGCCCCCGGGCGCCAGCGTGGCTGACGATGTCCTTGTTGAAGTTGGACTCCTCGCGCACCAGCGCGTGGAACAGGCGGTAGTCCCAGGGATAGTCGGCGCAGGCGCCCTTCACTTCGTCCTCGTAGCGGCGCATGTAGGCGGAGGTGAGCAGCCGGGAGCGGTTGTGCTCGAGGGTCTCGGGCGGGTGGGCTTCGAGGTAGCGGCGCAGCCGGTCGTGGGCCCAGAGCCACTGGCCCGTGGCCACCATCAGGTCCGTGAACACCCCGATCTCGCCTGGGAACATCTCGGTCTCGACCAGCTGGTCCAGCTCGGCCACGGCTTCGGAGATCAGACCCACCCGGGCCAGCGCCATGGCGTTGGAGCCTGCGCTGCCGTCGAGGAAGCTCTGGCGCACCTGCCATGCCCCTGGTGCGTCGCCCAGGCCGGGGTGGGGGAGCTCCGCCAAGCGGGCGGGGGCGAGCTCCTGCAGCCGCGCGCCGGCCAGCAGGCCGTAGTAGCTGGCGGGGTGCTCGCGGCACAGGGCCAACAGGCCCTGGATGGACTGCTCGCGCAGGGCTGGGTCGGTGGTGAGTACCTGGGGATTCTCGTGGTCGGGGTAGAGCCGCCAGCGCCAGCGCCAGTACTTGGCCGCCCGGAAGTGGACCGGGTCGGCGGCGAGATCGAGGGTCTCGGCCGCCTGATCCACCCAGGCGATGGCGGCGGCGGTGTCGCCGCCCAGGTAGGCGCCCCAGGCCAGGCGCCAGAATCCCTCGCCCGCCATGTCGCCCTGGGGGTAGGCCTGCACCTGGGCGGCCCAGCGCTCGAGCGCCTTGGCCTCGTCGCCGGATTCCTGGTAGCCGATGCCGGCCAGCGCGTAGCCGTCGTCGGCCATGCTGTGGGTGGGGTAGAGCTCGGGGATGCGCTCGTAGACGGTCGCCGCGAGTCCCCACTCCTTCTTGCGCTCCAAGGCCTTGCCGGCCAGGTACAGGGCCTTGGCGCCTCGCTCCTGGTCGTGCTCGGCGCAGGCCAGCCCAGCGGGGGCAAGGGTGGCGTGGGCATCGGTGAGGCGGTTCATGCGGTACTGGGAGCGCCCGTAGACGTACCAGGCTTGGCACAGCTCGGGGGAGGGGTCGGCTTTGGCGGACACCACCGGCGCCAGCAGAGTCAGCACGTCCTGGTAGCGCCGCTGGTCCATCAGGGCTTCCGCGCGGGCGGCCTTGTCGGCGGTGGTGGCCCGGAAAGTGGCCCCGCGGGCTTCGTAGCTCACCAACGCCTTGATCGCGGCGCTGTCCTCGGCGCTGCGGGGGTAGGCTCGCCAGATGCGGCGCAGCAGGGGGTAGGCTTCGTCAGAGCCCAGGCCGTAGCGCTGCGCCGTGGTGAGCAGGGCCAGCGCGGTGCCGTCGCTGGGGTCGTCGCGGGTGAGCATGGCCTCGTACACCGCACGGGAGTCCGCGGTGCGCTCGAGGGCGTAGTAGGCCTCGGCCAGCTGGATGCGAGCGCGGGGCCACACCGCCGCGCTGCCTGGGATCACCGCCTCGAGGTGTGCGAGGGCCTTGCCGGCCTCGTCCATGCCCAGGAGGATCTCGCCTGCGACCATGTCGAGATAGGGCGCGGGGGCAGAGCCTGTGCCGGTCAGGGCCTCCAGCAGATCGGCGGCCTTGTCTGCTTGGCCCTGGTGGACACGCAGCCAGGCCAGCAGGAAGGCGTGGTCGGCCTGGGTGGACGGCTCGAGCTGGGAGCTGTCCATGGCCTGCACCAGCGCCGCGGCGCGCTCGTAGCTGCGCTCGTTCAGCAGCCCGCGGAGCTCGTCGGACAGGGGTAGGCTGGGCATGGCGAAGGCAGGACCGATGAGCACCAGCTTGTCGACCGGCTCGGCGGGTGTGGCCGGCTCGCGCTGCTGGATCTGTGTGGGATCCTGAGTGGGGGGGACCGGATCGGTCCCGACAAAGACGCGCGTGGGGGGGGCGCCCTGGGCGGTGGCGTTGGAGCTGCTGGGCTCGGCGTAGCAGTCCAGGATCAAGGGCAACGTGCAGCCGGCCAGGAGGAAGAGGCCGGCGCCCGCGAGGGGACGGGTGGTGCGCATGGGATGACCGTGGATCGGACCGTCGGCCTGTGCCTTCGGCGGGGGGATCGGGGGAGGGGAGAGTGAGGGGAGGCGGGCGGGGTGGGGTCGGAGATATCCTAACACTCCCCGGCGCTCGCCCTTCCAGGAACATCCATGCTCGTCCTTGCCCTCTTCGCGCTCGTCGCCCACGCCGCGCCGTCCGTGGATCACCGCGACATCTTGAAGCGTCCAGGGCCGTCGCCAGCATCCGGCGCACCGACCAGTGGGCCGACCCCGCCCGCCATGCAGGCGGACTGGGACATCACCCACTACGACATCGCCCTGGAGCTGAACCCAGGCCGCCAGCTGATCACCGGCGACATCCAGGCCACCGCCCTGGCCCGGGTGGGCTCCCCTGGGTCGATCCTGCTGCACGCCACGGATCCGACCATCCTCAGCGTGGAGATCGAGGGTGTCGACGTGTCCTACCGTCGCAGCGGAGATCAGGTCACCATCGATGTGCCAGCGGGCTTGGCCGAGGGCGACAGCGTGACCGTCCGCGTGCGCTACACCGCGCCTGGCGTGCCCGCCGACGATCCGGGGCAGGGCCTGCACTGGGGCGACCCCATCTACAGCTTCAGCGAGCCCGAGGGGGCCCGAGACTGGCTGGTGGTCTACGACGCGCCCGCGGACAAGGCCACCATGGAGCTGGCGGTCACCGCGCCGCAGGATCTCACCGTGGTCTGCAACGGCGAGCGCGTCGCCATCGGCGAGCCTGTCGGCGGCACCCGCACCTGGCGCTTCGACTTCCCTTGGCCCATCGCCACCTACCTGATCGTCGTGAACGCCGGCGACTTCGACGAAGACCTGGACAGCAGCGGCGAGGTGCCCGTCTACACCTGGGCTTCCCCGAGCGACATGAGCCAGGCCCGGTCGGTCTTCGCCGACACCCCCGAGATGATCGCCCACTTCAGCCAGCTGTGGCTCCCCTATCCCTACTCCAGCTACGGCAACGTCCTGGTGCCCTTCGGCGGCGCCATGGAGCACACCACCGCCACGAGCTTCGGCCAGGACCTCATCTGGCATGGCGACTACGCCAGCATCGTCAACGTCCACGAGCTGGGCCATCAGTGGTGGGGCGACTACGTCACCTGCGCCGAGTGGGAGGAGATCTGGCTCAACGAGGGCTTCGCCTCCTACACCGAGGCCCTGTGGGTGGAGCACACCTGGGGCGAGGACCAGCTGCAGTGGTACGTCTGGGAGGAGCAGCGCGAGAGCTACATGATGTGGAAGGAGTACGAGGGAGAGTTCGCCCTGTACGACCCCGACTACATGTGGGGTGGCACCGTCTACGACAAGGGCAGCTTCGTGGTGCACATGCTGCGCTTCGTGCTGGGGGACGACGCCTTCTTCGCGGGCCTGCAGCGCTACGCCGACGCCCACGCCCACGACGTGGCCACCACCGAGGACCTGCGCGCGGCCATGGAGGCCGAGCACGGCGCCAGCCTGGACTGGTTCTTCGACCAGTGGGTCTACCGGGCTGGCGAGCCCAGCTACCGGGTGGGCTTGACCAACACCCCGCTCGAGGACGGCTCCTGGCAGGTAGACGTTCATGTGGAGCAGACCGGGCACGACACCTGGTCCATGCCCGTGGAGTGGCTGCTGGTGCTCCAGGACGGCAGCACCCAGTACGATCTCCAGTGGGTGGAGGGTGACTACGCCGTGTCCTCGTCCTGCCGCGACCAACCCGCCACCACCCTCGACTTCAGCCCCTATGCCCACCTGCTCTACGGCGATCTGGATCTGGATCTCGACCGCTACGAGCCGGCCGCCATGGTCTGTGGCGATCCAGGCCCGGTGGACACCGGCGACAGCTCGACACCGAGTGACACCGGCCCTGACGACAGCGTGGGAGGCATCGAGCCTCCCGGCGGGTTGTGCGGGTGCACGGCTCCGGCTGCGTCCTGGGGCCTGCTGGCCCTGCTCACCTCCATCGGAGCGCTACCATGGCTGACAAGGCGACGCCGCTAGGCGCGGGCAGCGCGGACTGGAAGGCTGGCGTGCTGCTGCTGATCACCGCAGTGGCCCTGGCCTGGTTCTGGCACAGCCCGCTGCTGTACCCCCTGCGCATCCTGGTGGTGCTCTTCCACGAGCTGGGGCATGCCACTGTGGCGGTGATCACCGGGGGCGAGGTCCTCGAGATCGGCCTGGGCTCCAACGAGGGCGGCCACTGCATGACCCGCGGCGGCTGGAGCTTCCTCATCCTCAACGGCGGCTACCTGGGTTCTCTGGTCGCGGGCCTGGCCATCCTGGCCGTGTCCCGCAGTCGATCTGCTTCGCGGGGGCTGGTTGTCTCCCTGGGGCTGCTCGTGCTCGGGGTCACCCTTGCTCTGGTTCGACCTGTGGTCGGCTTCGGCATGGTCTACGGGATGCTCACTGGGCTGGCGTTGGTGGCACTGGGCACGAAGGCGCCCGCTGGGGTCAACTGGTGGTTTCTGCGGCTGGTCGGGGTGTTCTCGGTGCTCTACGCTCTGCTCGACGTCCGGGACGATGTGTTCAGGAACGCGGACTATGTAGGCGCCAGTGACGCCACCATGCTGGCCGAGCTCACCCATGTGCCGGCCTTCGTCTGGGGCGGTGGGTGGATCCTGGCCGGGGTCGCGCTGCTGGTGTTGCTGAGAAAGCGTCTGGTGTAGATGTGCCAGGCGCTTGCGCCCTCGAACGCCTTGGTTAGATTCGCGGGCCTCGCGGAAGTAGCTCAGTTGGTAGAGCACGAGCTTCCCAAGCTCGGGGTCGCGGGTTCGAGTCCCGTCTTCCGCTCCATGAACCCCCGGTGCCGTCAGGCAGCGGGGGTTCTTCCTTGGTGCTTGTGACACCTGTGGTGCTGCTCTGGGCTTTGGCTCTGGGTAGCTGCTTACTTCGCGCCTAGTGCGGAGGTGGCTGCCGAGGGGTGCTTGCTCGCGCTTGCGTTCGAGTCCCGTCTTCCGCTCCATGAACCCCCGGTGCCGTCAGGCAGCGGGGGT
>CALDOK010000493.1 GCA_937912125.1 uncultured Pseudomonadota bacterium
CAACCTACGGCGCGCCTCCCGCGCCATACGCGTCGGGGTCACCCCACCCTCCAACGTACGGCGCGCCTCCCGCGCCATACGCGTCGGGGGTGGTGGGGCACGGCGGCCCTCACTCTCCGCTGGAGCTTCCCTTGATCTGCCAGCGCCACGGCCCCCTGGGCTCCACCGGCCAGCCAGGCCTTCCACGGACACCTCCTCGCCGCCCAGGACCACCTACAAGCGGGCCCATCCGGACCCCGGTCTGTGTCCCGGTAGCAATCGCGCCGGGTCTCGAGACCCGACGAAGCCCTCGAGCCAGTCCAAGCCGTGGTGCATGCCCCACCAGGGGGCTTGGGCCAGGAAGTTGTCGTCGTCCAGGACTTCGTGCTCGCAGGCGCAGCTGGCGCGCTCGGTGGAGGGGACGATGCCCCGGCCCGAGCCGTCGGCCTCCAGGCACTCACCCAACGTGCCCTCTGGGCAGGTTCTGCCGGTCACGTCCTCGGGCCCTCCCCTGGCGACGAGGGCCAGGATTGGGAGCAGCTGTCTCCAGCTGTGGTGCTCAGGAACCTCCGGCGGTGGTGGTGGTGGCGGCGAAGGGCGCCTGGTGCAGGATCGACTGTCTGTCGCGGCTGGTGCGTGAGCCGCCTCGCGAGCCGTGCGCGCGCACCAATGCGGAGAGCGCCAGCAGTCGTCGGGAAAACCCGAGAGTCGACGTTCGAGGAACATAGTCGTCGAACGTCGTGAATGGCGTGTTGACGCAGTCGGGTGAGCGGATGTCCGTTGTGTAACCACACTCAACAAAACCCGCTCAGCACCGGGGCAATGCCAGCATCACCCGCTGCGTGGGCTAGGCAAGGGCTCCGAGAGAGGATCTCGAGAATGCCGACGAAGAACCTCCGCATCCTGTCGTTCGAGGATCGGCTGCTCTACGATCCCGACCTTCTGCCGGCCGGTTCGCTGCTGTGGCTGTTGAGGGACCACCAGGAGTATCTGCTTCCGGACAGGCTGTTCGTTGGCTGGCGAGGGGAGTCCAAGACCGGGCGTCTCGCGTGGCCTGCGCGCACGTTGATGTCGCTGTTGGTGCTTCGACACTCGGAGTCCTGGCAAACGCGGAAGGGGGCAACCGAAAAGGCCGACAATGACAAGACCTGGCGAGCAGCGCTGCGCTTGTCTTGGGAGGAGACCCCGCCGAAGGAGAAGAGCCTGCGGGAGTTCTAGGCCTTCTTGCGGGAGCCTCATCCGGCCGTCAACCTCCCTCGGATCACGGTGGTTTTCGAGCACATCGTGCGCTCGTGCATCGCCGCTGAGATGATCGGCGAGGCGCCGGTCTGGGTGCTCGACTCCACCCCGATGTGGTGCTTCGGCGCTGTACAGGGCACGATTCGCCTGCTCGGGGATGGCCTGCGAAGACTCGGGCGGCGGTGGGCACGTGCAACTGGGTCCACGGTGGAGGAGGTGGCCAGGGAGTGGAGCCTGCCCCTGCTCCGGGCGAAGAGCACCAAGGGGCACCTCGAGGGGATCGACTGGAGCGATGCCAGGGCGCGCTCCGAGGTGCTCGCACAGCTGGTCACCTGGGTGAACGACTGCACCGAGCGCGTACAGCGGGATGTCGGTGAAGTCAGACAGAACAAGCGCAAGCCCCCGCTGCGCCTGTCCAGGAACCTGCTTCGCGTGGTCGACGAGGATCTGGAGGCGACCGAGGAAGGCCTGCTCCGGGTGAAGCGGCGGACGACCTCTGCCAGGCTGATCAGCTTGACCGATCCCGAGGCCCAGCACTTCCGGAAGAGCAAGAGCAAGGTCTGCTCGGGCTGCAAGCTGCACGCCCTCGGGGACGCCGTGAGCGGCTTGATCACTGCGCTGGAGGTGAGCCCGGGAGGCGAACACGACAACACGCAGGCCTGCCCCCTCATCGCTCGGTCCAAGGCCTTGTACGACGGCATCGAGGTGGTGCTCGGCGACGCCGCGTATGGTGGGACGAGGGTTCGGCGGGAGGCGCTGGAGCAGGCAGGCGTCGAGATCCTCGCTCCGCCGGGGCGCAACACCAGAAAGGGCGACAAGCTCGGACAGGAAGACGTAGCCATCGACTTCGACACAATGATCGCCACCTGTCCCGGTGGTGTCTCAACCGGAAACTGGAAGTTCAACAAGAAGGAGGAGGACCAGGTACCTACGTTCTACTGGACCAAGGACTCGGCGGAACTCTGCGGCTGTCGCTCGACCTGTCCGGTCCATCGCGGTCAAAGACGCCACCTCCAGCTCCATCCCGAAGAGCAGGAACAACGACGTGTACGCGGTGAGTGGCAGCAGCCTGATGTCCGTGCTCGATACCGGCTTCGCGCCCAGGGGGAGCGCCTCATGCGAGAGCTGACTCGCAGGGGAGCGCGGAAAGCCTGTGGGTGGGGGCTCGACAACGCCAGGTCCCAGGCCACCTGCTGCGCCATCGCGAACAACCTGCAGCTACTGGCGAGACTGCTCGCCGAGTGGGAGCATCGACGACGAACGGCATCCTGAACCCAGCTCCGCCCGGGTCGTCTTGTCCATGGCCCCTGCCGCTGCTGCATCCCGGGAGCGACAGCCAGACCTGTTCGGTCCGAGACGAGGCCCCTTCGGGCCGAAGCACGGCGGTGCGGGTGCACAGCCTCGGCCTGGTCTCTCCGTTTGGGCGAAGGCACGGCGGGTCCTTTGCTCGCTCGGGCCCCCTTCCCCCGACGACTGCTAGTCGCCGGTGTCGTCGTCCGAGACGTCCTCGGGATCGTCGCAGTCGTCGGAGCCCTCGCAGTCGTCGTCGTCGCAGTCGAACAGGCCGTCCCGATCGTTGTCGGCGCCGTCGCTGCACTCGCCGGGGGCGTCACCCTCGAACTCCACTTCTTCTTCTTCCTCCCCGAAGCAGCCGGAGCCGATGGAGCAGGCGAGGACGATGAGGGGAAGCAGGCGAAGGGTGGACATGGTCACTCCGGATCAGCGGGCGAGATGCGTCCGTATCATCGGTGAGGGGGGTGTGCCGGTGGGCTGGGCTCCCGCCTCGAGAGGCCCTGCTGGCGCAGCCTGCGTCGAGACGAGGCCATCTGCTCGAAGCGCGACCTTCCTCACCGTGGCCTGGACCGTGCGCTGCGGGGATCAGTCGGCCGTGTCCTGCGGCGGGACGCCTACGCCGGTCAGCGTGACGCTGTGCTCAGGCTCGTCGGGATCGTCGCTGGAGATGATCAGGGTGGCCTCCACCGGGCCCCGCGCCGTGGGCGTGAAGTCGAAGGCCATCGTGGCGCTCTCACCTGCGGCGAGCCCGGTGACGGTGGCGCCGGGGACGGGGAAGGCGCCTCCGCCACCCACGATCTCGTAGCGGTCGATGGTGAGGTGCTCGTCGCCCGCGTTGATGATCTCGAGCGTCAGGGTGGCGGTCTCGCCCAGCGCCTGCTCGCCGAAGTCCAGCGTCCGGGTGTCGGTCTCCAGGTCGGGCCAGCGATCGTACAGGCCGGTGTGCACGGCCATGTACTCGCACACGCCCCACCCGCAGGCCTGCACGCCCACGGTGGCCACCAGCCCCAGCACCACCGCGGCGTGGCGGGCCAGGCGCCCGGTGGGCAGGGAGGGGCCCTTCCCGATCCGGTCCAGCCCTACGCTGGCGTCCACGAAGCGGTCCAGGCGGGCGCCCAGCTCGCGGTAGCGGGTCCACGCTGCCTCGCGCCGCTGGCGCTCCTCGGCGGCCACGGCCTCGAGGGCCCGGCGCCAGCCCGGGTCGCGGGCGTCGTGCCCGGCCTCGGCCAGGTCCACGATGGCGGCCAGCGTGTCGATGGTCTCGCGGTTGACCTCCAGCTGAGCGCGGTGGACGTCGCGCACCAGCGCGGCGGCCTCGGTGCCCGGGTAGAAGCGGGCGACGGTGGCGGCCAGGTGGTCCATGCCGATCACCCGCTGCAGCAGGCTCTCGTGCTGCCAGCAGCGGGCCTGCAGCAGCGCGGTGGCGAGCTCGAAGCTGCGGGCCACCACCGGATCGGTCATGCGGTAGCTGCGGGCCAGGTAGTCGCCGGTGGCGCGGCCCTCGGCGAGCATGCGCTGCTCGAGGGGGGTGCCGGCGTAGATCTCGGCGCGGCTGAAGCCGGTGGGGTGGGAGGCGAAGCGGCGCAGCAGCTCGAGGTCGGCCCGTAGACCCGCGGCGGTGGCGTCAGGGTGGAAGACCATCAGCCCGAACTGGGAGGAGATGCCCAGGTCCTCGCAGAGCTCGAGGGCCTGCACGGAGTCCTCGACAGCTTGACGGCGGCCCAGGGAGGCCAGACCGGCGGGGGTGGCGGACTCGACCCCCATGAACAGGCGGATCAGGCCCATGTCCCGCAGCTCCGCCAGGATCGTCCGCTCGGCCTCCTGGGGCCGGCACTTGATGACCATGGCGATCTCGCCTACGCCCCGGTCCCGCAGTCCGGCGCGCAGGGCGGCCAAGCGCGCGTGGTTGGACGCTTGGCGTGGAACCAGGAAGTTGTCGTCGTGGAAGACGAACTGGCGGATGCCCCGGCCGTGGTACAGGTCGGCCATCTCGGCGGCCACGTCGTCGGCGGGGCGCTGGCGGAAGCGGGGGCCAGGGCAGAGGCGGTGCAGGGTCTGGATGCAGCAGTAGTGGCAGTCGCCCAGGCAGCCGCGGCTGCCCAGCATGGTGGCGGTGGGCACGCCGGCGAGCAGGCGCACGGGCCCGCGACGCACGGGGCGGGGCAGGAGATCGATGTGGGGCTCGATGGCGCGGGTGGCCGTGGCCTGGGGACCGTCGGGGCCGCGCAGCACTAGGCCGGGGATGCCGGTCCAGGCGCCGGGGTCCGAGCCGTGGTCGGCCATGGCGACGATGGTGCGTTCCCCCTCGTGCAGCACCACGGCGGAGAGCGCGGGGTGGTGGGCCAGCAAGGGCTCGGCCGCGCAGCTGGCGTAGTGCCCACCGGCCACCACCGGCGGGCCACCGGCTACGGCGATGGCGCGGGCCAGCGCCAGGAACTCGGGGGCCCGGGCCTGAAACGCCATGGACAGGCCCACGATGTCGGCCTCCATGGCGCGCGCGAGCACCGCAGCGTGCTGCCCACGGTGCTCGAAGGGGGCCAGCTCGGCCTGGTGGCCTGCGGCCTCGAGGGCGCCGGCCAGGTAGCCGAGGGACAGGTTCTCTTCGAGGTCGGGCCCGACGAGCAGGACGTTCATGGTGTCTCCGGGGTGAGCGGTCTTCCGTGTCGTGCTGACCAGTGCGCCCGGCGGGCCGGAACGATCAGAGGGGCGGTTGTCGAGGTTGCCAGTATCCCTGGTCTCGGGCCCGCCGTCGCTGCTCTCCGGATGCGTCCCCCCAAGGCCAGGCCCGCCGCAAGGGCGATCCCCGCACGGCCGCCGGGCTGGAGGCGCCATGGGCACGCGGCGCCGAGGTCATGCTCTCGCGGTGTTCAGTACCGCCCCTCTCGCAGTCGGTCCGCGGGCACCTCGGCGTCGTAGCCGTAGCCGCGCTGCTCCCAGTAGCCGTGGAGGGGTGCGTCGGTGAGCTCGAGGCGGTGGATGTACTTGGCGCTCTTGTAGCCGAGCAGGCGGGGCACCACGAGGCGCATGGGGAAGCCGTTGTCCAGGGGCAGGGTGAGGCCGCAGACGCCGTAGGCCAGCATGGAGTGGGGCTCGAGGGCCACGTCGATGGGCAGGCTCTCGTTGTAGACGCCGTCCACGGTGTGGAAGGTGATGTGGGTGGCGCCGGCCTGCGCGCCCACGGCGTCGAGCAGGGTCTGCAAGTGCACGCCGTTCCAGGGGATGTCGTACACCGACCAGCCGGTGACGCAGTGGAAGTCCATCACCTGGTCGAGCCGTGCCAGGGCCAGCAGCTGCTGGAAGGTGTAGGTCCGGGGCCTGTCCACCATCCCGTCGATGGTGAGCGTCCAGCCGGCCAGCAGGGCGTCGAGGTCTTGGGGGTCCACGGTGAAGACGGTGAACTCGTCCCAGATGGCGGGGGCGTCTGCGGGCGGCGCGAAGTCGAAGCGGCCCTGTGGGCAGTCCATGCCCGCGCTGGTGTCGATGGGGCCGGGCCCGCTGTCCTCCCCCCCGAAGCCGCCGCCGCCGCCGGGGGCGTCGGTCTCGGCGCAGCAGCCGAACCCGGGCTTCTCGGGGAAGCAGGCGCTCAGGGCTGGGGGCAGGACGGCCATGGTGGCGCCCTTGCCCAGCCACTCGATCACGGTGCGGCGGGTGTGGGTGACGGGGCTCACCGGGGTGTTCCAGGCGTCGCGGCCCGGGTTCTTCTCACGGGGCATGGGCGCCTCCTGGCCGGAAGGATGCCCCCCGTTCGGGGGGGGCGCCAGTGGGCAGGGCTACGGTCTGTCCTGGATGATTATGGTGCCAGGCGCCCTCTGCGGCGGCGTCGCCGGCGTCGTCATCGCCCGGTCCTCCACCGTCTCGAGCTTCGACCCCAGCTCGGTGCCGGGCTCGCTGCTCGGGGTGCCGCCTGCCCGGCCTGTGTGGTGGCCTGTGGAGCATGCTCGTCCGCTGACGTTCGGGGCCTGTCTCGGGAGCTCTCGGGTGGCGGGGATCACGCGCCGCACCGCATGACGGGGCTGGCTGTCAGCTCGCTGACGAGCACCTCGAGGGTCACGTCTGCGCGGGGCGTGATTCCGCCGTCCAGCGCGCCGGAACTCCACACCAGCGGGCTGTCCTGCAGGCGGGGCTCGAGGGGGCGCCCGCCCTCACTCGCCGTCGGCGCTACTCCTGGCCAGCCAGGCCTGTAGCTCACCAGCCAGCGCCACTGCGCTCTGGGCCTCGCTGGCTTCCTGGACGCCTGCGACGAAGGTGCCCTGGGCCAGGACTACGGTGGTGTGGTCCCACAAGAGCACCGCGCCGGCATCGTCGAGGCCCTCCACGGGGGTCACCTCGCCGCCCAGGCCTACCAGGAAGCCCTGGTAGTCCGCGGCCAGGGCCCGGGCGGCGGCAGCGTCGGGCAGCTGGACCACGTAGGCGGTCAGGGGATCGCCGTCGCTCTGGTAGCGGGCGGTGTGGACCTGCTGGAGGCGCTCGAAGCCGAAGGCGTCCTGCTCGATGAGGGCCAGGCTGGTGGGGTCCAGCCCCTGGGGGGGGAAGAGGCTGGCCGCGGTGGCCACAGCCGTCTCTGCTCGAAGGCGGCAGGCTTGGGCGCTCAATGAAGCCGGGTTGGCCTCGAGGTCGTGCTCGTCGGGGTCGACCTCCACCTGGATGAACCAGGGCGTGTCCTGGGAGAAGTTGTCCTTCACGAGGCCATAGGAGCCGGCGCTCAGCTCCACCTCGATCTGCCGGTGGCCCTTGCGCCTCAGCGCGGCTGTGCAGGGAGGGCACGGGCCCTGGCCCACCACCAGGGCGCGCTTGCCCTCGCCTGTCCACGTGGCGGTGGCCAGGAGCACCTGGGCCTGGCCGGGCATGGTGAGGCCGTAGCTGCGACGCGCCGAGGGCTCTTCGGCGGGGAGGGCCTCGAGGGTCAGGGGCTGGCAGGCTTCGACGGGCAGCTGGAGCGGAACCGGGGCACCGTCTCCCTGGAAGCCGCTCCCCGGGGGTGCGGGTGGGGTCGGCTCGGGTGCGTCCTGCGGGCTGCATGCCAGGGCGCCCAGGAGCAGGACGGTCAGGTGGTGATCGCGGGCCACTGTGTACTCTCCGGCGTGAGCTGTGCCGCCGCTCGCTGGGCTGCCTGCGCGAGGGGTACCCGGCGGGGACACGCGCCCGATGCTTGCGCCAGGGCGGCGGGCTCGAGGGCAGAGATCGATGGCAGGTTGCCCAGCAGCGCCCGGGCGCGCTGGGGCTCGCCGTAGCCGTGGGTGTACATCAGGGCCCGCATGATCTCCGCGCCCGGCACGCCTGCAGCGCGCTGGCAGACGCCGCAGCCGCTGCAGGCGGCGGGGGCCGTGGCCAGGGCATGCTCGCGCAGGGCCTCGAGCTCGGCTGCGCCGAGCGCGGTGGGAGCCTTGGCGGCGGCCGTGTTCTCCTCGAGGATGGCGACGTTGGGCATCTTGGAGCAGATGCAGGCGATGGCCGGGTGGGCCCACACGGCCTGCAGTCGCGCTTGGGCCAGGCTGCGGCCCTGGGCCACGAAGCGCTCCAGCAGCTTGCCCTCGGCCTGGGGGTCGGTGGGCAGGGAGGCCAGGCCCTGGGTCTTCATGGCGATCAGTCCCACCCCTGCCTGCTGGCAGGCGTCCAGGGCCCGCCGCATGGGCTCCTCCTGCAGATGCCGGTAGCTGCAGGCCACCATGGCCAGGTCGATCCATGGGTGCTCTGCGGCGGCGGTGAGCACGGGGGCCATGTTCTTGTGGGTGGCAAGGCCGAACGCCCTGAAGCGGCCTGCGCTGCGGGCCTGCTCCACCCAGCGGCCGAGCTCGGGGGTGAAGACCTCGGCGTCGTCCACGCCGTGCAGCAGGTAGAAGTCCACCCGATCCACCCCCAGCCGCTCGAGGGATCCGGCGAGCTCGCGCTCGAGGCCGTCTGGGTCGAAGGCGGTGCTCTTGGTGAGCAGCAGCAGCCGGTCCCGGTCTCGAGGGAAGGCCTGGAGGTACTCGCCGATGGCCCGCTCGCTGGCGCCGCCGCCGTAGGACGCGCCGGTCTCCCACAGGGTGGCGCCCAGATCCATGGCCCGCCGGAGCAGGATGCGGCTACCGGGCTGCAGATCCACGCAGCCGAAGGAGAGGATGGGCACCTGGATGCCGGTGTGCCCCAGCGGGCGGGTGGGCATACGATCCAGGCTCTGCGCGGGGGCCGCGGGCTGCGGGGCGCTGCAGCCCAGGGGAGCCCCCAGGAACGCGCCGGCTCCGGCCAGGCCCAGGGCCGCGAGGAAGCGCCGCCGGGACAGGGCGGGGAGGGTCATGGCGCCAGCTCGGAGGGACGGTGGGCGACCAAGCGCGCGGCCAGGTCCACCGCCGCCTGTGGGTCGTGGGCCTCTTGCACACCGGCGACCCGCGAGCCCCGGACGACCACGGCGCAGGCGCTGTCCAGGAATTCGACCACCCGGGCGCCCTGCAGGCCGTCCTGGGTCTGCTCACTGCCGCCGAGGGCCTCGAGCTCGTCCACCACCCGGTCCGCCAGGGCGTCGGCCTGGGCGTCGGACTCGAGCCGGGCGACCCAGGCCAGCAGGCGGTGGCCGTCGATCTGGTAGGCGGCGGTGCTCACACCGTCGAGGGAGCCTACGCCGTAGGCATCCTGGACGCCGTGGGCCACAGAGCCTGCCACCAGGCCCTGGGTGGGCAGGGATGGTTCGGGCTGGACGGCCCCGACGGCGTGGGCGTCGACGAAGGCGTGGGCCAGGGCCCGGCTGGGTAGGTCCCGCTCGGGTCCAGGGCTGGAGGGGAGGAGCTCCAGGTACCAAGGGCCGTGGGCCAGGAAACAGGCGCCGTCCAGGCACTCGCCGTCGATGTCTGCGTCCATGGGCGCCCCCTCGGGGCGTCGCTGGAGCGCGTGTACGCTCCGGGCGGCCTGGGCGCTCTCCATGGTGAACAGGCGCAGCTCGATGGAACCCTCGGGGTCCGCGGGGTCTGCGAAGCGTCGGCACTCCAGGCTCGAGAAGCCTGCCTGCAGATAGAGATCCGCCTGGCCGTTGACCTTCTCGTACAGTCGGTCCGGACCGTAGCGCTCAGTGGGGTTGGCGGCCGGCCAGGGCATGCTCAGGCCTTCCAGGGCCGAGGGCTCGGTGGCCGAGAGGGTCGTGGCGGCGTTGGATCGCTGGGGCCGCCGCAGCTGCCGGGTGATCATCACGCCGGCCGTTGCGGCCAGGATCAGCACCACGACGACGCCGACCAGGCGTCCGGGCCCCTGTGGTTCAGTCCTGGGCTGCATGGCTTCCTGCTACCCTTCCTGAGTGGATCACCGCGGACAGGCTGCCGTCGAAGCCCCAAGGCGCCCCGACGCCGCCGCCACCCATGCCCGCGAGCTCGCCCGCGGCAAACAGGCCCGGCACAGGCTGCCCGTCCTGGTCCAGCAGGCGCCCCTCGAGGTCGGTCTGGAGGCCGCCGAAGCTCTTGCCCGCCACCAGCCCCAGGCGTGCGGCCCAGAACGGCGGCCGCTGGCCCCTCTGGATCGGCCCTGGCTGGGGCCGGTAGACCGGGGCGTTGGCCAGGGTAGCCGCCAGGATCTTCGGGTCCATGCCGAGAACTGCGGCCAGGTCGGCGGCTCCCTCCGCCGTGTGCAGCACCTGGCCCTGGGCGAGCAGCGCGTCGCGTCGGTCGGCGGTGAGCTGCTGGAGCACCTGGGGCATGGAGTTCTGTCCGAACACGGCCCAGGCGATGCACTCCGGCTGGTCGGCCACGCGCCGGCCCGCATGGATGGAGTTCAGCTCGTGGGTCTCCAGGATCCGTGCGCCGGTGGCGTCGACCACCGCGGCGCCGTGGGCGTCGATATAGGGGTGGTCGTCCACGGCCAGGACGTGGGGGTAGAGGCCCAGCGCGCCCATGTTCGAGGTGGCGGGAGACAGCGCTGCGAGCATGGAGAGCGTGTCGGCCTGGGGCGGAACGGCTCCGTCCTTGCCGTCCACCAGCGCGTCCATGGAGCAGGCGGACGTGGCGTCGTGCTCGCTGGCGCGCTGCTCGTTTCCGTACAGGCTGCCGGTGGCCAGGATCACCTGCGTCGCGGCGTAGGCGGGCTGCCTCTCGCCGTCGAGCCAGACCTGCCAACCCCCAGCCTTGGCCGGCTCGAGGCGGGTGACCCAGGAACCCAGCCTGGGCTCGAGGGCCAGGGCCGAGCCGAGGGCCAGGACGATGGAGGTGCTGCCCCCGCGGGGCTCGTGGTCGCGCAGCGTGTTGGTGACCACCTCGGGGTGCAGCCTGTCCCAGCGGACGCCCAGCTCGGCCAGCCAGTCGTGGACCTGGGTCGGTGCAGCCAGCACGAAGCCCTGCTCCCAGGCGTCCGCAGGCGCGCCGGTCATGGACTCCCAGTCTTCGAGCAGGCGCACGGGGCTGTCCTGGACGCCTTGGGCTTCCTGGGTGCTCGTGCCCGCCATCAGGCTCATGCCCATGCCCCAGCGTGCGCGCCCGCCCACCGCATCGTGCCCATCCACCAGGACCACGCGCTGGCCGGCCTGCTCGAGCTCCCACGCGGCGGCGAGCCCGGCGGGGCCAGCCCCCACCACGATGGCGTCAACCCGCGTGGGCTCGGTGCCCCTGCAGGCGGTCAGCATGAGGGCGAGGATGAGCGACGCCCGGCGTCCCACACTCGGCTCCCGGTGTTCGGGGTGAGCGGGGAGCCTATCATGGCGCGTCGCGGCTCTCCTTCTCCTCGGCAGGGCGGCGCGCGGGCTGGGAGCCCTCGCCGGTGCAGGCCATCAGGTGTGGCCACAGGGCCGGTGGGAGGCTCGAGGCTTGCACCGCCGCCACGGCCGCCAGGCGTTCGCCCTCTCCCGGGGCTTGCCCCCTGCAGATGCCCTCGAGGACCGGCGGCAGCCAGGGCTCGGGCACGGCGGCCTGGGCGCGCTCCAAGGCCCTGGCGAGGTCGCGCTTGCTCGAACTACCCAGCTCCTGGCCCAGCTGCTCGAAGAAGCGACCCAGGCGGGCCGGGGCCACGCTCTCGACCAGGAACGCGGCGGTCTTGGCCTCGTCGCCGGCGAACCACCAGCGCAGGGTGGGCTCCAGCCCGCGCAGGATGGGGGATTGCTGGGGAAGATCCTGCAAGCGAGGCAGCAGCGAGGGCAGCTCGTGGGATCGCCAGCGCCCCACGCCGGCCCCCACGCCCTGCCAGAAGGCCTCGCGGGTCGGGGGATCCAGGCGACCTCCCACCGCCGCCAGCGCGGTGAGGTCCGGGCCGTCTCGCCAGACCATGGACATGCCCAGGGCGCGGCCCAGGATGGCTCGGCGTGGGTGCTCGGCCGCCTGGATCACCACCAGGGGCGGCTCGGGGTCGCCCCGGTAGAAGCCGAAGGCCACCCGGTCGTCGGCCAGCAGGTTCCAGTCGTAGCCGGGCAGCCAACGTCCACCGGAGTCCCGTGCTACCAGGGGGCCGTGGGGCGGGTGCCCGAGCAGGATGACGCCCTGGGATGCGACGCCGATCCCGAGGAACAGCGCGGCCAGCACCCCGCCCACCACCCGAAGCCGGCCCCCCCGGGCCCACAGCCTGGCGGCGGCCAGGGACACCAGCACCAGCGCGACCCAGTGCAGGCTGCTCAGGTAGCGGTCGGCGAAGTACCAGGTCGGCAGGTTCTCGAAGCTGAACGGGGTGGCTGCGGCGGCCAGGACGAAGAAGGGCAGGTAGGCCAGCAGGTAGAGGGCGCCCCACCCCCGCCCCAGGCGGCCGTGGACGCGGAGGTCGCGGCGCAGCCGCCAGGCCAGGAAGCCGGCGGCCCCCAGGACGGCCAGCCAGGCCAGCACCGACAGCGCCAGGGCCCAGGGCCAGCTGGCGGGGCCCGGCCCCAGCGAGGCGGCGGGGATCGGGAAGGCCAGCGCCAGCAGCCGGCCCGGGTAGCGCGCAGCGATCCCATCCCCCACCGCGCCCACGCTGCCGTAGGTGGAGATGATGAGGCCCTCCCAGCGGTGGCTCAGGTTGTAGGCCAGCCATGGTGAGAGCCCCAGGGCCGTGCCCCCCAGCAGCGCGGCGACGGGGCCGGGGAGGCGGAGCCAGGCCCGGTCGCCCAGGAGCAGCAGCGCGACCAGCAGGGCCAGGGGGATGGCGGAGTGGTAGTGCCACGACAGCCCGGCCCCCGCCGCGAGTCCCAGCAGGCCCGCGCGCCAGGGGCTGCGGCTGAGGCCCTGGGCCAGCGGCGCGGCCAGCAGCAGGGTCAGGGCCATGAACAGGGGGACCTGCACGCTGTCGCCCCAGGCCACCAGGGCCAGGCGGCTGGCCGGGTAGGGCGGCAGGAGCACCAGCGCCAGAGCCAGGAGCGCGGCCCGGGGGTCCAGGTGGTGGCGCACCAGAGCCCAGGTGGCCAAGGCCGTGGCCGCCAGGAAGGGGAGCGTGGCCAGGTGCAGGGAGAAGACGCCGTCGCCCAGCAGCGCGAAGAAGGGGACCGCCGCGAGCCCCATGGCCAGGGACCCTCCGGCGTAGGGGTCCGCCTGGTAGTCCAGCAGGTGGAGGGCGGGGCCGTCCAGCAGCTCCCGGGCGAACAGGCCGCGGGAGAGGCACTCCCGGTCCATGAAGAGCTCCGGGTTCACCTCGAGCTCGAGCACCCGCAGCAGCAGTCCCAGGCCCACCAGGGCCCAGGGCAGCCAGGGGGCCTGGAGCAGGCCACGCCAAGCGCTGGGGCGGGTAGAGGGCGCTGGAGAGGCGGGATCGGGCGCGGGCGGAGTGGGTGGGAGCACGGCTGGACTCTAACGCCCCCTCCAGGGGGCCCCCAGGGTCGCTGCCATCGCGGTGGCCCAGGGCCCGGGATACGGCGAAGGGGTACGTCCCAGGCCCGGTAGGCGCGATGACAACGCTGCGCGATCCATGGAAGCTCCGGGTCATGGCCCTGGTGCTGCTGGCCCTCGCCGCGCGGGTGCTCTTTCTGGCTGGATCGCTGGAAGAGGTGGTCAACAACGACGAGCTGACCACCGGGTTGTTGTGGCAGTGGTTGGGCGGCGCCCGCGCGCTGCCGCTGGTGGACCTGTGGTCTCCGCGCATGGGCGGCGACGCGCTGTACCAGATCCTGGCCCTGCCCCTGTACGCGCTGCTGGGGGGGAGCGCCCTGGCGGTGAAGGCCCTGGCCCTGCTGGTGAGCGTGGCGGGGGTCCTGCTGCTGGTGGCGGTGGGGGCGCGTCATGGAGGGCCTCGGGCTGGCTTGTACGCGGGGCTGTGCTTCGCCCTGGCGCCACCGGGTTGGGTGGGCCTGTCCCTGGTCGCGACAGGGGATCACCTGCTCACGGGCCTGCTCACCGTAGCCTGTGGGCACCTGCTGCTGTTGGCCCGCGGCGCTGATCGGCCCCGCCGTGGGCGGCTGCTGGTGGCCTTGGGCTGTCTGGCCGGGCTGGCGCTGTTCGCCAACTACCTCTTCGCGGTCAGTGCCGTGGCCCTGGTCATGCTGGGGCTGCTCGCGCGCCCGCAACCCGGCTGGCGCCCACGGGATGCAGGCCGGCTACTGGCGGGGCTGGGGCTGGGGCTTCTGCCGCTGCTGCTCTCGGTGGTGGTGCGGGGCATGGGCGCCTCCACCACCGTCTACGGGCGTGGCGCGGCCGAGCAGCTCCAGCTGGATCCGCTGGCCTCGCTGGGTCGCATCGGCGTCTTGCTCGGGCCGGATCTGGTGGCCTCGGCTTGGTTCCCCCCCGTGGGGTGGGGGCGGATCGCGGCCTGGTGCTGGTGGGCGCTGCTGGCGGCGGCGCTGGCTTCGGCGGCCTGGCGCCAGCGGGCCGTGATCCTGGGCTTGTTCCCCGGGCGTGTGCGGGCCGCGCTGGGACTGGACGGCTTCCTGCTGATCTTCGTCGTCGGCTTCGGCCTGGCATTCTCCCTCACGCGCTTCGAGATCGAGCCGGGGCGCGTGTTCGGCTACCGCTACCTGGCCGTGCTCTGTGCGCCGGCCTGCTTGCTGGCGGGGCTGGGGCTGGCCTCGCTGCCCCGGAACCCCGCGCGGGTGCTGGCGGCCTGGTGGTGGCTGCCGTGCTTGGTGGCCCTGGGCTGGCCAGGTCAGCTGCGCAGCCCCCTGCGGGTGCTGGATCTCCCTGGCGTCACCTGGACCAACGCCGCGGGCCGAGCCCTGGACGCCTGGCAGCAGGATCTCCCGGGAGCCTTCGATCGCGAGCTCCCCCTGGTGCCCGAGGCGGTTCGAGGCCCCTTCCTGGTCAGCCTGGGCGGCCGCATCGCCGAGCGCCTGCCGCGGGCCGAGGCCCTGCGCGTGGCCGACAGCCTGGATCTGCGCTGGCGGGTGCACCTGTACCGGGGCCTGATCCCGCGTATCCGGGCCGGGCGCGACGTGGACCCGGCCCTGGTGGGCGCTGTGGAGCTGCTGCAGGCGGGGCAGGCGGGGCCGCCTCCCCAGGCGGCGGACGACCCGGCGGGCTTGCTGCAGCGGACCCAGGCCCAGGGCGGTCCCCCTCAGCTCCTGGCCCTGGGGCCGGTCCTGACCTCCCAGGTGGACCGCTCGCCATCGCGCCTGGCCGTAAGCCTGGGAGCCGTGGTCGAGCCCTGGGCGGTGGAACCTCTCTGCCGGGGCCTAGGCGTCGGCGTGGCGCTGCGGCACAAGACCGCCACCGACCTGGCGCGCTGGCGCATACCCTGGGACGCCCTGCTGGGCCCGGGCTGCCAGGACGCCTTCGGCGAGGGACTGCGCGAGACCTTCCATCAGCTCTACGCCGTCGATCCAGCCTACCAGCAGCAGGCGCTGGGCCTATTCGGGCTGAGGGTGCTCGGGGAGTAGCGCCTCGGCGAAGGGGAGCAGGTTCTCGGCCACCCGGCGGTAGCCTGCGCTGGTGCAGTGGCCGTCCAGCACGAACCAGTGGCCGGGGTCCCCGTCTCGGGCCAGCGCGGCCTCGAAGCTGGCCTGCTGGTCCACGAAGTGCAGCCCCAGGGCCTCGGCGGCGGCCCGCAGGGGGAGGTTGGCGGGCTTGTCCCCGGGGTAGCCGGAGAAGATGACCTCGGCCCCCATGGCTCGAGCCTGGGTGGCCATGGCCTCGAGGTCCCGTTGCAGGACCCGGTCCAGGAGCTGTCGCTGGTCCTCGAGGGAGCGCTGCTCGCCCAGGGCCCGGTAGAGATCCGCCCGCGAGGCCTCGCCGCCCACCAGGTGGCTCTCCTGGCCGTGGCTGCGGTTGCGCTCGTGCCACCCGTCCACCTGGCGCAGGCCGGCTCGGGCCCGGGCCACGGCTTGGGGGTCCAGCGCCTGGGCTCGGTCCAGCAGGCGCTGGGCCTCGGCCGGATCGCCCGCTCCCTTGGACAGATCGGACAGCTGCACGAGGCTGAAGACGTCGTCGGGGTGCTGCGCGAGGAAGGTCTGGAGCCGCTCCCGCTCGCCCTCGAGCTTCACGATCTTGGAGGCGCGGTTCTGGCGATCGTACCAGGCCGTGACGGCCGGGTCCTGGGCTGTGGGTGGGTCGACCTGGGGCGTGCGATCGTAGCGCAGCAGCAGCTGGGCCAGCTTCACCAGGCGCAGCCCGCCCAGACCGCGGGAGATCCGGAGCCCAGCGCCGCCCTCACCCTCGTCCAGGTGCAGCCCCGCGAAGTTCCAGCCGTTGTTGTGGCCCACGGTGACCACCAGCAGCTGTGGCTGGGCCTCTGCCAGAGCGTCCCCCAGGGCGTCGGCGGCCTGGGAGGAGTTGAAGCCGGGCACCGCGCGGTTGAAGGCCGCCACCGCGTCCGGCCCCGCGCGCTCTTCGAGCAGGGCCTCCAGGTGCTCGCAGGGGCCGCGCTGGTCTTCGGAGCCCAGCCCGTAGGCGAAGGAGTCCCCCATGCAGAGGATGCGGAGCCCGCCCTGGTCGCCCGGGGCCCGGACCTCCGGCATCCGCAGCGCGCCGTACAGCCGCAGGCCCGCCTCGGCCAGGCCCAGCCCCAGCGCCAGCCCGCCCAGCAGCAAGGCGGCGCGGGCGGTCGCGGCTCGCGGCTTGCCAGTCACCGCGTGGGGTCCTGGGCGTCCAGCGCCAGGGCGCGATCGGGGTGGCGGCTCTCACCGGCGCTGTCCACCCGCACGGCCGCCTCGCCCGCCACCGGGCAGGCGTTCTCGCAGATCCCGCAGCCCGTGCAGGCCTGGGGGTCCACCCTGGGGCGCTCGAGGGTCAGCTCGGCTCCGTCGGGCAGGCCCTGCACCACGCGCTCCAGCTGGATGGCCTTGGGGCTGGTGGGGCAGACCTCCTGGCACACGATGCAGGGGCGCCCCATGGCCCAGGGCAGGCAGCGCCCCCGGTCCACGAAGGCCGTGCCTACGCGGGTGGGGCCCGCTTGGGCAGACGCCCCCTGCCCCAGCTTCTCGTCTACGCTCAGGGGCTGGATGGCGCCTGTGGGGCAGACCTCGCCGCAGGCTGTGCAGGAGGGCTGGCAGCCGCTGGTGCCGATGCGCATGTCCAGGCGGGGGGTCCACGAGGTCTCGAGCCCACCCGCGAAGCCAGCGGGCTGGATGATCCCGGTGGGGCAGACCCGCATGCACTGGCCGCAGGCGATGCAGCGGGCCAGGAAGTCCAGCTCGGGCACCGCGCCCGGGGGCCGGACCAGGCCTGGGGAGAGCCGGTCGCCGAGCCCGTGGGTGAGCCGCATGCAGGGCACGATGGCCACACCGGCGGCCAAGGCCAGGGCGGTGTTCCTGCGGGAGAGGTCGGGCTCGTCATCCTCGCCCGCGGCCGAGCGGTGGGGGGCCACGGCCAGCAGCCCGTCGGGGCAGGCATCGGTGCAGCTCAGGCACAGCACGCAGCTGGGCTGCCTGAAGCTGCCCGAGGGCTGGGCTGCGGACGGGCAGGTGGCCTCGCAGCGTCCGCAGTCGCTGCAGCCGGCCTGGCGCTTGGCGATGCGCCAGGGCGCGGCGCGTCCCAGCAGGCCCAGCAGGGCGCCGAGGGGGCAGAGGAAGCGGCAGAAGGCCCGTGGCCGCCAGAGGTTGGCCAGCAGCACGGTGGCCAGGATCAGGGCCGTGACGGGCGCCAGCAGGTGCTGGCGGGGGAAGGGCCACAGAAACGACACGCCCCGGTCGGCCAGGGGCAGCAGCACCGTGTGGGCGGAGCGGTGCAGCAGGGGCAGTGGATCCAGCAGGCCCAGGGCCATGCTGGCCTGGAGCAGTCCGCGGGCGCCGGGCAGGGCCGCCAGCACCAGCAGCGCCAGGCCCAGGCCGAGCCCTAGGGCGCGAGCCGGTCGGGCTCGGGGCTCGGAGCTGCGGATCCCGTGGCCGGCCACCGCCAGCAGGGGCAGCAGGAGCGCCAGGGCCAGCAGGGGGTGGCCGCGCAGCCAGGCCCCGCTCGCCGCCAGGCCTGCGCCCGCCGCGGCCCCCAGCTGCAGCAGCAGCGCGGCCATGGCCAGGCCTTGGGCCCGATGGGGTCGGCTCTGGGCGCGCCGGGCGCTCAGGCTCGTCCCCCACTGGCCCAGCCGACCGATCAGGTGGTTGAGGGTGCCCAGGGGGCAGATCCAGCCGCAGAAGGCCCGCCCAAGCAGCAGGGTCAGGGCCACGACCGCCAGGGACCAGAGCAGCCCCGGCTCCAGGGCTCCGCGGGCCAAGGCCGTGCTCAGGGCCACCAGCGGATCGAGCTGCAGCAGCCAGGTGACCGGCCAGGTACCCAGCTGCCAGAAGGCGTCGCCCGGGCTGGACACCAGGCAGAGCCAGGCGAACAGGGCCAGGAAGAAGCCCTGGCTCACCCGCCGCGCGGCCAAGGGCCTCACCGGGCGCTCCCGGGGGTGGCGCTCACCAGATCGCGCCAGTCGGCTCCGCCTGCGCCGGCGGTGGCGGCGCGCAGCAGGTAGGGCAGATCGCCGGGCTTCAGGCCCAGCAGGCTGGCGCCGAAGGCGTCCACGGCAACCGGATCGCTGCCCACGGCCATGAAGCCGCGGTCTTCCAGATCGCTGCGGGAGCCCCCGGTGGGGCCGTTGCGCACCATGGCCCAGGTGGCGTCCAGCACCGACAGCGTCGGACGCACCAGGCGGGACAGCTCGGTGATGATCGTGTGCACGTCCTGGTGGAACACCCCGCGGGTGCCGCCCAGCAGCCCGTAGGCGTTCTTCAGGCCCATGGTGGCCCCGGCCAGGTAGTGGTGCTTGAGCGGGCAGACGCTGATGAGCCGGGTGGCGCGATCGAGGGGCTCGGTGAGCACGGGCCACGCGCGCAGCAGGCGGCCCTCGGGCAGCGTGATGGGGGTGAACGAGCCGGGGCCGGGCAGCAGCAGGGTGGCCCCGGCGTCTTCGGCGGCGGCCTGGATGCCCGAGGTCTGGAAGCAGCCCATGGGGTCGGCCACCGGGTTGTCCGTCACCAGCACCTCGGCCGCGCCCGCCTCGAAGCAGCGCCGCGCCAGGGCGCCCAACAGCGCCGGGTGGGTGGTGGCCCCCAGCTCGGGGGGCGTGGCGAAGCCGGCGTTGACCTTGAGCAACACCACGTCGCCGGGCCCGACGAAGGCGCTCAGGCCCCCCAGGGCGGTCAAGGCCGCGTCCAGGGAGGCGGCGCGGTCAGGGCCTTGGCCGATCCCCAGCCGCCGCCCGGCCTCGGGTCTGCCGAAGTCGAAGCAGCGCAGCTCGCCCTCGCGCTCGGCGCCGCCCCAGCCGGGCGAACCCACCAGCAGCGCACCACCCAGGCCGGCCAGGGCTATCCCCCCCGAGGCCCGGGCCAGCCGGCGCAGGAAGTCCCTGCGCTGGGGGTCGTGGAGCGTAGGCGCGTCGTCGTGGCTCGGCATGGGCGAATCATAGCAGCCCCTGCGCCCGGATCAGCCGCAGCGGCATCGCCGCGAGGGGGCTCATCCAGAGGAGCAGGACCACGGCTGCCAGCACGTAGGCGCTGTGCAGCAGGGGGCGGGCGCGGATCAGGGTCAGCCACTCGGAGAGCAGGGAGGCCTGCTCGGCCTCGACCCCGGCCCAGACGGCGCGGGCCATGCGCTGGCGCTGGTGGGTGCCGGGGGTGAGGGCTTCGGCGATGATGGGCAGGGTGTCTTCAGGCATGGGGAGGCTCCACGGGGGTCTGCAGTTCTTGGATGCGCGCGGCCAGGCGGGGCCGCCAGCGCTCGCAGAGCTTGCGGATGTGGGCTGGCTGCAGGTGGACGATGGCGGCGATCTCGCTGGCGTTCAGCTCGGCGCCATACCGCAGGGAGAGGATCTCCCGCTCCCGCTCGGGGACCTCCCACAGGGCGCGCAGCACCAAGGCCCGGGCGCGCTGGCGCTCGAGCTCGTGGGAGGGGTCGGGGGAGTGTTCGAGGGCCTCCTGCAGGATGGCCAGGGCCTCGGGCTCGGTGGGCACGGGGCGGCGGCGGCGGAAGCGGTGGCGGGCGGTGTTGAAGGCGATGGCCACCACCCAGGAGACGAAGGAGCTGCCGGGCCGGGGCTGGTAGCGTTCCAGGGAGGACAGAGCCTTGATCATGGCGTCCTGGGTCACATCCTCGGCCTCGGCCTCGTCCTGGAACATGGGCCGCACCGCGCGGAACACCCGGTCCACCAGCTGCTCGTAGAGCCTGCGCTGGGCGCCGCGGTCGCCGTCTCGCGCCTGGACCACCAGGGCTTGCAGGGCCGCCTCGTCCAGCTGCGCCCCGCGGCCGGGAGCGCCGAGCATGGCGAACAGGGCGAAGAACGCACGAAGGGAGCCCCCGGTGGGGACTCCCTGGGTGATGGCGAGGGCGAACGAGGTCAACGCGCGTCCTCGACCGTGGCCAGGTAGCCCAGGGTCCAGACGCTGGACTGCCAGGTGCCCAGCACGCCGCCGGCCAGCAGGGCCAGGGGCACGGCCAGGGCGACCAGGGCCACCAAGGCGCCGACCAGCCCGCCGAGCAGGTAGCCCAGGCCCGCGGCCGCCAGCACCGGGAGCACCGCGGGCAAGACCAGGAAGCCGGCGCCCATGCGGCCCAGGCCCACGGTGAGCATGAGCTTCAGGCCGTCGAGCAGGCGGCCGTGCAGCAGGCGACGGGCCCGGCCCAGGGCGTCGAAGGCGCGCCGATTCTCGAGCACGGCCACCCGCATCCCCAGGGCGTAGATCAGGTACAGGCTGATGCCGGCGGGCACGGCGGCCACCATCAGGGGCATGCCCAGGGCCAGGGCGGCGGCGGTGGGTAGCGCGCCCAGCCCGGCCAGCGCGAAGGGCGCGGCGACCAGGGAGGCCAGCAGCAGGCCCAGGGCCAGGGCCAGGACCTTGATGCTCAGCACCACGCCGAAGTGGCCCAGGCCCAGGCGCACGCCGCGGCGGACCGTGAAGGCTTCGGTGGGCCGGCGGTGCAGGCGGGAGACGCCCTCGATGAGCGCGCCCTCGGAGAGGATGTGCAGGGCGATCATGCCCAGGCCCAGGACCGCGGCGCCGCCCATGACCAGGGGCAGGTGGGCCGCGACCACGGCGCCCATGTGCTCGGCTGCCGAGGCCAGGCCCGCCAGGGACTCGGGCAGATCCTGGGCGGCGCCGGCTTCTTGGCCTTGGCTGTCGGTGTTGACGCTGCCCGAGGCGCCGCCGCCCGCGGCCGCGAACAGGCCGAAGACCCACAGGGCGCGGTGGCGAAGGGTGACGGAGAGGCTGTCGGTGATGAGGGCGGAAACGCGCATGGGAAGCTCCTATCTCGGTTGATGAGGGCCGCCTCGTGGCGACCCTTCAGCCGGAGAAGCCCTGGCGCGCGCCAGGTGTGACAGGGGGGTGGAAAAAAATGTGGGCGCGCTCGGCAGGCCCGCTCGCGAGGCTACCAGGGTTCACCACGAACCCGCCCGGTGCCGCGCACCCACGCCCTTGGTGGTGATGGAGGCCGCCTGGGCTCACCACCAACCCGCCCGGTGCCGCGCACCCATGCCCTTGGTGGTGATGGAAGCCGCCTGGAGTCACCACGAACCCGCCCGGTGCCGCGCACCCACGCCCTTGGTGGTGATGGAGGCGCGGCTGGGGCGCCCACCCTCCTGCGGGCGGGCGGGCTTGGGCGCTGGGGGCACCCCGCTACTCCGAGACCGCGCCCTCTACCGCCGCCTTCACCACGGCGTCGTCCGCGATCTCCGGCAGGGTGACCTCGAGCCCCGGCGTGGTCTCCATGGCCCTCTTCGAGGCATAGATGCCGCCTGAGTTGCCGGCCCAGGCCCTGCGCGCGAGCCCATTGCCCACGTCCC
>CALDOK010000494.1 GCA_937912125.1 uncultured Pseudomonadota bacterium
GGCAGAAGACGCCGAGGCCAAGGACGCCAAGGCAGAAGACGCCGAGGCCAAGGACACCAAGCCCGAAGACAAGCCCCCCGCCGCCAAGCCCGAAGACCCAGGCATGCTGGGCAAGGTGGCTGGCTGGTTCCGCCGCTTCTTCGGAAACTGATCCTCACCAGGGAGCGCTCTGGTGTCAGGTGACTCGCCAGGCTCGTTCAAGCAGCGCGTGCGCGTCGTGTTGGTCAAGCCGCTTCGCTGCGGCAACGTCGGCTCGACCGCCCGCGCCATGAAGAACATGGGGCTGTCGCGGCTCTATCTCGTGCAGCCGCAGGAAGACCGCTGGGACGAAGCTCATCGCATGGCCCCCGGAGCGCACGACCTGCTCGACGCGGCGGTGCACTGCGACAACACCGCCCAGGCCGTCGCCGACTGCCACTGTGTTGTGGGCACCACCGCCCGGGGGCGCCGCTTCCGCTGGCCGGTACAAGAGCCCGCCGCCCTCGCCAAGGACCTGCTGGACACCCCCGGCGAGATCGCCCTGCTCTTCGGTCCCGAGGACTCCGGGCTCGACAACGAAGATCTCCTGCTCTGCCACAAGCTGGTCACCATCGTCACCGACGAAGCGCACTCCCTGAACCTCAGCCAGGCCGTGCTGGTGCTGTCGCACCACCTCTTCGAGGAGGCACGCCGGCGCGGCTACCATCCGCCTCCGCGAAAGCGCAAGTCTCGCAGAGGCAAGCGCGACGTGCCAGCAGCGCCCTGTTCTACGCCCCAGAGCAACCCCGCCGAGCTGCCCGCGCCAGTTGAGCTCACCCAAGCAGCAGCCCGAGCCGGCGTGCAGGTGCTCGCGCGAACCGCCTACCTCAGCGGCCGCAGCCATGAGCAGGTGCGCCTCACCCTGTACCACCTGCTCCAGCGCGCTGATCCCTGCCTGCGAGAGGCTGCAGCGCTGATGGGCATGCTCGCCAAGGTGCAGTACACCCTGGACAACCCCGAGTCGCGGGTCGACCCTGGCGTCACCCTCGAGCCGGAGTCATCGGAAGAGTGAGCTCGCCGCCGCCGGCCCTAGCCGCCGGTGTAGTGGAGCGCGGTGCCGCGGTTGCCCACCGCCCAGCAGTCATCGGTGCTGGCGCCATGGATCGCGTAGAGGTTCTCGTCGACGCCGGTGAGCAGCTCACGCCAGACCTGGCCGTCGTAGTGGAACGCCGTGCCGTTGTTGCCCACCGCAAAAACCGAGCTGGCGGCCGGCGCGTAGACGGCCCAGAGGGTCTGTGAGGTGAAAGCCTCCTGCAGGGTCCACAGGCTGCCGTCGAAGTGCATGACCAGGCCATCCTGGCCCACTGCCCAGAGGTCGTTGTCCGCCGATCCGTCGATGCCGTTGATGGGGTCATCCGTGGGGGACTCCATCGAGACCCAGCTGTCGGACTGCCGGCGCACGATGGCGCCCTCCTCGCCCACAGCGATGGCGCTGGTGCCGGTGACCCACACGTCGTTGAGGCGCTCGTGATTGGGCAGCGCTTCGTAGGCCCAGGCCGCGCCGGTGTTGACGTAGGCGCCGCCCCAACCGACCGCCACGATGAAGCTATCGCCTGAGGCGTCGACGCCTTCGAAGTTGGCGGTACCCAGATCCTCGATCTGGCTGCCGGCGGTGGTGTGCTGGACCACCCAGCCTGCGTCTCCGACGGCGACCATGCTCAGGGTGTCTTCCTGGCCCTGGCCCCAGAGGCCCTTGAGGTCCTCCTCGTCTACTGCCAGCTCCTCGACCGTCCACCCCCCTGACGAGGTGAAGGTGTAGAGCCCGCTGTCGGTGGAGACCACGTACACGCCCCGACCCGAGGCGTAGACGCCGTTGAAGGTGTCGGAGGTCTCGGCCCGCTCGTTCACCCAGACCACCTGAGGCTCGGTGTCGTCCGTGTCGTCCGTCACGGTGTCACCGGAGGTGTCGCCGGTGTCGTCCGCGGTGATGGGCTTGTCTTCGCAGCCGCAGACGAACAGCGCTGTCAGGAGCATCCAGGCGGATGAACACTGGGTGGTCATGGAGTCTCCTCGGGTTCAGGCAACCTGCATGGAAGCTCGGTTGGGTCGCTTTGTCAAGCGCTGGCTCAGTCCAGCGCTCTGGCTGCCGACTCAGCCAGCTCGGGCTCGTCGGCATACTCGTCCTTCACGCGACGGTAGATGAGCTGCGCAGCCTCGGGCTGGGCGTGGTTCTCGTGGATCTGGGCGAGCCTAAGCAGGGCCTGCCCCTGGCGGAAGCGGTCGGCGCTGCGCTGGACGTACGCCTCGAGCCGCTCCACGGCGGCGGGGATGTCGTCGTTGGCGGCCTCGACCTCGGCGAGCCCGAAGGTGGTGACCGCGTCGACCTCCGCGTGCCCAGGCCAGCGCTGCGCCAGCTGTTCGTAGGCGGTGCGCGCCTGTTCGACCTTCTCCAGGGCCAGCAGACACACGCCCTGAGCGTCCATCAGCTGGGCGTGGTAGTCCGGGCCCACCCCGTCAGGGGAGACCGCCCGTGCGGCGTCCAGGCCGGCCTGCCAGTCCCCTCGCTCCTGCTCCAGCGCAGAGGCCGTGAGGGCCACCTGCACCGCGAGCTCACCCTCGAGCTGTAGGGCCCCGAGCTCGTCCAGGACGTCGGCGACCTCGTCCAGCCGCCCGGTCTCGATGGACACCTGGGCGGCCCTGAGCTGAGACTGGACTCGAGCGGCGCCCTCGGGCGCCAGCACCGCGGCGCGTTGGAAGGCGTCGGAGGCGTGGTCGGGCTCTCCCAGCTGCATGTAGAGGTCTCCCAGGCCTGTCCATGCCACCACGGAGCCCTCGGGGTCACCCTCAGCCAGTTCGATGGCCTCGCGCCAGGTGCGCAGTGCTGCCTCGGTGTCGCCCGCGGTGGAGTGGGCCCGCGCCTCGAGCTGCAGCTTCCAGATCGCGTGGCCTTCGTCGGGGGGCTCGAGCTGTGCGAGCAGGGTGAGCGCTGCTGAGGGGTCCTGCTCCTGGAGCTGGAGCTCCGCCAGGGACAGCCCGGCGAGGAAGATGGACTCCGGGAGCTCCGGGTAGGTCTCGATCACCGCGGTGAGGGTCTCCCGCGCCGCGTCGAGATCTCCCTGGGCTGCGAAGGTCTGGGCCATCTCCCGCCGCACGGAGGCCTGAGTGGGACGGTCCTCGATGACGGTGAGCAGCTGGGCGAAGGCCTCGAGGGCCGCGGCGGTGGAGCCCTGGTCCCGGAGAGCGCCGGCCTGAGCTACCTGCTCGAGCAGGCTGGCCATCTGCTCGTCGCTTGGGCCCGAGCCCGGCTCGGGCATGTCCACGAGATCACGATCGATGGGTTCGCCGCGCAGGGCCGCCTGGGCCTGCTGCTCGAGGGTGAGGAAGACCTCGGGATCCGGCCCGGCCAGGCCTAGCTCCAGCGCCTCGCCGATGAGCTCGATGGCGTCGTCGTAGCGCTCGAGCTCGAACAAGCAGACGATCTCGCCGAAGACCACGTCGGGGACCATGTCCGCGGGCATGTCAGGGGCGCCGCGGAGCGCGTGCATGGCCCGCAGCGCAGCCTCGAGCCCCGCCCGGTCCTGATCCTCGGCGGCGGCCGCCATGTCCAGCTCCACCAGCCGGATGCGGCCGCGTGCCGAGGCGGCGGGGGTAGCGTCGAGCAGGATCTCACCCCACAGGGCTCGCTCCCGCTCGATGTCTCCCCGGAAGGCGTACACCTCGGCCATGGCCACACGGATGGTGTCCAGGGTCGGCCCGTCGGTGGGCAGCAGCTGAACGAGCTGACGGTACGCCAGCAGGGCTTCCTCGTCGCGCCCCAGCTGCAGCTCCAGGGGGGCCATGGCCTGCAGGGCCGCCACCTGCTGCTCCACGCCCTGGGGGGTGGCCAGCACCTGCTGGTAGAGGTGGAGGGCCTCCTCGTAGCGCTCCTGGGCCTCTGCCACCTCGGCCAGGCCGAGCAGGGCCGCGGAGGTACCGAAGCCGCGGTGCTCGGCCACCTCGAGCAGGGACTGGAAGGCCGCCGCGGCGGCTTCGTGCTGGCCGGTCCGCAGCAAGGTCTGGCCGATCTGGGCGTCGATGAGCAGCCGCTGTTCCGCGTCCAGGCCATTCCGGATCTCCCGGAGCAGCTCGAGGGCGTCGTCGTTTCGGTCGAGCTGGATCAGGGCATAGGCGCGCCCCTGATCGGCCGCGAGGGCATACCGTCCCGGCTCGTCCACGGCGGCCCGCACCCGCTCGTAGCTCGCCAGGGCCAGCTGAGGCTCCCCGCGCGCGAGCTGGCTGTTGGCCATGCCGAGCAGGACGTCCACCGCCGCATCGGCGCCCTCACCACCCGCCTCGAGGGCCACAAACAGCTCTTCGGCGGCCAGCCCACCGTCGTCGGTGGAGACCAGCAGGCTGCCGAGCCCCTCTCGCGCGATGGAGACCGCGTCGTCCAGCTCCGGCCAGCCCTCGATCACCTGACGGTATAGGGTCTCTGCGCTGTGGCCCTCGCCGCTCTGGCGCATGACCTCGGCCAGCTGGAGCTTGACCAGGCCGCGCAGCTCACCGGTGATGGCGTCGGTGTCGAGGCCGATCAGCAGGGTGCGGGCTTGCTCGAGATCCCCACGACGCGCCCGCAGGCTGGCGACCTCGAAGCGGGTGAGCTGGGCCTCCTCGCCTTCTTCACCCACGACCTCGAGGGCCTGCTCGTACAGGGCGAGGGACGAGTCCAGCTCGCCGAGATCGTCGTGGATGCGCGCGCGGGCCAGCAGCCAAGCGGACTGCTCGAGGGCATCCCAGGTCTCGCCAGGGAGGATCTCGAGGACGGCCTTGGCGTCCTCACCCCGGTCGCGGGCCACCAGGACCTCGGACATGTTGCGCGCCAGAGCCAGGGCCACCTCGGGGTTGTCCGGGTAGCGCAGCAGAGCGGCCGTGATGCCTGCCCAGCCTGGGGCGTCATCGCCCTGTAGCTGCGCCATGTCCAGCAGGCCCAGCAGGGCCGAGGCGGTGTACTCCGGCGAGGTCTTCTCGTCGGCGGCCAGGGCGGAGTACAGATCGAAGGCGGCCGCCGGATCACCGTTCTCGGAGAGCTGCGCGGCGAGGCGGAGCCGGATGCGATTGCGCAGGTCTTCGTCCCCCACGTCGAGGGCGGTGGCCCCCTGAAGGACCGTCACGGCCTGCTCGGGAAGCTGTGCCATCACCAGCGCCGCCGCCTGCTCCAGCATCCAGGATGCCCGCTCGCGGTTGTCCATGGCCCTGGATGCGAGCTCGCCATAGTGCTCGGCGGCTTCGATCGCGCGACCCTCCTGGACCGCAGAGACCGCCTCGGACTCGAGGTTGGAGTCGCTGACAGCGGAGGGCCCGGTGTACTGAATGGCCAGGTAGAGCAGCAAACCGAGCAGCGCGGCGACCACCGCGCCGAGCATCCAGCGCTGCTGCGCGGGAGGGGGGGGCTCTGGCGCTGCGATGGGACTGGCTTCTCGCTCGTTCTCGTTCACAGGGAACTCCTGGATTCGACCGAGCCATCATATCCCGCTGGCCGGACCTCCCGACCGCCCGTCTTGCCGAGACGGTGCCTTTTGTGGCAGTCTCACTCCTTCAGGAGGCCTCCATGAAGCCTTGGTATGCAGCCCTGTCCAGCCTGATGCTCCTCAGTGCTCCGATCTCAGCCCTCGCGGTGGACTCGAACACCTTCGAGCCTAGCGGTTCGTCGTTCGACGGCCAGGGCACCCTGCAGCTACACCACCCAGGGATGGGCTTCACGCGCGCCATGTACGCAGGAGTCGGCCTGTCCTGGGCCGATGATCCCATCGTGCTGCAGCACGGCGACGGCACCGAGGAGCCACTGGTCCACTCCCTGCTCGGCCTGCGGGTGGCCGGCGGCTACAACATCGCGGGTCGCGTTCGCGTCGATCTCGCCATGCCTCTGTACCCCTACGCAGGGGCGCCCGACGCAGGCTGGTCGGGGTTCTCAGCCGGTGACTTGAGCCTGGGCGCCCTGGTCCCCATCAAGGAAGTCGAGCCTGGCTCGCCCGGCTTCGCCGCTTACGCCGCGCTTCGATTCCCCACCGGCGGTGAGTTCACCGGCCAAGCCGGCACGCAGCTGGATCTCGCCGCGGCGGCGGCGGGGCAGTCCGGCGCCATCGGCTGGACCGCCAACCTCGGCCTGGGTCTCACCAAGGCCGAAGACCTCGGCGACATCTCCCTGGGCTCGAGCCTGGATCCGGGCCTGGGGCTGCACTACACCATCTCCGACGCCCTGCTGGTGGGCACTGAGATCACCAGCACCCTCACCCTCGCAGGCGGCATCGGTCCCTTCAACAAGAACCCCACCGAAGGCCACCTCTACGCACAGTACGCCAGTGACGCCGGCCTGGTGGTCACCGGTGGTGCCGGTACCGGCCTGGTGGCCGGCGTGGGCGCACCCGATGTCCGCCTGTTCCTGAACCTCGGCTACCACACCAAGGGCGTCCCCCCCGTCTACGACCAGGATGCTGACGGCATCCTCGACGAAGCCGACGCCTGCCCCCTCGAGCCGGAAGACATGGACAGCTTCGAGGACGAGGACGGCTGCCCCGACCTCGACAACGACCAGGACGGCATCCCCGACGAGCGCGACCAGTGTCCCCGCCAGGCCGAGGACATGGACACCTTCAAGGACATGGACGGCTGCCCCGATCCCGACAACGACGGCGACCGCGTGCTCGACACCGAGGACGAGTGTCCCAAGGAAGCGGGCACCCTCCAGACCCGCGGCTGCCCCGACGCCGACGGCGACACCGTGATCGACTCCCTCGACAACTGCGTCGATGAACCCGGTCCCGCCACCACCCGTGGCTGCCCCGACCGCGACAACGACCGCATCCCCGACAAGAGCGACGCCTGCCCGGACGAGCCCGCCGATCCCCGCGTCGACCCCGCGCGCTCCGACGGCTGCCCCAAGCGGGTCGTGGTCACGATGCACAAGATCGAGATCCTCGAGAAGATCCACTTCGAGACCGGCAAGTCCAAGATCATGAAGGACTCCTTCACGCTGCTGGACGAGATCGCGCAGGTCCTCAACGAGAACCCGGACATCAAGCAGGTCGAGGTGGCGGGCCACACCGACAATCAGGGCGGCGAAGAGCTCAACATGAAGCTCTCCCAGTCCCGCTCCGAGGCGGTGATGATGTACTTGGTCAAGAAGGGCAGCGTCGAGCCCGACCGGCTGGTGGCCAAGGGCTACGGCCCCACCAAGCCCGTCGAGGACAACAGCACCGAGGAAGGCCGCGCCGCCAACCGCCGCGTGGAGTTCGTGATCCTCTCCCAGTAGCCGCGAAGAACAAGCGTAGGGGAGCACTTCACGTGCTCCCACCCGCCAGCGCGCCTAGCCGCCGAAGCCCATGCCCATGCGCCCCACGGTCAAGGCCGTGGGAGCCAGCTCGGTGTCGGTGATGGCGCCCCGGGTGATCAGCCCCTCGAAGGTGTCCCCCGACAGCTCGACCGCGCTGAGGGTCCACTGGGTGGCGCCCCAGGAGATGGTGTAGCCCTGGGGCCGGTCGAGGACCCCAGACTGGGGCCCGGAGGCGAAGTACAGATCCCACGGTTCCCCGCTGCCACCCTCGAAGGCGATGCGGACCAGCTCGGCCCGCGGGTCGGAGTCGAAGGCGAACTCCCGCGTGTGGCCGGAGAAGGTATCGAGGGTGGGGACGATCTGGAACTCGCCCAGCGTGGCAGCCCCTGCTTCGACCGGCGCAGCGGACAGGGCCATGCCGAAGCCGGAGCCCAGGCCGTCGACCTGGGCCATAGCCAGCGCCCAGGTCTCGCCCCCGTGGCCGACCAGACCCTCTTGGATGCGCGAGACATCGACGACGCCGTTGCCCTGGCCCAGGCCCACGATGGCGTGGGAACCGTCGGAGGCTTGATCCGTGATGAGCACCAGCGGCTCCTCGTCGCCCGAGAACCCGAGGGACAAGGGAGGCACCTCGACCACCACAAGCTCGGAGAGAGCGGTGACGGGAGCCAGCGGGATGTCCAGGGAATCGCCCTCGACCGCGGTCCAGCCAGGGCTCCAGCCGTGCACGAAGCTGGCCAGGTTGCTCACGAGCAGATCGATGGCGGCGCTGTCGCCGTTCAGGCCGGCGGTGATGTCCTCGATGGGCACCGCCCCCGCCAGGGCCCAGACCCCGAAGTCCCCGGGGGCGGCCAAGCCCTGCCAGGTCTCCACGTAGGTCTGGATGAAGAGGTTTCCAGGCAGCGCCACGTCGACGCCCCAGATGCTGACGATGCGGTCTTCGGCCACCAGGTCGTCGAGATCGAAGGCCAGAGGATGCACCGGGACGGTGGCCGCCGCCAGCCCGCAGACCACATCGGTGAAGGCGCCGGCGGGGACCCCTGAGAAGTCCACCGCGCCGCCGACCTCGGCGCTCATGACCTGCGCGCTCTCGAGGCTGCGCACAGGCACGATCAGCCTGCGGCTGACAGTGCCGAAGATACTGGCCGGGACATGATCGCGGGACCAGGCGCTGAGCGTGGCCGGGCCCGGGTCATCGATGGGCACCACCACCAGCCCAGCCTTGTCGCCGTCGATGCGGCCGCTGGAAGGCGTCGAGCCGAAGGGAGCCTCCACCGGGAGCCCCGTGGTGGCATCGACGACCATGATCTCGGCGAAGCCCGCAGGGATCACGTCCAGGCTGACGCTGGCCTCGAGGCCGCCGAAGGAGGCCCACAGATCGGTGCTGCCCTCAGCCGCCGCTGTGACCCACGCCGAGCCGGCGTCGAGGTTGGCGACGGAGGGGTCGTCCACCCAGAAGATGGCCTCTTCGAAGGACACGTCGCTGCGGACGCCGAGCAGGTCCTCGGCCACCAGCCTGAGATCGAAGCTGGCACCGGGAAACACGGCCAGCTGATCGGGGTAGAGCTGCAAGGAGGCGATGGTGGGGTCGGTGGGGTCGCCGGTGTCGCCGGTCTCGACGGGGGGAGCGGTCTCGTCTGGGGGCAGGCTGTCGCCGGTCTCGACGGGAGGAGCGGTCTCCTCGACGACGCCTGTGTCTTTGTAGACGTAGGGAGGCTCTGTGTCTGGGCTGGTGTCGTAGACGTTCTTGGGCGGACAGCCCAGCACCAGCAGCGTGCTGGGGAGCGTGCAAAGCAGCAGGCAAGTGCGGCGGCTCATGGCTTCCTCCATCAGGCGCGCATGGTAGCGGGACCGGAGCCTGCTCGCCACGTTTTCCCGTGCTGGGAGCACGCTTACGGGACGAAGAAGCGCGACGCGAACGGCTCGATCATGCGCCCGTTCGTGTCGGTGCAGCCCCAGGTGCCTGAGCGCACGGTGAGCATGTACCAGTAGCCGTTGGGCAGGGCCCCATCGGGCTCCACACGGATCTTGCGCCCGTTGTCGGGGAAGGACAGCACGTAGTCCAGCTCCTGCACGACGGAGTTGCCCTCGCCCACGGTGGCCAGGCGCACGGACTCGGCGGTGCACGAGCCGGGATCAGCGTAGGCGGTCACTCGGAGCTCGGGCTTGACGCTCTCGATGGCGTACTCGTCGTCGTCGAGAGGCACCACCGCCACCACGCGGAAGCCGGTGTCTTGCCCGGCGGGGGCTTCGGGCCCGGGGCAACCCAGGACCAGCGGCGCCAGGGTGGTGATGATCAGTGCTGGAAGCGCGCGGCGAGCAGCCATGACTCCTCCTCGGTCTCGGCGGCGTTGCTATCCGTCCTGCAGGGTTGGGGACAGTCGACGCAGGCCTGAGCGGCGGCGTCGCTGTCTGCGAACACCTCCAGCTCGGCCTGAAGCCAGGGCTGGCTCCCACTCAAGCTAACCCACCCGGTGCTGGCCACGGCGATCAGCTCCTCGACGCCGCTGTCTGCAGCTGCGGCCCCCTGGGCCTCCACCAGCACGTCGACCGAGACGGTCACCGCGCTGTCCACTTTCAAGCCTGGGACCGCGTAGCGTCCGCCTCCGGCACCCACGGTGCGCGTGCGCACCCCATCCACGCAGATCCGGATTCGATCGGCATGCCCCGGCTGTGCGGCCAGGATGTCGATCTGCAGATCCGCGTTGCGGTACTCCTCGCGGGCGCAGCCTGTGAGGACCAGCACCGCGGGAAGGAGCCGTCGCGCCGAGCTCACTGCTCCCAGTCGTGGTTCGCGAGGCTCCAGCGGGCATCGTAGGCGTCGAGATCGAGCCAGGCCGCCCCGTAGCGAGGCACCAGCCAGTACTCGCCCACGATGATGCTGTTGGTGACCGCGGTCTCATCGCCGTCGTCCAGGCTGACCACCAGGCATGCTTCGTCGGCCCAGCCTGGGACCCAGTAGGTCTCGCAGCCCTCGACCCGCTCGAAGGTGGCGGTCCAGGTGAAGCCGCCGGTCTGGGTGATGAGCTGATCGCCCGGGATTCCGTGCCCTTCGGCGAACAGAATGGGGCGATCGAAGTTGACCTCGTTGTCGTTGGCGTGGTCGATGTAACCGTAGATCAGCACGCCCTTGACCGAGTCCGAGGCCCACTTGACCGTCCAGGCCAGATCCTCGGCGCCCTCGGGATCCTTGATCCAGTGCTCGAGGGTGACCACCTCGACGTCGTTCTGCACGGCGGCGCCGACCTTCTCGACCAGCAGCTCGTTGCCGATGGTGGTGTCGGTGCTGGAGTACTCCCACTCGAGCTTGCTGCCATCGAGGGGGAAGTGGTCCGGCATGTCGTAGCCCTGGTATTGGTAGTCGGGCTCGCAGCCCGAGATGACCAGTGCGAGGATGGTGAGCTTGGCAATGCGCATGGGGGGGGCCTCCTCTCGGCACCTGGGGCGTCCGTCGCCTTCGCCGTGCAAGGTACAACGGGGACTGCGATCCTTCAACATGCACCGCGCATCCGAGTGAGAAAGCGCAGGGCTCGAAGGCCCGCCGGCGGCAGGTGATGCATTGACAAGGACGAAAGCCATGGCCAAGATCGCTCCTCACAGCCTGCGGAGTCTCCATGTCCACCCACCAGCGTTCCGACGTCCTCCTCGCCATCGACCAGGGCACCACCGGGTCTACCGCCCTGCTGCTGGATCAGCAGCTGCGGGTCCTGGCCACCCACAACGTCGAGTTCCCCAACCACTTCCCGCGTCCGGGCTGGGTGGAGCACGACGTCGACGAGATCTGGACCAGCGTGGGGCAAGCGGTGCAAGGGGCCCTGGTCAAGGCAGGCATCGAGGCCGGCGCCATCGCCGGAGTCGGCATCACCAACCAACGCGAGACCAGCCTGTTCTGGGATCGCGGCACCGGCCAGCCGATCCACCGCGCCCTGGTCTGGCAGGACCGCAGGACCACCGACCGCTGCGTGGAGCTGAAGGAACAAGGGCGTGAGCCTTGGGTCCACCAGCGCACCGGGCTGGTGCTCGATCCATACTTCAGCGGCACCAAGGCCGGCTGGCTGCTGGACAACGTGGAGGGAGCGCGCAGCAAGGCGGACCGGGGCGACCTCTGCTTCGGCACCATCGACACCTACCTGTGCTGGAGGCTCACCGGCACCCACGTCACCGACCCCTCGAACGCCTCCCGCACCTTGCTGTTCGACCTGCACGACCTGGACTGGAGCGACGAGCTGTGCGATCTGCTGCGGGTTCCCCGCGCCACCCTGCCCAGGGTGGGCCAGAGCAGCGAGGTCTACGGTCGCACGCGTGGGGTCGGCTTCCTGCCCGATGGCATTCCCGTGGCTGGCTTGATCGGCGACCAGCAAGGCGCGCTGTTCGGGCAGGCCTGCTTCCAGCCCGGCATGGCCAAGGCCACCTACGGCACCGGCGCCTTCGTGTTGCTCAACACCGGCGACAAGATCGTCATGTCCGACGCGGGCATGCTCACCACCGTGGCCTGGACGCTGGATGGAGTCACCTCCTACGCCCTCGAGGGCTCGGCCTTCATCGCTGGCGCCGCCGTGCAGTGGCTCCGGGATCAGCTCGGCTTCTTCGAGTCCGCCGCCGAGGTCGAGGCCCTGGCCGCCACGGTGCCCGACGCTGGCGGTGTCGTCTTCGTGCCGGCGCTGGTGGGCCTGGGAGCGCCCCACTGGCGCCCGGAGGCCCGGGGCATTCTGTGCGGGCTCACCCGGGGCACCAGCCGCGCCCACATCGCCAGAGCGGCACTCGAAGGCATCGCCATGCAGGTGGCCGACATCTTGGAGGCCATGGTGGGCGACATGGGCGCTCCCCTCGCCGAGCTGCGAGTCGACGGCGGCGCTGCCCGCAACGATCTGCTCATGCAGATCCAGGCTGACCTGCTCGGCTCCATCTGCGTCCGGCCCACCGTGCTCGAGACCACAGCCCTGGGCTCGGCCTTCCTCGCCGGCCTGGCCACCGGTGTCTGGAGCAGCCCCGCAGAGGTGGGCGCGGCCTGGACCGAGGACCGCCGCTTCGAACGGGACCTGGACCCCGTCCAGCTCGCCGCGATGCGCGCGGCCTGGCGCTCGGCGCTGCAGAAGGCCTGATCAGCCCTCGACCGGCACGACCACCTGCTCACCGAGGACCGTGAGCAGCCAGTGCAAGAAGCGGTACGGATACTCCGCCTCTTCGGCGGAGAAGCGCACGTTCAGCCGGTCATCGTGGGCCATGGAGAAGCGGTTGGGCAGGCGCAGGATCAGGGCCGTGAGGCGCTTGGGATCGATGCAGGTGGAGGCATCGAGCTGGAGCTCCACCCTGATCTTGAGCCAGCTGATGCGGGCGATGCCCAGCTCCCGACAGCGCAGGCGGGTCTCCAGGAGCCAGCCCAGGTTGATCAGCTCCACCGGCAGGGCGCCGTAGCGCTCCTCCATGCCGTCCAGCAGCGACCGCAGCTGGCCCGGCGTCTCGGCGGCGGAGAGGTAGCGATACTCCGTGAGGCGGTCCTCCACACCAGGCACCAGGCCCTCGGGGATGAACGAAGGCACAGGGACCTCCACCTCCGGGTCCAACCGCTGCCGATGCATGTCGCCGCGCGCCTCGGCGAGCACCTCCTCGAGCAGGTCCACATAGGTGTCGAAGCCGACCGCATCTACGTGACCGTGCTGGTTGTCCCCCAGCAGCGTGCCCGCGCCCCGGTGCTCGAGGTCGGCGCTGGCCACCTGGAAGCCCGAGCCGAGTTCCTGGTGCTCCAGCAGCACCCGCAGCCGGCGGGTGGCCTTGCGGGACAGGCCGACGTCTGAAGGCACCAGGAGCACGCAGCGGCCGCGGCGCCATGAGCGCCCTACCCTGCCGCGGATCTGGTAGAGCTGGGCCAGGCCGAAGTTGTCTGCCCGGTTGATGAGCACGCAGTTGACGTTGGGCAGGTCCACGCCGCTCTCGATGATGCTCGTGGTGACCAGCACCTCTGCCTGGCGGCGCACGAAGCGCACCAGCGAGGCCTCGAGCTCGGCGGGGGGGAGCTGGCCGTGGGTGATCTCGAGGCGGGCCTCGGGCACCAGGGCCTGAATCTGATCGGCCACCGCCTGGATGGAGCGCACCCGATCGTGCACGAAGAAGACCTGGCCGCCTCGCCCCAGCTCCTTGAGGATCTCTTCGCGGATCACGTCCTCATCGAAGCGAGCGATGCGCGTGCGCACCGACAGGCGCTCCGCGGGAGGGGTGGCGATGGTGGAGAAGGAACGCACCCCGGAGAGCGCCATGCTCAGGGTGCGCGGGATGGGTGTGGCGGACAGTGAGAGCACGTCGACCTCGGTGCGCAGGCGCTTGATGCGCTCCTTCTGTCGCACACCGAAGCGGTGCTCCTCGTCGATGATCATCAGGCCGAGGTCCGCGAAGCTCACGCCGCGCCCCAGGAGCTTGGTGGTGCCCACGACCAGGTCGATCTCGCCCTTCTTCAGGGACTCGGCCAGCTCACGGGCCTCCTTGGCGCTGCTGAAGCGAGAGAGCATGCCCAGCCGCACCGGGAAGCCCTCGAAGCGCTCGCGCCAGGTCTCGTTGTGCTGGTAGGCCAGCACAGTGGTGGGGCAGAGCACCGCGGCCTGCTTGCCGCTGGCCACCACCCGAGCCGCCGCGCGCATGGCGACCTCGGTCTTGCCAAAGCCCACGTCGCCCACCAACAGGCGGTCCATAGGCTCGACGGCAGACAGATCGGCGGCGACATCCCGGATGGCCTGGTTCTGATCCTCGGTCTCCTCGTAGGGGAAGGCGGCCTCGAAGCGGGGCAGCCAGCGCACATCGCTGTCGTAGGCGGGGCGGGTCACCACCTTGCGCCTGGCGTAGATCTTCAGCAGATCGTGTGCGGTGCGCAGCATGGCGTCGCGCACCTTGCGGCGCCGCCCCTGCCAGCTCTGCCCGCCCAGCTTGTCCAGCCTGGGGTCCTTGCCGTCGGAGGCCGGGCGGTAGCGGGACAGCAGGTCGAGCTTGTGCACCGGAACGTAGAGCTTGTCGCCCCCCCGAAACTCGAGGAGCAGGAAGTCTGTGGCCGTGCCCGTCAGGTCCACACGGGACATGCCCAGGAAGCGGGCGATGCCGTGCCAGGCGTGCACCACCAGGTCCCCTTCCCTCACCTTCCCCAGGCCAACCGCCTGGTTCTTGCGGAAGGCGTGGTGCTTCCTCTTGCTCTTGGCTGCGCGTCGCTTGCCCAGGATCTCGTCGCCCGACAGCAGCGCCACCTGGTCCTGCGGCGCCCTGAAGCCCAGGGGCAGATCCCCGAAGATCAGCGCGAGCTCACCGGGGTGCAGGCTGTCGAGATCGCGGCCGTCGATGTCCAGCGGGATCAGGCCGTGGGGGTGCAGCAGGGCGCGCAGGCGCTCGGCGCCAGCAGTACCGTTGGTGGTGATGCCCACCCGCCAGCCCTCGTCGAGCCAGTCCTGGAGCCGGGTGGCCAGGGGCCCGAGGTCGCCGTGGGAGACCACGAGATCCTGGTTGCCGACCACGTCGAGGGACAGGATCGGGCCGGGGGAGTCCTCGGCGGCGCCAGGCCCGTCGATGGCCACCGGCAGCAAGGCGTACCCACCAAGCAGCGTGCTCATCAGGGCGCGCTCGTCGGCGAAGCGTTCTTCCGGGCCCACCAAGGGGCGCTCGTCCGCGGCCAGCTCGCCGTATCGCTGGTGAGCCTTGCGCAGCCAAGCGCGCAGGGCCAGGGCCACCGCGTCCGGGTCCACCACCGCCAGCTCGGCTGCGGGGCCGTGCTCCAGGGGGGAACAGACCGGATGCAGGGCGGGGAGCCAGTCCTCGATGCCCGCGAAGCTCAGGTGGTTGCGCAGGGTCTCCATGACCCGACGTCGCAGCACCGCAGCGTCGCGGCCTGCACTGGCGGCACCGCGGGTGGCCAGGGCCAGGCGCTGGATGGCGGGCGCGTCCAGCACCAGCTCGCGAGTGGGGAGTAGCCTGACCGATCGCAAGGACTTGCCGCTGCGCTGAGTCTCGGGGTCGAAGCTGTGCAGACTCTCGAGCTCGTCATCGAAGAAGTCCAGCCGCACGGGATCGACGCCGCCCGCAGGCCAGATGTCCACCACGCTGCCGCGCACCGCGAAGGTGCCCGGGTCTTCCACCATCACCGCCACCTGATAGCCGAGCAGATCCAGGCCACGGCGCATGGCCTCGCGACCCAGGCGGACACCCGCCCGCAGCTCCAGGACGGCTCCAGCCAGGACCTCCGGCTCCATCACCCGCACCGCCAGGGCTTCCACGGGAGCCACAGCGAGGATCGGCTCCCCGCGGGCCATCGCGTCCAACACCGCCAGGCGCTGTGCGACCCGGCGGGGGTGGGGCGCCACACCAGCGTAAGGGGGCAGATCGTCGCCGGGGTAGCTCATCACACGAACCCCGACCGGGGCGTGGAACGCGAGCACCCGCACCGTGCGCTCCAGCTGGTCCGGATCCGCGATCACCACCCATGCCGGGGCCTGCAGGGCCTGCGCGAGCACCCAGCCCGCGGCGCCCTCCGGCAGCCCCGCCAGCTGGCGGTGATCCCGCAGGAGCTGGGCCGCGCTGGAGAGCAGCGCTGCTGGGGGTACGGCCACGGGCCGGCCTAGATCTTCGCTTTCAGGGGCACATCGACGGCGGGGTCATCGGACTCGTGCTGGTCGATCAGGGACTGCAGCTGGTCCATGCGCTCGACGTAGAGCTGCAGCACCGCCATGACGATCACGAACCACACCAGCGCGTTGAGCGTCCAGGCCGCATAGGCGATGACGAAGTGCATGTTGGGCAGCATCAGCGGGCCCAGCAAGGCCAGGGCACCCCAGATGGGGAAGAACAGCAAGTAGATGCGGAAGATGCGGCCGCGGCGCCCGCGGGTGAGCCGGGTAGAGCGGCGGAGCACACCCTTGACGCCCGGGTCCAGCAACACCACCGGCGCAACGAAGGCGTAGAACAGCCCGTAGAGGATGCCCGGGATGTACACCAGGGAGCCCACGAAGATGATCAGCTGCGCCAGGGCGAAGGGCTTGAACAAGCGGGGAAAGGCGCTCAGCGCGTAGCTGAACGTGTTGTTCATGGTGACCGGCTTGCCCTCGCTGGCGCGCAGGAAGACCTGGATGACAGCAGCCACCGCCAAGGTCTTGACCACCAGATCCCATGGCAGCGCGACGATGTCGGCCAGGCCCATGCACAGGATCGCCGCGATCTGCTTGTCCACCAGGACCCCGTTGGTGGCCAACAGATCCTTGTTGAGCTGCAAGAACAGCTCCGTGAGCCCGTCGGTCAGGACGGTTCCGGGCACGGCCATCAGGACAGCCAGCACGAGGAAGATACCGAGGTTGCCCACCAGAACCTGGAGGGAACGACGGACGGTGGCGATGACGCTAAGTTGAGCTTGCATGGCGATGCCGAGGTAACTACGGGCGGGAGCCCGAGCAAGACATCTGTGAAGCCTGGATCTCTGCATCGCGCTCGCCCCACTTCGAGTTCACGAGGCCCACCCCTTGCGCCCTGACATCCTGACCGTCGACTGCTCCACCCACGCCGCCCTCGAGCGGATGGAGCTCGACCTGCAGGATCTCGACGCCGCCAGGCTGGTGCTGCAGGGCGACTCCATCATCGACTGGCACAAGCTCGACCTCGACACCTACGAGAAGATCGACCGGTACCTGGCTCTGCACATGCTCGACTCGCGCGATCCGCTGGACCGTGAGCGGCTGCGCTTCCTGTTCAACGAAGCTGTCAACTACCTCGAAGAAAACCACAAGCTCGCCTTCCCCCACGACCTGCGCAATCCTTCGGACGTGCGGGACGTGTTCCTGGCGGCCAGCAACACCACCGGCTTCCGGCGAACGCAGATCTTGGCCTGCGCCATCCTCAAGTTGATGCACGTCATCAACCACATGGAAGCCGCCGACCTCAAGTTCCAGACCTCCGTGAGCGAAGCGCACCTCATCGAGCTGGCCGAGCGCCGCATCGTCGAGCTGGCCGACTCCATGCGGCAGCAGGGCTTCCCTCTGCTGGCCTTCTACGGCAGCCGCAAGACCCGAAGCTCCGTGATCACCAAGCTCTTGGTCAAGACCGAGTCCCACGCCACCACCATCTTCGACAAGCTCCGGTTCCGCATCATCACCGAGAACTCGGCTCAGATTCTCCCCGCCGTCGTCTGGCTCACCCGCCATGTCTTCCCCTTCAACTACGTGATTCCCGGGCAGAGCCACAACAACCTGCGCTCCTTCCTGGACATGCTGAGCGACAACCCGCAGGCCCACCACCTGCTCCCCGGGCTGCAGTTCCCCATGCCCGACAGCGAGCCCTTGTTGCAGGAGCCCAACCCCTTCTCGGGCGCCAGCTACCAGATGATCAACTTCATCGTCGACTTCCCTGTGCGCATCGACTCCTTCCTCGAAGACCGCGACCCGGTCCAGCACCTGCTGCTGGGGCGAGTGGTCTACGTCATGGTCGAGTTCCAGATCCTCGACGCCGCCACCGCCGAGGCCAACGAGAAGGGCGAGAACGCCCACGCCCTGTACAAGGCACGCCAGCGCCACATCGTCGCCAAGCGCCTCAGGCGCGGTGGGCTCGAGCGGGCTCGCCCCCGCGATCGTAAGGCTGTCGACGCGGCCTGGCGCGCAGGTGCCGGGCCCCGCGACGGCTTCGAAGAATAGGCGAGCCGGCCTGCCCCGGTGCAGGGCTGGTACAACCAGAGCGAGACGACACGGCTGCTGGGCACCGTAGCCGAGCGTCGCGAGGCCGGGCGTCCCTCCTACACGTCGCGGCGGCGGCGCTGCAGGCAGAGGCCGGCAGAGGACAGGCCCACCAGCCAACCCAGGGCGCTGCCGCTCGAGCTGCCGGAGCTGCTGCAGGCCAGGCCCATCGGGACGTCGGCGCCGTAGTTGGCCAGCAGCCCATTCTCGTCGTCGGGACGCAAGCTGCGCTTGATGAGCTCACCGGGCGAGGTGCTCTCCCACATCGTGGCCAGGTCGTCGATGTCCGAGTGGCCCAGTCCCAGCACGTGACCGAGCTCGTGAGCCATCACGTTCTCGATGTCCATCACCGGATCCAGCTCGTCAGTGGTCCACTCGTAGTTCTCGGAGTTGATGCCAACGTCGAAGGACACGATGGCCCCATCTTCGGTCGTCCAGTTGTAGGTCATGGCGGCCTTCGAGTCGCCCTGCTCCCACTGATCCGTGAAGAACACCACGTTCTCCTGGTCGAAGCCCATCTCGGCCGTGTCGGTGAAGCCCAGATACTCGAACTCGATCGCCGCGCCCACCGCTTCCCAGGTCTCGGCCGCGGTCAGCACCGCGTCCTCCACCTCGTCATCGCTCAGCCCGTAGGGATTCTCGGGGTTGATGGCGATCTTGATGGGCATCTGCCGCCAGTACAGCGAGGCGCCGTAGTCGTTCTGCATCATGGTGTACGCCTCGGCGCTGGGCGCGATGAGCAGGGCGGCGAGCAGTGCGATGGTCATGGTGGGTGTCCTGTGGCTGTGGTGCTCATCGGACGCCGCCACCCGCCAGTTTCGCCGCGCGAGCGGTTTTCTTGTCGCGTGATGTCACGCAGTCTGTAGCAACCCCAGCGCCACACCCGAGCCCCTCCCCTCCACGGGCACCCATGTCCCCCACTTCCGAACACTCCCGGGACCAATGCCTCCAAGAGCCGAACACACGGCCCAGCCACAGCTATCTTCTGCGCTGTCTGCCACCGATGAATGACGCTTTTCGGGCGGCCGCCCAAGGCCCAGAGCCCCTCGGGGTCCCCCCCTGTTCTGGTACCAGGGACAAACGTCGGCGGGTGAAGGGATTCGAGGGACACAGGTCCGCAGAGGCCCTCGGCATCGAGCCTTGACGCCCGCCCACCACAGCGATAGTTTCGCGGCGCTCGTCGGGTGGAAAGTTCCCGCGGGCGTTGACAGTGATCCCGCTTAGCTCAGTTGGTTAGAGCACCGGACTGTTAATCCGGGTGTCGCTGGTTCAAGTCCAGCAGCGGGAGC
>CALDOK010000495.1 GCA_937912125.1 uncultured Pseudomonadota bacterium
CGCTGCTGCCTGGCCCCACCCTGCGGGCCGCCCGCCGCGCCGCCCTGCCCGCAGCCCCCGCGCTGCAGGTCGAGATCGAGGCCGCCGCGTCCGAGCTGGGCTTCAGCCCGGGCGTGCTGAGCGGCGCCGCGGAGCGCTTGCTGGCCGTGCCCAGCCAGCCGCTGTCCCCTGAGATCTGGGCCGACACGCCGCTGGCCGAGCTGGTGGAGCACCACGTGCAGCCCACCGACCTGGGGTGGTCGGTGATGATCTCAGTGGTCTCCGCCGACGACAGCCTGCTCGAGCCCGTAGCGGCCGCGCTGCAGGCCGCCGCTCCTGGCGCCGAGCTGGTGGTGCCCTCGAGCTTCGCTCGGGCTGGTATCCAGGAGATCCTCAGCGAGCTGAAGCGCCTGGGTGGGCTGGCGGCGGGCTGGGTGCTGCTGATGCTGGCTATCCGCTACCGACAGCCCCGCATGGTGGTGGCGGCGTTCGTGCCCTGCGCTGCGGCGCTGGTGCTGGCGGTTGGCGCCTTCGCCATGCTGCAGGTGCCCTGGAACGCCGTCAGCGCGGCCAGCATGGTGCTGATCCTGGGGCTCGGCCTGGACTACGGCGTGTTCATGGCCGAGGGTGAGCGTCGAGGCGCCAGCGCTCACACCGGCTACGCCGTGCTGCTGTCGGCCCTCACCACCCTCACAGGCTTCGGCATCCTGGTGGTGGCCCGCAGCCCGGCCCTGTTCGGCGTGGGTCTGGCGGTGTTGGTCGGCATGAGCACAGCGGCCATCATCGCCCTGGGCCTGGTGCCCGCCATCGTGCGGGGAGAGCGCCTCCTGCCTGTCTGGATGCATCGCTGGTCCACCCGCCTGGCTTGGCTTGCGCTGCTGGGGTTGATCGTCGATGTGCTGCTGAGCCAGGTGTTCTTCCTGGCGCCTCCCGCTGGCCCGATGCCAGATCACAGCATCGAGCAGGTCGCTCCAGGGGATCTCCGCTATGGGCCGGATCGGCTCCTGCGCACGCAGGGCGTGTACACCGCGAGCCTCCACGGCGACGCCTGGGAGCGGGGCTACGCCGCAGGAGCGCTGACCGCGCCTATGGACGAACGGCTGGAGCGGGAGCTGCTGGACACCTTCGCCCGAGCCGTGCCCAACGGCCTGGCCCGCTTCGCCATCCTGCGGGGCGTGTTCATCGGGATGCCTGGGTTGGACCGATGGATCCTGCCCGAGCAGCGGCGCGAGGTCGCGGGCTATGTGGCCGCCACCGGCGAGCACCACGACTGGATGGCTCCCGGCTACACCCGCAAGGTGTACTACCACGCGGTCCACGACATCGGGCAGGCCCTGGTGGACAGCCCCATGGTCCACGCCTGCACCGGCTTCATGGCGGGCCCGGGCTACACCGCCGACGGCCACTGGCTGCTGGCCCGCAACTTCGACTTCGACGGGGGCCGGCTGTTCGATCAGGACAAGCTGGTCTCCTTCGTCACCCCTGATGAGGGCATCCCCTTCGTGTCCGTCTCCTTCGCCAGCTTCTCTGGGGTGGTCTCGGGCATGAACGCCCGCGGCCTGGCGCTGGCGCTGCAGGCGGGGGCCTCTGCGCCCCCCACCGGACCGGGTACTCCCATGAGCCTCATCGCCCGGGAGCTGCTGCAGTACGCCAGCTCCCTGGACGAAGTCGAGGCCATCCTGCGCGAGCGGCAGCGCTTCGTCGCGGAGAACATCCTGGTGGTGGACGGCGCCGCGGGGGAGGCGGCCTTGTTCGAGGTCACCGTCGACCGGGTGGAGCGCCTGCCGGTGCGAGGGGGCATGGGGGTGTCCAACCACTTCCGATCTCCGGCCTTCGCCGAGCACACCGTCAATCGGGAGCGCATGGCCGAGGGCACCACGGTGCCGCGGCTGGCGCGCATGGAGGAGCTGCTGGAACAGCATCGCGGGCAGCTGGACATGGCCCGTGCGGTCGACATCCTCCGGGATCGCCAGGGCTTGGGGGGCGTGGCCCTTCCCCGGGGGCATCGCCACGCCATCGACGCGGACATCGCGACCCACTCGGTGGTCTTCGACGCCACCGCGGGGGTGCTGTGGGTCAGCCGCAGCCCCAACACTGCGGGGGGCTACGTGGCCTACGATCTCGGCGCCGCCCTCGGGGGCGCCATCGAGCCGGTGGAGGTGGTCCCCGCCGGCGACCTGGACGCCACCCTGGCCGTACACCGCGCCCGCGCCCTGCTGCGCCAGGCCGAGCCCCTAGAGCCCCTCGAGCGCGAGGCCATGGCCCGTCAGGCGCTCCTGCTCACCCCCGACCACCCCGAGGCGCTGCAGGCGCTGGCCCAAGCCCTGATGGATCAAGGCCGCACCCCAGAGGCGCGTCCCTTCGCCCAGCGAGCGCTGGAATCCCCCCCGGAGCACGGCCACCAGGTCCGCGAGCTGCGCGCCATGCTGGGGCTGGAGGAGGCTCCATGATGGTCCTGCTGCTCGCGGTGCTGGTGGCATGCGCGCCCAAGCACACCCTCGAGGTGATGGACACCCGGCAGGAGCGCGTCTGCCAGTTCGCCATCCAGGCCCACGGCCACAGCTTCGCGGGGCTGATGGCGGCGGTCCTCGAGGACGGGGGCGTCGAGGTGTCGGCCATGACCCCGGCGGGCACCGAGCTGTTCCGGGTGGCTCGGCTGGGCGAGCAGGTGGATGTCCGCGCCCCCGACCCCAGCTGGGTCCCCTGGCTCGAGCGCCTGCCCTTCGACCGCGATCTGGCCCTGGTCTTCCTCTGGGGCTGCCCGGTGGAGCGCTGCGCTGTGGAGGGGGGCGTGGTCACGCAGCGGCCCCTCGACGGCGGCGGCATCGTCCGGACCTGGAGGGGCCCCGCGGGAGCGGTGAGCGCCGTCATCCAGCCAGGCAAGGCCGTGATCAGCGACACGCGCCGGGGCTACGTGGTCACCCTCGCGGGCGAGGTCATCCATGTCCCCTGAGCGCCCAGCCCGTCGCCGTGCCTGGCCTGGCTGGGACGGCGCCCTGCTGCTGCTGGTCTCGGCGGCAGCCGTGGCGGTCTGGCTGTGGCGCGGCCGGCTGGGTGGAGACGAGCGGCTGCTGCTGGCCCTGGCGCTCAACGCCGCCTGGTTGCTGGGCACGGGCCTGTCTCGCCGCTTCGGACGGGTGCGCCTGCCCCCCCGCCCTGCAGGGGCCTCCGCCTTCAAGCCGGTGGTGGTGATCCCGTCCAAGGACAACCGCGGCACCATCGCCGGGGTCGCCCAGGCCTGCCGGGCTCACGGTGTGGACGTCATCGTGGTGGACGACGGCTGCGTGGACGGCACCGGCGACGCCGCCCGAGACGTGCCCGGGGTCACGGTGCTGGTCCACCCCCGCAACCTGGGCAAGGGCGCCGCCCTGAACACCGCCTTCCACCACGCCTGGCGCCAGGGCTACACCCACGCCGTCTGCCTGGACGCCGACGGGCAGCACGATCCTGCTGACCTGCCCGGCTTCATCGAGGCTTGCCGTGCCGATCCATGGGCCATCCACGCGGGCGTGCGGGACATGAGCACCGCTCCCGGGCGCAGCCAGTTCGGGATGAACTTCTCCAACTGGTGGACCTGGGTCGAGACCGGCCACAGGCTGGGGGACACCCAGTGCGGCTTCCGCGCCTACCCCCTCGAGCCCGTGCTGACCCTGGGGCTGGGCGATGGACGCTACGAGTGGGAGGTGGAGGTCCTGGTGCGCTCCCTGTGGCGGGGCGTGGCAGTGCGCGACCTGCCCTGCCGGGTGTTCTACCCACCCGAAGAAGAGCGGGTCAGCTCCTTCAGGCCCTTCTGGGACAACGTCCGCATCTCGCTGCTCAACACCCGGCTGGTCACCCTGCGCATCCTGTGGCCCCCCACCTGGATCAACCGGGTGCCCGCGCCGGGGGGCGAGTGGCGGGGCCGCCACCTGGGCACGGTCTGGGGCTGGAGCTTCTTCCTGGGCATGATCCGCCTGCTGGGGCGTCGGCCCACCCACGCCGCCATGGTGGTGCTGTCGGCATTCTACCTGGTCTTCGCCGCGTCTCATCGCCGCGGGGTGTCGGCCTATTTGCGCCGCGCTCAGGCCGCGGGGCTGCCGGTGCGGGCGGGCTGGCTGGATGCCTGGCGCATCTTCCACGCCTTCGCCTGCAGCATCGTGGATCGCTTCGTGCTGCTGGTGAAGGGGCCCACCGCCTTCACCATGATCCACGAGGACACCGCCCGGGCCAAGGAGACCCTCGAGACCCGCGGAGCCATCTTCCTCACGGCCCACATGGGCAACCCGGATCTCGGGGCCACGGCCTTGCAGACCGTGGAGTTCCAGCGTCCGGTCAACGTGCTTCAGTACACCTCGGGGGACGACCCCTACATGGTGTTGCTGCGCCGGCACCTACCCGATGGCCAGGCCCCCCGGGTCATCTCTCTGAACGCCGGCGAGGATCTGGCCAGCCTCGAGGTCATCCGAGCCCTGCGCCGGGGCGAGATCGTGGCCATCAAGGGCGACCGCGTTGTGGACGAGCGCGCGGTCGAGGTGCAGCTGCTGGGCGCCACCGTGCGGCTGCCCACCGGTCCCTTCCTGCTGGCGGCCTTGGCCAAGGCCCCGCTGTTCGTGCTGGGTTGCTTCCACGAAGGCGGCGGCCGCTACCGGGTCATCGCGGGCGAGCCCTGGGAGCTGCGCTTCACCAGCCGCGGCCAGCGCGACGCCGATCTGACGCGCTGGACCCAGCGCTTCGCCAGCCAGCTCGAAGCCTGGGCCCGGCGTTACCCCCGCCAGTGGTACAACTTCCACGATCCCTGGGCGTGATCGTCACCGCTTGATGCGGGATCTCCGCTGCAGCTGGATGCGCTCCTGGCGCACCACCTCTTGCTGGATGCGGTCGCGCTGGCGTTGCCCCAAGCCCAGGATGTGGCAGCCGTACTGGCGGGACAGGTCGGTGCCCGGCAGCTGCATCACGTGGACGCACTCGGCCTGCACCGGGAGGGTCTCGCCGTCGCTTCCCAGGGGCAGATCGAAGGAGAAGCGGGCAGAGGGGTCCACGTCCCTGGGCCCCACCAGGGCGCAGCCGATGTTGCTGATGTCGGCCATGCGAAAGAGGGTGGAGACCGGGTCTTCCCAGCCGCCCTTGGGGGATCGGCGCTGCACCTGCACGTGGATGGGGATGTTGACCTCCACGCGGAAGGCCCGGCGGCGGTTGACGAAGCGGATGTCGCTGGTGGGCTCGAGCTGGATCAGGGCGTGGGTGGGCTTGAAGGGGCCGTCATCCAGAGGCGTGACGCCGGCGACCGTGCCCTCGAAGCGGAAGAGCCCCGCGCGCTTGATCACCTCCACCACGCAGGTCTCACCCGCTTTCAGCTCGGGCGCATCGGCGTTGCGCACCCGGATCTCGAGTCGCTTGGATCTGGCCTCGATGAACAGATCTTCGAGCACCAGATCGTCGCCTTCCGTCCGCATCACCCGCACCATGGGCGCGTTGCCCTCGACCCGGCGAAGGCTCTGCCCGCCGCGCACCTGGCTGTCCTCGGCGCTGTGGATGGGGGCGTCGCAGAAGCTCCAGAACTCCCGCACAAAGGCGGCGCCGCCATAGGGATCGAAGCGCAGGTGCTCCCCCCCCGCCACGAAGGAGAGCTGGCCGGAGCTGTCTTCGTTGTCCTGGAGCCGCTCGATGAGCTTGGGCCGGTAGCTGCGCGTGGCGGCGCGCCGGGGGCCGCTGGCGTTGGGCAGGAAGAGGATGCGGTGGGAGGTCAGGGCCAGCCAGCCGCAGCGAACGTGGCTGTCCCCGCTCCAGGCCAGGGCCCACTCGCAGAGCAGCAGCCGCTCGCCTTCCTGGAGCTTCTCGGCCCAGCCGCCCAGGAAGCCGTCCACGGCCTCGACGTCGGCCTTGCCGAAGCGTGGATCGAGCCAGGGTGGGGTGGGGTGGAGCTGGACCAGCAGGGCGCACAGATCGCCGAAGCGCGCCGCGGCCTGATCGAGCTTGAACGCGCTCTCGCCCCCCTCGAAGCCCAGCGCCAGCAGGCGGCGGCTCCGGCCGCGCAGCTCGAGCCACTCGAGCCGGTCCAGGGTGAGCTCGTGCCCCTTGATGCCGCCAGCGGTGGAGAACAACACCCGGTCGCCGTACAGGGAGAGCTGGCCGCGCTTGCCGAGCAGGCCAGCCTTGAGCGTGCAAGGGTCGCGGGCCAGGAGCTGCTCGGGGATTGGGTCGGTCATCGGGTCTCTCCGCTCGCATCTCGGCAAAGGCCTGGCATGTCGAGTATGCCAGAACCCCTAGGACCTTCGGTCCAAGAGCGGAAAGACTGAAGCTTCAGCGTGCGGCCTCAGGCGATGAGCGGCTGAGCGACTATGCGGTGACGGCGGCCCGTGCGGCCTGGATCTGCTCGCTGGAGCCGAAGTGGTTGCGCACGTAGTCGTGGATGTCGCCCACGGTCTTCATCTCGACCACGACCTTGCCGTCGATGCGGAAGTCGAAGGCCTTCTCGAGGGCCACTACCAGGTCGACGCCGTCGAGGCTGTCCAGGTCGAGGTCCTCGCGCAGCCGCGCATCCGGCACGACGCTCTCGGGCTCGAGCTCGAACTCTTCGACGAGGATCTCGTCGATCTTGCTGATGATCGATTCGGGGGACATCGCCAGCTCTCTCCAGACACCGCGCGGACGGGGGGGACGCGGGGGGCCGGGTGTATTCGGATCGTCAAGCCCGGGCAAGCCGACCGGTGGTGGGTAGGGCGGCTGGTGTGGGTACCCCTACGAGGAGCAGGGTTCCAGGCTCAGCAGGACATGCCGCCGTCGACCACGAAGAGCTGGCCTGTGATGTAGGTGGCGCCGGGCCCCGCGAGGAAGCGCACGAGGGGGGCGACGTCCTGGGGCTGGCCGAAGCGGCGCAGGGGGATGTTCTGCTTGACCTGCGCCAGCGCCACCTCGGGCAGGACGTTGGTCATGTCGGTCTCGATGAAGCCGGGGGCGACGGCGTTGACCCGGATCTTGCGGCGGCCCATCTCCCGGGCCAGGGTGTGTGTCATGCCGATGATGGCGGCCTTGGACGCAGAGTAGTTGGTCTGGCCGGTGTTGCCGCGGAAGCCCGAGATGCTGGTGAGGTTGATGATGGAGCCCGAGCGCTGACGCGCCATGGGCTGCAGCGCCGCCCGGCACATGCGGAAGCAGCCGCCGGCGTTGACGGCCACCACCCGATCGAAGTCGTCGTCGCTCATCATCATGCACAGGCCGTCGGCGGTGATGCCGGCGTTGTTGACCACGATGTCCACCGAGCCCCACTCCTTGCAGGCGGCCACCAGAGCTTCGCAGCCCTGGGTGCTGGCAACGTCGGCCTGGAGCGCGCGCGCTTCGGGGATCTGTGACGCGACCTCTTCGGCCAGCTCGGCGTTGCGGGCGTAGTTGACCAGCACCCGTGCGCCCGCGCGGCCCAGCTCCAGGGCGATGGCCCGGCCGATACCGCGGCTGGCGCCGGTGACGATGGCGTTGAGACCCTGTAGCTCCATGAGACCTCCAGCAGTCCCCGAGCCTATCACCCGCGACGGCGCTCCACCCATCCTGCGTGGGGATCAGTTGATGGGCGAGTCGTAGACCACCGCCTCGGCGAAGTAGTACCGGGCGCTGTCGGCGTCTTCGGCGCCGGTCTCGTGCTCGATGGCCACGTAGATGTCGTTGTCGCTGGTGAGCGCGAGGTCCCAGATGGCAGGATCGTCCGCGGACACACCCGCGGGGTCGATGGTGGCCGAGCTGAGCTCCACCATGGCGTTGCCGTCGCGCTCGTAGACCGTGACCTGGGCGTCCAGCAGGGAACCGTGCATGGCGGTCTCCACATAGACGCTGAGGTACTTGCCGGTCAGCCCGTCGGTGTCCGCGGCGGTGAGCATGAAGTTGTCGCTGGCGTCATCGGTGGAGTCCAGCGCACCGGCGTAGATGCCGTAGTAGTAGCCGGCGGTGGTGGTGCTCTCGTTGATGGTCAGGGCTTGGGCCGAGGTGATGGGGTGGTTGTCCTCGGTCTCCCAGGGGTCTTCGTTGAAGTACCAGGGCCCGGAGACGATCAGGGGGTAGAAGTAGCCCGCGCCCTCGCCGCCGTTGCCGTCGACGTCCTCGACCACCATGTAGTAGCGGCCGGCGGAAGGCAGCTGGAAGGTGACCCCCGCGTCGTACCACCAGGCCATCGAGCCGGTGGTGTAGCCGGGGTTCTCGGTCTGCCCCAACAGGGCGCCGGACTCGTCGTACACTGACAACCTGGGGGCCAACTCGCCGGTGAAGTCGTTCCAGAACGAGGCCTGCAGGTAGTGGCCGACCGACGCGGAGTCCACCTCGAAGGCCCAGTAGTCCACGTCCCCAGCGCTCTCGATCTCGCCGAAGAGCTGCAGGGGGTAGGTCTGATCCGTGGCGTATTCCCCGAACAGCCACCAGTAGTACCAGATGCTGTCGGTCTCGGAGGCCGCGGCCTGGTCGTACATGGTGTCGGCTTCCGCGGCGCTGTCGTCGTCGGACCACTCGTAGTCGGTGACCACCAGCTCGTTCAGGTACAGCTCGTAGTCGTAGCGGCTGCCGCCCATGGGGGTCTCGCCGGCCCAGTCGGACCACTCGAGCACCTCGAGGTAGTAGCCGCTGGCGTCGGTGGCCTGCCAGTACAGGGCCGAGTCGGTGCCCCAGGACCAGTAGGGGAAGTCGTCGCCCTCGGTCAGCATGGCGCCGGTGGAGTCGTACAGACGCATCACGGTGTCCGGCACACCATCTTCATCGTAGATGTAGGAGGCGGTGAAGGCCTGGACGAAGGTGCCCAGCTCGGGCTGCACGAAGAAGAGGTCGCGGTCGCCGGCGGGGTCGATGGCGTCGGCGGCCTGGATCTTGCCGTCAGCGTCGAAGACGAGCTCGGTGAAGTCGGTGTCCGCGTCGGTGTCGGCGTCTGCGTCTGCGTCTGCGTCGGTGTCGGCGTCTGCGTCTGCGTCGGTGTCGGCGTCTGCGTCGGAGTCCGCATCCGTGTCGCTGTCCGCGTCTGCATCGGTGTCTGCGTCCGCCTCGGGGGGCACGCCCGTGTCGTCTTGCTTGGGGCAGCCGAGCAGGGTGAGGCCGAGCAGGAGCAGGGCGCTGCGATGGGTCATCATGTCCTCCCGTGGTTGCACGATCCCGTGCCTGGCTCGCCCTCAATGGGCGATGCATGGCAGGAGTCTACAGCCTCGATGGGGGATCATCAAGGGAGGCTGTCGCGGACGTCAGGGCCGCTGGGGCCCCTCGAGCACCACCGCCGTGTTCACGCCGCCGAAGGCGAAGTTGGTGGACAGGGCGTGGCGCAGCGGTCGCGCGAGGGGCTGGGTGGGCAGCAGGATGGGGGCCACGTCCGGCTGCTCCAGGTTGAGGGTGGGAGGCACGATCCCTCGCTGCATGGCCAGCAGGCAGGTGATGGCCTCGAGCGCCCCGCAGGCGCCCATGGTGTGGCCCAGGTGACCCTTGGTGGAGCTGACCGGCACCTCGCCTCCGAAGACCTCGTACAGGGCCTCGGCCTCGGCGGCGTCGCCGATGGGCGTGCCCGTGGCGTGGGCGCTGACGTAGTCGATGGCGCTGGCGTCGATGCCCGCGTCCCGCAGGGCCAGGCGGATGGCGGTGACCATGCCCTCGGGGGCCGGGTGGGCCATGTTGACGGCGTCCGAGGCGCCGCCGTAGCCCAGCACCTCGCCCAGGATGGTGGCGCCGCGGGCGATGGCGTGCTCGTAGGCCTCGAGCACCAGGATGCCAGCGCCCTCGCCCACCACGATGCCGTCGCGCTGGGCGTCGAAGGGCCGCGGGGTGCGGTGGGGCTGGTCGGTGAAGGCCCTGGAGCCGCCGCCCATCACGTCGAAGGTGATGGCCGCCGCGACGTGCAGCTCGTCGGCCCCGCCCGCCAGCATCACGTCGACCCGTCCGTAGCGGATGCGGTCCAGCGCCGCGCCGATGGCCTGGTTGGACGAGGCGCAGGCGGCGTTGGTGGAGATGGCCTCGCCGGTGAGCCCCAGGAACATGGCCACGTTGGTGGCGCAGGTGTGGGACATGACCTTGAGGAAGTGGGTGGACTTGAGGCCGTAGGCCGAGCCGGTCTCGAGGTGGTGGCGCCAGAACTCTTCCTCGGCTTTGTTGCTGCCCATGGTGGAGCCGATGGCCGCGCCGGTGCGACCGCCGGTGAGGGTGGCCTCGTCCAGGCCCGCCATCTTGACGGCGTCCACGGCGGCGGTGACCGCCATCATGGCGACCTTGCCCATGCTGCGGCGGTGCTTGCGGGGGATGTCGCCGGGGTCGAAGCTGGGCGCCGGGGCGCCCACCAGGCACTGCAGGTCGGCGATGGACCGCCACTCATCGAGGGTCTGGACCGCCGAGCGGCCCGCGAGCAGTGCGTCGAAGAGCTCGTCCGGGGTGTTGCCCAGGGCGCTGCGGAGCCCCATGCCGGTGATGACGACGCGCCTCATGTGGCCTCCAGTTCCTGGACCAGGCGGGCCAGGCCCAGGTGGTAGCCGCAGCCGTAGTAGGCTGACAGCGTGGTGCCGAGGATGCCGGGGGTGAACACGCCCTGGCCGACCTGGACGAAGTTGTGGATGCGAATGATCTGGGGCAGCCGGTAGCGGCCCATCTGGTCGATGCTGTGGTAGTGGCCGTACATCGCCCCACATGGGGAGCGGGTGTAGCGCTGGGTGGACAGGGCCGTGGAGGCCTCGCTGCGCACTACGTGGCCGCGCAGGGACGGGAAGTCCTGCATGAAGGCCTCGAGCACGGTGGCCTCGAGCTCGGTCTTGAGCTGCTTGTACTCGGCAGGTCGGCGTCCGGGGCTGGTGTCGGCCCAGGGTGCGATCTGCCCCCAGCTCAGGGCGGCGGAGAGCAGCAGGGTGTGGGCGGGCCGACCATCGCGGTCCGGGGACGGCGGCGGCGCGGCGGCGAAGTAGAAGGGCACATGACCCGGGCGGATGTCCCGCAGGATGCAGGAGGGGTCGTTGGTGGACATGCGGTAGATGTTGGCCTGGCCGATCTCGTGGGGCTCGCGGTCGAGCTGGGCGTAGACGCCGAAGTGGGCCAAGCCGAGGCGCTGACCCATGATGCGCGAGCGGTAAGCCTTGCGCACCAGGCCGTCGTCGGGGATCAGGTCGAAGAGCATCCGCGGGTGCAGGCTCGAGAACACCAGGCTGGCGTCCACGCGTTGACCCGAGGCCAGCTCGACCCCCTGCACCCGGCGCTTGTCGTCCACCAGTATCTGGGTGACCTCGGCCCTGAGGTGCAGCTCGCCACCGAGCTCCCGCAGCCGATCCACCAGGGCTCCGGTGAGGGCGTCGCCGCCCCCGCGGGCCCGGTAGGCGCCGCTCAAGAAGTGATGCATGATCACGGCGTGCAGCCCGAAGGGGGCCTCGTGGGTGTGGACGCCGTACAGGGAAGACTGGGCCGCGAGGATGGCGCGCAGGCTGGGGTCGCGCACGTGGCGAGCGATCACCTCGTCCAGGCTCACGCCCTCCCAGCGGATGAACTGCTCGGTGTCGATGCTGTCCTCGAAGCGGTACAGCCCGTAGTGCCGGATGGCCTCGAGCAGGTCGGCCATGTAGCCGTCGATGCCGGCAGCCTCGGCGGGGAAGGTGGACTTCAGCCGCTCGCGGTAGGCCTCGACGCCCACCGGGACGCGGAACTCCATGTGTGGCAGGATGACCCGGTCGAAGCCGTCGGGGTCCATGGCCACCCAGTCGATGCGATCGAGCACGCCCAGGTGGGCCAGGCAGCGCCCCAGGATGTGCTCACGCTGGATGCTGCCGCAGTAGTGGAAGCCCGTCTCGTAGGGGACGCCGCCCCGGAAGAAACGATGCAGCAGGCCACCGGGCTTGTGGTGCTGCTCGAAGACGTGGACCTCCCAGCCGTGCATGGCGAGCAACACAGCGGAGACCAGGCCGGACATGCCGGCACCGATGACGGCGGCCTTGGGTCGAGGGGCCATCAGGCGCTCTGCCCGCCAGTGCCGGTGGGGGCGGAGCCGTCGGGGGGCATGATCACGCCGCTGAGCTTGGCGTTGCAGACCCGCTTGCCGTCGCAGAACACGGTGCCCGAGGCGCGCACCAGCCCGAAGCGCATCTCCTGCAGGGTGACCTTGTAGGTGACCGTGGCTGGGGGTAGCACCGGCGCGCGGAAGCGCACCTTCTCGAAGCCTGTGAGGTAGGGCGTTCCCGGGTCGGTCTCGGGGTGGGACAGGTGCAGGCAGAGCATGGTCTGGGCCATGCCCTCGAGCAACAACACGCCGGGCACTACGGGTTGGCCGGGGAAGTGGCCCTCGACGTCGTCGATCTCGAAGTGGCCTTGGGCCTGGATCGTGTCGCCCTCGAGGCTGATCAGGTGGTCCAGGAGCAGGTAGCGGCCCCGGTGGGGGATCAGGCTTGTGACGGGGGGCAGCGAGGAGCTCATGGGGAGTCTTCCGGGACGCGCAACACCAGCGCGGCGTTGGTGCCGCCGAAGCCGAAGGAGTTGGACAGCACCAGCCGGGCCCGCTGGTGGCGGGTGGTGGTGATCACGTCCAGGGCCTCGAGCCCGGGGTCGGGTGCGCTGAAGTTCAGGTTGGGGGCGAGGAAGTCGCCGTGGCACATCAGCAGGGTGTAGGCCAGCTCGGAGGCCCCCGCCATCCAGCACTCGTGGCCCGTGAGCGCCTTGGTGGAGGACACCGGCGGACCGCTGGAGCCGAAGACCTCGAGGATCGCCTGAGCTTCGACCCGATCGCCCACGGGGGTGCCCGCCGCGTGGGCGTTGACGTACTCGATCTCGCCTGGGCCGACGCGGGCTTGCCGCAGGGCCGTGCGGATACAGCGGGCCGCGCCAGCGCCCGAGGGGGAGGTGACGTGGCTGCCGTCGGAGCTGAAGGCGTAGGCCAGGATCTCGGCCAGGATCGGCGCCCCGCGGGCTTGGGCGTGGGACAGGCTCTCGACCACCAGGGCCGCGCCGCCGCCGCTGGGCGCCAGGCCCATGCGGTCGGCCGAGAAGGGGCGCACGGCCTGGGCGGGATCGCCGTCCCAGGTGGAGAAGGTCCCCAGGGCATCGAAGCCGGCCATGCCGGCCCAGTGGAGCTCTTGGGTGCCGCCGCAGACCACGGCCTGTTGCTGGCCCGTAGCCACCAGGCCCCAGGCCTGGCCGATGGCGTGGGCGCCCGAGGCGCAGGCGGCGCTGACGGTCCAGCAGGCCCCCTGGGTGCCCAGCAATACGCTGAGGTTGATGTTGGGCGAGGAGTTCATGCACTCCACCACCGCCGAAGCGCCCAGGCCGCGGGTGCTGCCCTCGGCCACGGTGCGGGCGCCGTAGTCGTAGGCGGCGCCGCAGGTGGAGTCGTTGCCGAAGACCACGCCGTAGTCGGGGCCTCGCAGGGCGTCGCGTCCCAGGCCGGCATGCTCCAGTGCCTCGAGGGTGGCACAGGCCGCGTACAGGGCGGGCTCGCCCATGGCGCGGCGTTCCTTGCGGCTGACCCAGCGGCGGGGGTCGAAGTCCCGCAGGGCCCCCGTGAGGGGAGACTGGAAGCCCAGCTCCATGCGGCGGGGATCCCGCACCAGGCCCGGGGTTCCGCTGCGCAGGGAGTCCGTGATCTCGTCGCGGTCCCGCCCGAGGCAGCTGATGAGACCCAGGCCTGTGATGACCACGCGCTCCACGGTTGGCGACCTCGGCTGTGGGGAGGCCTCCGCCCTATCCCGACCCCCCGGGCGACGCGAGGGGGGGGGGCGCCGGGGCGCTGGTGACGCAGCTGACGAACCACAGGTGCGTGGGGTCGGTGCGGGCGATAGCATCGCTCTCTGCTGGACCCTTTCATGGAGACGCGGTGCGCAAGGCCCTCGCCAAGCTGTGGCGGCACGTCCGTGATGAGCACTCCGAGCCTCACCGGCTGGGCCTGGCCGTGGCCCTGGGGCTCTTCGTGGGCGCCCTGCCGTTGTACGGGTTGCACCTTGGTATCTGCATCGGTCTGGCCTGGGTCCTGCGGCTCAACAAGGCCACGGTCTACCTGGCAGCCAACATCTCGAACCCCCTGCTGGCGCCCTTGCTGGTGGCTGCGGGCATCGGCATCGGTGAGTGGATCCGCTTCGGCTACTGGCGCCCCATCGAGCAGGCCCAGGGGCACGACTTCATCGACAAGCTGGCCCTGTTCTCGGGCCAGGTGCCCGACATGTTTCTCTCCTGCCTGCTGGGCGACGCGGTGCTGGGGCTTGGCCTGGCGCTGGTGGTGGGGCCAGCGGTGTGGGGCTGGGCTCGCTGGCGTCGGGGGCGGGCGCAGGGCCAAGGGCCAGCCCTCGGTTAGGCGGTGCCTGCACTGTTCGGAACCTCGGAGGCTGCATGAGCGAGATCTGGGCACAGCACGCGCTGGACGTGGGTGACGGCGCCGAGCTGCACGCCGGAATGCTTCGACTGTGGGTGGGGCGCGGTGTACACGACTGGACCCTGGGCTGGCGCTATGCCCCCGAGGGTCGGGACCCCGTGATGGCGGTGGTCCTCTCTGCGGATGAGCCCGCCCTCGACGACGAGGTCCAGCGGTGCTCGTACGCCTTCCCCCACAGTCAGGGCCCGCTGGTGCTGGCGCCCATGCTCGCGGACAGGCCCGTGATCGTGCAGCCAATGCACGAGCTCACGGTGGCCCCGCGGTCGCTGGTGCAGCTGTATGTCACCACGTCGCTGTGGGTCGGGGTGCGGGCCGAAGGGGGCGAGCAGCTCCTGCGGGAGCTGCCCTTGGTGCAGCCCAAGCAGACCTGGTTCGGGCCCAGCACCATCGAAGGGGAGTGGTGCTACGCGGGTCGCTTGCCCCTGATGCGCCTGGCCGAGGGGATCTCGAGCCGGCCCCATCGGGCCACCACGCCGCTGTTGATCCGGAACCGCTCCACCGAGCCCCTGGCGGTGGTGCGGGCTCGCCTGCCGGTGCCGCGGCTGTCGTTGTTCCGGTCGCCCGACGGCGGCTTCTGGACCTCGCGGGTCTCCGTGGTGCGCAGGGAAGGCAGCGATCAGGTGGAGGTGGAGGTGCTGCCCCGCGCGCCCGACGAAGCTGGCCAGGCCGTGCTGGTGGCGCCCGCCCGTGACCAGGGCAGCGACAACGTGGTGTCCCGCGCCCTCGGGTCCATGTTCAGCCACTCCCTCATCCCCTGAGCGCCCGCGCTGATCTCGAGGAGAACCAAGCCATGGACACGATCCTCCAGACCCTCGACAGCTGGTCCCACGCCGAGCGGGCGGCCAGCTGGCTGCGGGCCGGCGCGGTGCTGGTCTTCGGGCTGCTGCTCGCGCGCATCCTGGCGGCCATGGTGGGGCGCTTCGCGGCGCGCTTCTGGGCCGTCGACAACGTGGTGTTGTTCCGGCGTGCGGTGTTCTGGCTGGTCGCTGGGCTGGTGGCGGCCTCGGTGTTGCGGCAGCTGGGCTTCGATCTCGGCGTGCTGCTGGGGGCCGCGGGCATCCTCACGGTGGCCATCGGCTTCGCCTCCCAGACCTCGGCCTCGAACCTGATCTCGGGGCTGTTCCTGGCCCTCGAGCGCTCCTTCCAGACCGGCGACGCCATCACGGTGGGGGGCACCACCGGCGAGGTGCTGTCCATCGACCTGCTCTCGGTCAAGCTGCGCACCTTCGACAACCGCTACGTGCGGGTGCCCAACGAGACCATCGTGAAGTCCGACTTCGTCAACTTCACCCGCTTCGCCATCCGCCGCGCCGACATCATGGTGGGGGTCGCCTACAAGGAGGACATCGCGCGGGTGCGCCAGGTGCTCTTCGCCCTGGCCGAGCGTCACACCAAGGTGCTCGAGGAGCCCAAGCCGGCGGTCTATGTGCTGGGCTTCGGGGCCTCGGGGGTGGATCTGCAGTTCTCCTGCTGGGCCTCGGCCACCGACTTCTTCCAGACCAGGAGCGACCTGTACGAGGAGGTCAAGCGCTGCTTCGACGCCGAGGGCATCGAGATCCCGTTCCCCCACGTCTCCCTGTACACGGGGGCGGACACCCAGCCTATGCCGGTGCGGATCGAGGGCACCGAGGGGTCGCGCGGCCAGTCCTGATCGTCGTGGGCCCAGCCAGCCGGACGCGCGCCGCTACTTGGCGCGGTGCTCGGCGATGTAGGCGGCCAGGCTGCGCACGTTCTGGAAGACCTCGCGGCTGCGGGAGGCCTCGGGGAAGGTGACCCCGTAGACGCGCTCGATCTCCACCGCCAGCTCGAGGGCGTCCACCGAGTCGAGGCCCAGGCCGTCGCCGAAGAGCACCATGTCGTCGCCGATCTCGCCGGGCTCCATGTCCTCGATCATCAGCGCTTCGATGATCAGCTTCTTGATCTCGAGCATGAGCTCTGGCATGGCGACACTCCGGGGAGGTGGAAGGCCGGCACGCATATCGCCAGGGGTGAGGGTCAGCAAGCGAGCCGCGCGGCCCGTGACTCCTGCGCCACCGCTGGGCCAACGCCGCCAGCCCCAGGGGCGCCAGCACGCATCAGAAGTCCGCCCGCACGCCGATGAAGGGCCGGGTGGGCAGGTGGGAGAACATGCCGTCGATCCGCTCGCCGTCGGTGACCGTGACCGTGGGCACGAAGTCGCTGGGCTGCAGCAGGCTGGTGACGCTGAGCACCTCGACGTAGAAGCTCAGGCGGTAGTGCTCCATGGCACGGCGCCACTCGGCGCGCAGGTCCAGGTTGTGGTAGTTCCCCAGCCGCTCGCAGTTGATGCAGGACAGCTCCACCAGATCGGCGCCGTCCACCACATCGACCGTGGAGACCGGGCGCCCGGTGTGGAAGCTGTAGCGGGCGGTGGTGCGCCAGTGGGAGCTGAGCTGGTACTCGAGGGAAGCGCCCAGGGTGTGCCGCTGGTCCTGGGCCGGGGCGAAGGTCTGGGCGAAGACCTCATTGAGGGGGTTGGTGCGCTCTGCCACCAGGAACGAGTAGGTGACCATGCCCTGCAGGCGGCCGCTGCGGGCTCCCAGCAAGGTGTCGACGCCGCGGTTGGTGCCCGTGCCGTCGTTGGTGTAGGTGATGCCCCGCTCGATGGCGTCCCAGTTGTCCGGGTTGACGACGAGGTTGTCCAGCTCGATGTAGTAGCCCTCGACCCGCAGCAGGCCGCCGGCCTCTTCGCCTGGCAGGGGGAAGGCCTGATCGATACCGGCCACGTAGTGCACCGCCCGCTCGGACTGGATGTGGGGGTTGCCCAGCTCGACGTCGTAGACGCGGGGGTCGCGGGGGGTCTTGTGGTAGATGCCCCAGGAGAGCTTGGGGACGGTGCCTGTGGGCAGGGGGATGGACAGCCCCACCCGCGGCGAGAGCAGCAGCTCGCCGGTGGCGCCGGTGGCGGTGGCGCGGCCTCCCAGGCGGACTTGCACCGGCCCCTCCCAGAGCTCCTGCAGGTAGGCCGAGCCCTCGGGGTAGAGCAGGGCCTGCTCGAGCTCCACCTGGGGGTGTGCGTAGTCGGCCAGCGGGCCGTTGTACCAGGTGGGGTCCGTGCGGAGATCCTCGATCATGCCCTCGGCGTCCACGGCGTTGTAGCTGAAGTCCAGGCCCCCCGAGATCTTGTGCTTGCCGGCGGTGACGTAGAGATCGCTGCGCCCGAACCAGCGGTTGGTGAGCACGTCCTGGCGGTACTCGCCGCCCATGTTCCGCAGCAGGAAGGAGCGGTCGCGGGTCCAGGCGGTGGTGGAGTGCAGGGTGAGGGTTTCGCTGGCCACGAAGCGGTGGTCCACCGAGATCATGGACAGGTTGTTGTCCAGCTCGAGGTGGCCCTCGAAGTTGATCAGCGAGGCGTCCTCTGAGTTGACCAGGGCCAGGGAGTCGCCCGAGCGCATCGCGGTGGCGATGACCCGGTGGCGAGCGTCGGGCTTCCAGGCGAAGCGGGCGGAGATCTCGCTGTACTCGGGCGCCGCGAAGGCCGTGTCCAGCAGGTTCATCCACTTCATGACCTGGAAGTAGGACTCGAGGTAGGAGCGCCGGGCGGCCAGGGCGAAGCTGGTGTTCTGCCCGATGGGGCCCATCACGTGGGCGCGCAGGCTCGAGGCGCTGATGTCCAGGGCGCCGTCCATGTCGTCGCCGTCCTGCTTGGGCGTGCCGTCCCAGGACTCCACCGCCAGCACCGCCGAGGTGCCGGAGGGCACGTCGGCCGGCGCCGCGCCCGCGTAGAACTGCACCCCGGAGATCATGTCCGGGTTGAACATGGAGTTGAAGCCGGCCAGGTGGAAGGGGTTCTGCAAGGGCACGCGGTCGAGCATGAAGATGACGTCGTCGGTCTCGCCCCCCCGGGCGTGGAAGCTGGCCAGCATGTCGCCGTCGCTGACCACGCCGGGCAGGCTGTGGACCGCGCGGCTGACGTCCTCGAGGGAGCCGGGGTTGGCCTCGATGTCCCGGCGGGTGAGCTCGTAGGTGCCGGTGACTGTGCTGGTGTTGGCCTCGAGGGGCGCCCGCTCCACCTCGCGCCAGGTGCGGGTGTCGTAGCTGACCACCATCTCGTAGGCGCCGGTGGGGAACAGGGTGATGGCGCGCTGCAGCACCTCGCCCGCGCGGATCTCGAGCTCGGCCTCGGTGGCCGAGAAGGAAGGGTGCTCCACCAGCAGCTTGTAGTGGCCCGAGGGCAGGAACAGCGCCTTGAAGCTGCCGTCGGGGCGCAGCTCGAGGATCTGGATCTCCGCGGTGGCGTCGTCGAGGTTGAGCAGCTTGACCGTGGCGCCGGGCACCGCCAGGCCGTCGGGGTCCACCACCTGGGCGTGCAGGCTGCCGGGCACGGCCTGGCCCGTCTCGTCCGCCAGGCCCAGATCGAAGCGGAAGCGGTAGTGCAGCTGCACGTCCACGGCCTGCCCGCCTTGGAAGGCAGGCTCGAAGAGCAGCTGGTGGGCGGCCTGGATGCTGGGCCAGGCGAGCAGCTCGTGGGGAGCCTGCACCAGCTCCACCGCGCCCACCGAGCCGTCAGCGCGAACGTCGAGCAGCAGGATGACGTCGCCCTGGATGCCCTGGTCGCGGGCGGTCTGGGGGTAGGTGGGGGCGGCGTCGAGGATCAGGCGTGGGGGGCGGTCGGGTTCGTCGGGCGGTGGAGGGGGCTGCTCATGGTCTCCGGGAGCAGGATCGTCGGGCAGCACCACCTGGTGAGGCACCTGGGTGTGGGGGACCACCTGGTGGGGCATGGGTGGCGGCGCGGGCTCTTCGGCGCTGGCACCTGGAGGCGGCTGGGCCTCGGGCTCGCCTCCGGGCTCGCCTCCGGGCTCGGCCACTTGGGCCTGCAGGGTCGTCGCGGCGAACAGCAGGAGGAACAG
>CALDOK010000496.1 GCA_937912125.1 uncultured Pseudomonadota bacterium
CGCCCGTCAACCGTCGGCCCGCATCCCTGGCCAGCTACCGGCCAGCAACCATCTGATTGAGTCCTGCAGTCTCCGTCCGCTTCGAACGAAAGGAGGTGCCTCGCGTGAGCAATAGCGGCTCTCGCAGTATACTCTGGTGCTCTATATTTCCTTTGATGGTCGCTTTTCGGACAACGGAAGCTCCTTCGCCTGCCCTTGGGGCTGGCTGAGTGGTTCTTGGTTCGCCTCGCACGAAGTCGGCACTGCTGCGCAAAGCGCGATACTCAAATTCAACAAGAGGTAATGGAGGCCGACATGCAAATGGCACCGCTTCTGATGCTGCTGGTGGGGATGGGATGCACACCGGAGGAGCCAGACACGGAGGCCCCGACGATCTCTATCGCCAGTCCGACGGCTGGGGAGGAGGTCTCTGGTGTGGTGGAGATCCTCGCCGAGGCGAACGACAACATCGGTGTCCGCAACGTCGAGTTCCTTGCAGATGCGACTCTGGTCGGTGATGCCTCCAACTCCCCGTACTCCACCACCTGGGACAGCACTCTGGTGCCCAACGGCAATCACTTCATCGACGTGCTCGCCGTGGACGCAGCGGGAAACCAGGCTACGGCGTCAAGCTGGCTGCTCGTCGACAACGGCGGGCTTGCGCCCTCGTCAATCGAGATCATCCAGCCGGCCGATGGCAGCGTGGTGTGCGGGGAACTGACCGTCGAGGCGCTTGCTGACGAAGATGTGGAGAGCGTGGCCTTCCTGCTGGATGGAACGATCCAAGAAGAGGCCCCAACGCCCCCATGGACCTGGACCTGGAACACTGAGGTTGCCGATGCGGGAGAGCACATCATCACGGCCCGCGCCGACGCTGGTGACGGTGGGATGGCAGAACACTCCATCAGAATTCAGGTCGCGGATCCGGCAGACCCCTGCGATGAGCTACCGAGAATCTCCTTCGACGCCCCGAGCCATGGCACGGTCCTCAGCGGAGAAGTCTCTGTGGCGTTGAGCGCCAAGGACGATGTAGGCGTGGTCTCAGTACAGCTCTACGTGGACGGTGGCCTGCTGGCGACGGACGACTCGGTCCCCTTTGTGATCGAGTGGAATAGCGTCAGCTTCGACGACGGACCGACCACGCTGTCGGCGGTCGCGACCGACACCATCGGCCAGACATCCATAGCTATGCTTGAGGTGGTAGTGGACAACACCGACCCGTCGGTGAGCTTTACGGAGCCCCGCGATGGAGCCACCTTGTCGGGTGTGGCGACCATCTCGGCCACGGCTTCTGATGCCATCGGCATCGAGCACAGCGAGTTGACCATAGATGATGAAGAAGTCTACGAATGGGATGGTGAGCCTTCAGATTTGTCCTGGGACACGGTCGGATTGCAGGCCCGTGAGTACCTGCTGAAGCTGACGGTCTGGGACACGGTGGGCAACACGAACTCGGACAGCGTCTCAGTTTCCATCGATAATCCTCCTACGGTGTCCTTCGTCACACCCGCGGACGGAGAGAGCCTCAACGGGATCGTGAGCATCGAGGCGACAGCGGATGACGATGTACGCGTGGCAGAGTTGACTCTCTGCCTCGACGGTTCGGACTGTTTGAGCACGGACCATGCGCCCTACCGCTGGAGCCTGGATACTTGCCTCGTCGAAAGTGGGCTCCACAGCCTCACGCTCGAAGCCGAGGACGACGGTGGCAACATGACTTCCGCCGGCATCGACGTCGAGATCGACCAGCCACTGCAGGTCGAGTTGCTGTCACCGGAAAGCACGCTGGGAAGCTCCGAGCTACTCGCTGCGTACGTCGCAAACGATGCTGATGTCACTGAGGTCATCTTCGACCTGGATGGTACCCAGATCGCCCGCCTGACAGAGGCGTCCGAGGTGCCTACCGATGACACCGGCGCCCCCATCTTCGAAGCGTGCGTACTCACTTGCTCCGAGGCCTGTCTGTACTTCGCTACGACCTGGGACACGGCTGACGTGCCTGATGGGAGCGCGACTCTGACCGTGACAACGACAAGCGCGAGCGGGGACAGCGCCTCGGCCAGCGTGAGCGTTGAACTCTACCGTGACGCCGACGGCGATGGACACGACGCTCTCGAGTTCGACGGTGACGACTGCGACGACGCCGACCCGACCATCTACCCGGGCGCCGTGGAGGTCTGCGACGGTCTGGACCAGGATTGTGATGGCAGCGCCGACGAGGACTTCGATGTTGATCTGGATGGGCACTACGACGCCGATCTCTGTCCGTCGACCATCGGGGACGACTGCGACGACAGCGACTCGAGCGTGAGCCCGTCGGCTATCGAGATATGCGGCGATGGGATCGACAACGACTGCGACGGTGGGCACAACGGCTGCTACCTGGAGGGTGACCTTACGTCTGCTGACGCCGAGCTGCAGGGTGTTCGAGCCGGAGATGAAACGGGCAACTTGGTCCTGATGCCGGGCGATGTCAACGGAGACGGGATCGGTGACCTGCTCGTGGCAGGCTACGAGGTCGGCGGTAGCGGTTCGACCTATACCTACCAGGGCGCTGCTTACCTAGTCCACGGCCCGGTTTCTGGGGTTTTCGACCTCGCGACGGCCGAAGCCACGATCACCGGCAGCGACAACTTGGACAGGTTCGGCGTCGGGGGCTGCTCTCCCGGAGACATGAATGCTGACGGGTTCAACGATCTCGTTCTTGGGGCATACGGGGACGGAGCCTCGGACGAGGGCGTTGTCTTCATCTTCCACGGCCCGCTCAGTGGTAGCTTCGCCCCCGAGGACCAAGCCGCAGCCACACTCGTTGGCGTCAACAGCGGCGAGGCGGTCGGCGGCTGGCTCAGCTCGGCCGGAGACTTCGACGGAGATGGAGACGTTGACCTGTTGGTGGGTTCTCCTAACTTCGACGCGGGGATCCATAGGGGCGGAGCGTACCTTGCCCTGGGGCCATTCTCGGGAGAGCACCGGCTGTCTGACGCCGCGCTGATGATGTCTGGCGAAAACGACTGGGACTGGGCGGGCTACGCCGTTGCGGGAGGTGGCGACGTGGATGCCGATGGCCTGGACGACGTCATTGTCGGCACCTACATGAACGACGAGGGAGCGTCGAACGCGGGCATCGCGTACTTGGTGACAGGCGGACACACCGGGAGTCTTTTTCTCGCAGATGCCGAGGCAAAGATCATCGGATCGTCCACAAGCGAGGCCCTGGCGTATTCGGCTGATCTCGGCGACTCCAACGACGATGGCTACGACGACATCCTCCTTGGGGCCATCGGCTATGACGGCGGGATTGGTGCAGCCATCATCCTGCACGGCCCCGTCAGCGGGGATCTGAGCTCCACCAGCGCAGACGCCATCTTCGTGGGATTCGCATCGACCACCGGCCTCGGTGAACAGGTGAGCTGGGCAGGGGACGTCGATGGAGACGGAGCGGTTGACGTGCTCGCGTCGTCGCCCAGCAACTCCGCCTATGCCAGCAGTGGAGGAGTGGTGTACCTAGCCTACGGACCGCTCACCGGAACGGTGAGCGCGACCGGGAGGCTGCACAGCACGACGGCCTTCGACTACGCTGGAGAGTCCATGGCTGGTGGTGCGGACGTCAACGCCGATGGTTGGACCGACATTTTCTTTGGCGCCCCTGGGCTGGATAGTGCTGCCACGGACGCTGGCGGGGCATTCCTCTACTTGGGCGGCAGCCCATAGTCCGTCGTCGCACAGGAGGCAGGGTGGGTTCACCTCCACTTGGCACTCGCTAAGCCTCGCGGCCTCCTCTGCTCCCTGCACGAGGCTCCCCACCGGCTCATGCTCCCCCTGTCGAGCATGAACGTCAGCAACTCTCAAAGGTGGTGGATCTGGACAGCGAGGTCAGCCTGGTCGGTCCTGAAGCCTCCACGCGATTCACCGCGCGGACGAAAGCCCCTTCTGGCTGCGAATCAAGCCGTGGACCGCGGAGGATGGGCTGCTGGAGCTCCGTGGTCAGAATCCATCACCATTCAGACCTTTTTTCTGCCTTTCTTGCCTCCCTGCGCAGCGGCGAACGGGTGCCGAGCCTGGGGCCACTCGGTCTGCCCGTAGGCACAACGCAGCTTCCCCGGTGCGCTGGGACGACGCATCTACTGCGGATGGGCCGACGATTCGGGTCTTGCCGCCATCCAGCAAGAGGTTTTTCGGCGCATCCATCCGCAGCCGATGTCGTTGGGGGTCTGCGCTGCGTATTCGCTCACCGGAACGAGTTTGGGGAGGACTGATGTGGCTTTCTCCTGAGACAGCGAGTTGCGCGCCACGCCGGGAAGTGGGCTCTTTTTGAGGCCAGCGAGGACGGCGAACACCACATGTGCGCCCGGACCACCCTCGAGTGGTACGCACTCCAGCGGCGCTGGGCTGACAGTGGGCAGCTGAAGTGGGACGATGAGCATGGTAGGCGCGAGATATGATGGTGCCATGGTGCGTCCTGACGACGAGCGCAGACTCCAGCAGCCCAGCGAGGGGTCGAAATCGTCACGCTGTCCAGAGCCAGCGGGTGAGAGTCCCGT
>CALDOK010000497.1 GCA_937912125.1 uncultured Pseudomonadota bacterium
GGCGATGAGCTGCGAGCGGAAGGTTCGTCTGCTCGATCGCCGTCAGCAAGACTAGGCAAAGGCCAACTTGTCTACGGCGGCGGCGATGAGCTGCGAGCGGAAGGTTCGTCTGCTCGATCGCCGCCAGCAAAGGTAGCCAGAGGGATGTCTACGGCGGCGGCGATGAGCTGCGAGCCGTAGGATCGTCTGCTCGATCGCCGCCAGCAAAAGTAGCCAGAGGCCTACTTTTGCTTGCCTTCGATGGTGAGCAGCAGCACGGTCATGCCCAGCAGCAGGCGGGGATCGATCTGGCCGTTGTTGCCCGAGAAGTCCACGTCGTACTTGACGATGAACGGGTTCCAGGTGCCCTTGAGCTTGCCGATCTGGTCGCCCAGGGCGTCGATGTGGAAGGTCTGGGGGATGAGGTTGGACAGGAAGCGACGGACCATGGCCAGCAGCATGGAGTCTTCCTTGGCGTGTCCGATCAGCCCGTCGTCGGCGTCCAGGATCTCCCACTCGTCCTTGAGGATGGACTTGAGGCCCTTGCGGCGGCAGGCGCCGAGCTTCTCGCCGGAGGCCACGTCGGTGACGTCGTAGCAGGCCGAGAAGTCCACGATCTGGCGGGCCTTGATGTTGATCACGGCGTCGCTGCGGGACTCGTCGCGGAAGATGGTGATGTCTTCCCGGAGCTTGAAGGCCTTCATCTTGATGAAGAACAACAGGCCGCCGGCCTTGTCCAGGACGCGGCAGGTGATGCCCAGGAAGTTGAAGAAGTTCCGGCGGGCCACGTAGGTGGTCGGGAGTTGGAGCTCGGTCATGGGATCCTCAGTGCTGTGCGCCGCTGTCGAGGCGCGCATGGTAGGGCTTGGGGGGGCTGAGCGCGTTCGCAGCATAGCCCGGGGGGAACGCAGACAACACGAAAACAGGGGTCAGGGAGGGGTCAAGCCTGACGGGCTAGTTCACCAGCGCCTTCAGCATGTTCTGAGCCGCGACGGTGTCGTCCACATTGCAGGAGGCGTAGCCGTAGGCCTGCCGCAGGTAGGCCGATCCGCTGTCGATCTCGCGCTCCTCGTCGATCCGGCCGCCGCCTTCGATCTCGTAGCTCAAGGAGAAGCTGCCTTCGAGCTTGCTACCCTTGACCATGGGGCAGCTGAAGGACATGTCGCCGTCGTACTTCTCCATGGAGCAGCCGCCCTCGCCCAGGGCCCAGCCTGTGGCCTTGATGCCGGAGATGATGCGGGCCTCGTCGAAGGTCTTGAGGTGGGTGTCGGCGGGGATGATGGCGTCCATCAGCTTCCTGGCGCAGCTGCCGTTCTCGGCTTCGATGGCCAGAACCCAGTTGCCCTGGCGCTTGTAGGCCTCGCCGACCCAGGGGTCTTCGACCTCGTACTTGGCGTCCTGAGAGGAGCGGAACTTGGAGACCTCGATGTCGAAGGCCCAGCTGTCGTTCCAGAAGCTGCAGTCGAGCTCGAGGTCGCCGTCGTACTCCTCGATGTCGTAGCACTCGACGTTCATGTCGAGCTTGCGGCCGACGGACTGGAGCTTCGCGGCGTCGAAGAGGTCTTCGATGTCCGCCACGGGGGTGCCCGTGCCGGTCCATGGCTCGCAGCCAGGGGCCCCCGCGGCTGCGCTGGGTGTCGGGGCGTCGTCGTCCCCGGAGAGCTCGGGGGAGGGCTCCGCGGAGAGGTCGTCCCAGCTGGTGCTGCCGTCGTCTTCGGGCGCCTCGCTGCCGAAGGCGAGGACGACGAATACGGCGAGGGCCGCGGTGGAGGCGAACTGGCGATGGGTGTGCATGGGGGCTCCTTTCTGTCGCTCCGTCTTAGCGCGATCGGGCCGTACGGGCATGACGTCCGGGCTTTCGCTCGCCCGCGCGCCCCAGGCCCGATAGAGGCGCGCCCCAGGAGGCAGCGTGCACGGTACGAGCGAGCCATTCCCAGACCTCCTCGCGCTCCATGGGGCAGCGGCGCGCATCGCGCCCTGGGTTCACCGCACGCCCGTGGCCCGCTGTTCCAGCCTCGACGCCATGGTAGGCGGCCGGCTGCACTTCAAGTGCGAGCACCTGCAGAAGGTGGGCGCCTTCAAGTTCCGGGGTGCCACCAACGCGGTGCGGTCCTTGACCGCCGAGCAAGCGGCCCGGGGTGTGGCCACCCACAGCTCTGGCAACCACGCCCAGGCCCTGGCCCTGGCGGCCCGCGATCGGGGCATCGCCGCCCACATCGTGATGCCGTCGAGCGCCTCGCCGGTCAAGCGCGCTGCCGTGCTGGGCTATGGCGCCGCCATCACCACCTGTGAGCCCACCCTCGCGGCGCGGGAGGCCACCCTCGATCTGGTGGTGGCCCAGACCGGGGCCCACTTCGTGCATCCCTACGACGACCACAGGGTGATCGCCGGCGCCGCCACGGCCGCCATGGAGCTGCACCAGCAGGTCCCTGGCCTCGAGCTGATCCTCGCCCCCGTGGGGGGCGGCGGCCTGCTGGCCGGCACAGCCTTGGCCAGCCACCACCTGGCGCCGGCTTGCAGGGTGGTCGGCGTCGAGCCTGCGGGCGCCGATGACGCCTTCCGCTCTCTCCAGGCCGGTCGAATCATCCCGTCGGTGGCCCCTCGCACCGTGGCGGATGGTCTGCTCACCTCCCTGGGCGAGCGCAACTTCCCCATCCTGCAGCGGCACCTGGAGTGCATCGTCACCGTGAGCGAGGACGAGATCGTGGCTGCCATGCGGCTGCTGTGGCAGCGGGCCAAGCTGCTGGTGGAGCCCTCCTCTGCGGTGCCCCTGGCCGCCCTGCTCTCTGGCGCCGTCGACGTCGCTGGCAGGAGCGTGGGCATCGTGCTCTCCGGAGGCAATGTGGACCTGGACGGCCTTCCATGGTGAACGCGCCCACCCCCAGCGAGCGCGTGGAGATCCTCCTCACCGGCGCCACGGGCTTCCTGGGCAAGGTGGTGCTCGCCGAGCTCCTGAGGCGGGTGCCCCACGCGCGCATCTGGACCCTGGTGCGGCCCACTGAGACTCAGACGGCGCGGGAGCGCTTCGTGCGGCAGGTCCGGATGAGCCCAGCCTTCAGTGGTCTCCCCCGTGGCCGATGGGCGCAGGTCCGCCCCCTGCGCGGCGAGCTGTCCAAGCCCGATCTCGGCATCTCACCGGGCATGACCCGGCTGCTGCGGGAGCGTCTCACCCACGTGATCCACTGCGCCGCCTCGGTGGACTTCGACCAGGAGCTGGGCGCCGCCGCCGTCTCCAACATCAGCGCCAGCCTGCACACCCTCGCCCTGGCCAGCAGCTGTGAGCACCCCCCGGTGATGGTGTCGGTGTCTACAGCCTACGTGGGCCCCCATCCCCCCAGCGGTCCCATGCGTGAAGAGCTGGTGCCCCTCGCCGACGACGCCGAGGCCACCTATCGCTCCATCATGGCGGGCGAGGCTGACCAGGCGGCCTTGCTCGCGGCCTCGGGGCACCCCAACACCTACACCTTCACCAAGTGCCTGGCCGAGCACCTGATGATGGCGCGGCGGGGGCAGGTACCCCTGCACATCATCCGCCCCAGCATCATCTCGGCCAGCTTGCGCTACCCCGTGCCCGGATGGATCGACTCCTACGCCGCCTTCGCGGGCTTCGTGGTGCTGATCGGTGCCGGGCGGCTGCGCGCCCTGCGGGCCGAGCCGGACAACCCGCTGGATATCGTGCCCTGCGACGCCGTGGCTACCCGCATCATCGATGCAGCCCTGGGGCCAGCCCAGCCCGGTGACGCCAGCATCGCCTACGCGGTGGTGGGGCTGGAGCGCGCCCCCACGGTGCTGGAGTGCTGCGACCACATCGTCGATCACTTCGGCGAGAACCCCATCGATCGAAAGCCCTACATGTCCTATGTGGGCTCCGACCCCGTGCGCTTCGAGCTCGAGCACCTGCAGCATCACGTGGCTCCACGCACCCTGGCCACCGCATGGCTGGGGCTGCTGGGCAAGGAGCGCACCCGCTTGGGGGTCCAGCGCCTGTTCGAGCGGGTGAGCTACCTGAACGAGGCCTTTCCGTACTTCACCCACAACGCCTTCGACTTCCGCCCCGAGCAGCCCCTCGATCTGCCCGAGTACGAGGCCGAAGACTACATCACCGGTGTCTGCCAAGGGGTGACGAAGTACCTGATGGGCCGGTAGGGCAGGAGTCCGACCGCAGCGCGGAACGCGGGCCGCACCCTGCTCCCACGGTCGCCGCACCTCCTCCGTCGCCCGCGCCTCCACCCAGACCGGGCGAGCGATGCGGCAAAGGCGCAGCCTGCAGTCCGCATGAGCGCGCCCACGCCAGCCCGCCACCCCCCACCGAGCGTTGTCCTGCCAGCGCGAAGCGCGGGCCTGGACGAACGCTCTACAACACCCTCACTTCCAGAACTACTTCCCAGCCGTATTCCTGCGGACGAGTGGGTGAACCTGCGTAGAGAAGATCTTCTGGATGCCCTTGGTCTGCTCCTCGGTGGGAGGCGTGGCGCCCTCGGGCACCAACAACTCCACGCCCAGGTGCTTCTTATCGGCGCAGGTCCACTGGACGCTGGCCGTGGACAGGGTCAGCTGCCCGTCGTCGGCGCCCTCGGGGGCCGCCTGGCTCCAGGAGATGCGGAACACCGCCACCATGTTCTCTGCCGTGGGGGCGAGGTCGATGGTCTGGAGCTTGGCGTCCGTGCCCTCGGGATCAAGCAGCAGCTGGATGCTGGCGGCGAAGTCGGTGCCGGCCTGCCCGTCGAAGGTGGAGCGGATGGACTCCTCGATGCGCTCGTTCCAGGGCCGGACATAGGCCAGCGCCGCAGCGAGCTCGGCCTTCTCGGCCTCGACCTTGGGGTGCCAGTGCAGGTAGTAGAAGCCCAGCAGGCCGCCCACGATGGCCAGGAAGATCAGGATGATCCAGTGGTTGGCCGTGGCCTTGGGGGGCTCCTTGTCCTTGGGATCCTCGGGGGGAGGAGGTGGGGCCTTGGGCATTTCGAAGGTCTGGACCTTGGGGCTGCCCGTGTTGCTGCTGTCGTTGCCGGTGGACATGTCGCCTCCTCAGGGACGGTCGCGGGCGATTGTATCGAACCGCGCGGGGAAAGCCACCCCTAGTTCTGGGCGTCGCAGATCAGCCGGGCTCCTGAGCGCTCGCTCGCAGCAGCGCCCGGGCCTCGTCAGGGCTGGCGCAGCAGCGGAAGCCAAGATCCCGGCCGCTGTGCCCTGCGGCCCCTTCGGTGTAGAAGTTGCACTGCCCCAGCCCCGAGTTCATGTTCCAGCCGCCGCCTCGGATCTGGCCGCGGCCGTCGGGACCCAGGGTCCACTCCCAGAGGTTTCCGCTCAGGTCGAAGACCCCTTCGGGGGTGATGCAGCCGGGCTTGGAGCCCGAGGGCAGGGCCACGCCGTCGTTGCGATCGCGACCGGCCACGCCGAAGTTGCAGGTGGTGGGATCGTAGCGGTCGCCGTAGGGCCAGCGGCGCTGCTCGGCGCCGCTGCAGGCCAGCTCCCACTCCTCGGCGCTGCACAGGTGCAGGCCTCGACCCGTGCAGGCGGCCTGTGCCTGGCCCAGGTCCAGGCCCGCCGTGGGTTGTTCGCCAGGGATCCCAGGGTGCTCGAAGCTGTCGATGCAGAAGCCGGGCTGCGGCGCGAGGGGCAGGGGACAGGCCGGCGCGGGCGCCAGCGCTCGAAGTCCCTTGGCGGGCAGGCTGTCTGTGGCGCCGCGGCAGCAACGGAAGCCCACGTCTGGATAGCGGCCGAGATCGGGCGCGCCAGGGTAGCCCTCGGCGGGACGGCAGCGACCCTTGAGCTCATCCAGGTACCAGGAACCGCCCCGCACCTCCCTGAGGGTGGCACCCACCGACCCCCGCCGCTCAGGCAGGTCCAGCTCGTCCGCGGTCCACTCCCACACCCCACCGACCATGTCCACGGCCCCTGTGGGGCTGACGCAGTCAGGGTAGCTGGCGGTGGGGGATGGGTCGCTGTGCAGAGCGTCGCAGCGGTCGGTCTCGTAGCGCTGGCCGTAGGGGTAGGGCCAGCCCTGAGGTCCACCGCAGGCCAGCTCCCACTCGCGCACGGTGCACAGGCGCTTGCCGGCCTCGTCGCAGAGCTCGCCGGCCTCCTGCCAGCTCACACCCACCCGGGCATCCACCCCAGGGCGGTTGGGGTACTCGTAGCGGTCGATGTGGACCTCGCCCCCCAGAGGCAGCTCGCTGGCGGGGTCGTAGGGCGGCGTTGCGGCCTGGTCTTGCGCCGGGGCCAGGCGCTGGCGGGCATCGAGCCCCGGATCGGGCTCGGCGTCGGAGCGGCAGCAGCGGAAGCCGGCCGAGAACACCGGCTGGGCCGGGTCGAGCCGGAAGTCAGGCTCCCGGGAGTAGCGCCCGCTGCAGTCGGCGTAGTGCTCCATGGTGTACCAGGCGCCCCCTTCGACGACACCGGCCATGCCCGCCCAGTCGTCCAACACCCACTCCTCCACATTGCCCAGCATGTCCTGGACGCCCTCGGGGCTGACGCAGTCTGGGTTGGCGCCGGCGGCGGCGAGGAAGGGCGTGGGGTCGTTGCGGCTGGTGATGCCCGTGGGCTCGGCCGCGTTGCTGTTGCAGCGCCCGTGCTCGTAGCTGGGCCCGTAGCCGTAGCGCAGGCCCGGGGCAGGGCCCTGGCAGGCGCGGCGCCACTCGGCGGCGGTGCAGACCCGCTTGCCATCGGCGGCGCAGGCCTGCTGGGCCTGCTCGAGCCCGACATAGGCGGTGGGCAGCTGCCCGACGGTGTTGGGGTGCTCGTAGCGGTCGATGGCGTAGCGGCCCACGACGGGGTCGTCGATGGTCACCATGCCCTCCGCGGCTGTGTCCCGCTCGCAGCCCGCCAGCGCCAGGACCAGCAGCGCGGCGCAGGGGTGGGGCCGGGCCATGCTCAGATCCTTCGGACGGAGGGGAACTGGCGTGGATCTGTGTGGGGCAGGAACAGCGCGGCGGTGTACTGGTCCATGTACCCGGGGGCAGCGCTGAGATCGAAGTAGGTCATGCGGGCGGCCAGCCGCTCCTGGCGCCGGCGGAACTCCCTGGAGACCACCACCATGTAGGAGCCGATCAGGGAGCTGTTGCCCACGAAGCGGAAGCGCTCCCGGGGGATGTCGGGGATCAGCCCGATGGTCACGGCCTGCTCGAGGTCGATGGATCGCCCGAAGCCGCCGGCGATGTAGACCTGCTCGAGATCCTCGAAGGCCACCCCCACCTGCTCGAGCATCAGGGCGCAGGCCGAGTAGATGGCGGCCTTGGCCCGCAGGATGTTCTCGATGTCCTGCTCGCTGATGGCGATGGCGCTGCCCGTGGCGCTCTGGTGGGCGGGCACGATGGTGTAGCAGGCCCGCCTGCCAACGACCTGGATGTGGTCGCAGGGGCGATCCAGCTCGAAGCGTCCCGCGGGGTCCAGCCAGCCCGTGCGGAACAGGTTGGCCATCAGGTCGATCATGCCAGAGCCGCAGATGCCCCGGGGCGGTGCGTCGCCGATGGTGGCCCAGCTGGGTACCCCCGTGGCGGGGTCGATCTGGACGCCCTCGATGGCGCCGATGCTGGCGCGCATGCCGCACTCGATGCCGCCGCCCTCGAAGGCCGGCCCGGCCGAGCAGGCGCAGCAGAGCATGAAGTCTTGGTTGCCCACCACCAGCTCGCCGTTGGTGCCGATGTCGATGAGCAGGGAGAGCGCCTCGCCCTCGGTGGCCAGGTCCGTACACAGCAGGCCTGCGGTGATGTCTCCCCCCACGTAGGAGCCGACATTGGGCGAGAAGCAGATCCAGGACTCGGGGTTGATGTCGATGCCCACCTCGCTGGCGTTGAGGTAGGGCATCTCGAGAAGCGTGGGGGTGTAGGGCTCTAGGCGGATGTACTCGGGGTTCAGGCCCAGCAGCAGGTGAGTCATGGTGGTGTTGCCCGAGACCACCGCGTTGGAGATGGTGTGGGGATCGACCTGGCAGGAGCGACACGCTCTGTCCAGCAGCCCGTTGATGGTGCCCAGCACCCGGGTGCGAAGCTCCTCGAGCCCTCCCTCTCGGCGGGCGTACTCGATCCGGCTGATGACGTCGCCGCCGCAGGCTACCTGATCGTTGTAGGCCGAGCGGGTGGCGACGATGCGGGCCGCGCCCAGGTCCACCAGCTGCACGGTGATGGTGGTGGTGCCCACGTCCACCGCGATGGCGTGGTTCTGGTGGGCGTCGTGGCCGGGCTCCACCCGCACGCAGTGCATCCGTCGACCGGTGCGGACCAGGGAAGCGGTGACCCGTCCCTGCTCGGCGCGCAGGGCATGGGCCAGGGCGCGGGTGGTGCCCAGGGGGACCTCGACGTCGATGAGCATGGACTTGAGATCCTCGAAGAGCTCGAAGGCGTCCACCGGGAGCTTCTCCCGGCGACCCCACTCGAGCTGGATGGCCCGCACGAAGCGGTCCACGTCGCTCAAGCCGTCGTCGGGTTGGGCGGGGGCCACGGTGATGGGCCACTTGACCGCCAGGGGGTCGAACTGCCACTCCTTGGGCAGCAGCTCACCCCGCACCATCCAGGTCTCGTCCTCTTCGGAGATCTGCCCGCCCTTGCGGCTGGCTTGTTCGGGCACCTCCACCACGATGGGCCCGTCGGACACCCGCGTGCGGCAGGCCAGCACGTGGCCCTGGGCCACGGCGGCGGCGGGCATCACCGACAGGGAGTCCGAGTCGACCCGGCCCGAGCCGATGCGCACCAGGCAGCGCCCGCAGCGGCCCTTCCCCCCGCAGGGTGCCTCGAACTCCACCCCCGCGGCTCGGGCGGCGTCGAGCAGCTCGCTGCCCGCGGGTACCTCGACGCTGCGACCGGAGGGTTGGAAGATGACCTGGGGCATGGAGAGGCCCTAACCGAACCGCGTCTTGATGAAGCCCTCGAGGTCCGCGGCCTGCTGGGGCCCGACCAGGACCTGCCAGCCGGGCATGGTCTCCTCCAATTCACCGCTGATCTGGGCCACCAGGCCCGGGATCACGATGGTGCGGCCCTGCACCTTGTCCTCGATCTCGATGCTCTTGGCGAACCTGGCGATGTGCGCTCCCGAGAACTTGCCCGCGGCCCACGCGGTGAGCACGGACATGCCCTCGCACTCGGGCACGAGCAGCCACGCCGAGAGCCCCGAGTTCTCGAGCTCCCCCGAGACCAGGAAGTAGGTCAGCGAGAAGTTGGTGGTGACGAAGACGGGGCTGTCGGGGCCCGGCTCGACGATGGGGTACAGCCCCGGCTCGACCTGGATGGGCTTCTGGGGGTCGGTGAAGATGTTGAGCCGCAGGGTGAGCATGGCGGCCAGCAGGGAGGCGTCGAAGCGAGGCAGCACGACGATGCCGCCGTACTTGCAGATCTCGGTGGTGGCAGTGACGGCCAGATCCAGCAGATCGTCGCCCTCGAGGAAGGCGATGTGGGGCAGGCCCAGGGGCTTGACCCCTCCCTCGAGGGCCGCGCGGCGGGCGATGCTGGCCAGCTGGAGGCGCTCGGCCAGGGACAGGGAGGGCAGCTCCATGATCAAGTCCTGGCAGCCCGCCTCCAGCAGACGGCGGGTCAGGACCACCAGGCCGTCCAGGTCGGCCGCGGTGACGCCCAGGGCGTGGCCGCTCTGCTGCGCCACGGGCCACAGGGCGTCAGCGTTGTCGTCGGTCACCCCCGCGATGAGGCTGCCGGAGCCCTTGACGGCCAGCGCCGCCCGCGTGAGCGCCTGGGGGTCGGCCGAGCGCAGCACCAGGGGCTTTCCGCAGCGCTCCCACGCGCGCTTGGCCAAGGCCACGAACTGCTCCGGGCGGCTCCCTCGCTGGGTGATGCTGACCATGTCGACCCCGTAGACGTCGCCCACGCGGTCGATGGCGTAGTCGCGGATCGCGGCCAGGGTGGCCTCGATCTGGGCCTCGGGCAGGGTCTCGTCCAGATCCACGGCCAGGGCCGTGGGGCTGACGAAGCTGCGCTCGTGGCGGTACAGCACGGTCTCTTCCCCGAGCTTCAGGCCCCCATCGGGCCCCAGCTTGACCCCGCGCACCGGCGGCTCGGCCGCGGCCCCCAGCACGCGCTTGGCCTCGTCGGAGGCGTAGGGGCAGGCCGCCAGCTCGGCCTTCTTGGCCGCCAGCTTCATGGCGAAGGCCAGGCATGTGTTGGAGCCACACTCCTTGCAGTTGGTGCGGGGGAGGAGCTTCTGGATCTTGAGTCCGGAGAGGGCCATGTTCTTTCCTACCCCTCCCCATCCATCAAGCGCAGGATGGTGGTGTGGAGCTTGAGGGCGGCGAGTGGGTGGTTCATCACGAGGATGTCGGCGCCGGCGTGCAGGAGGCTGGTGGCGGTGGCGAGCTCCCACAGGGCGGCGCGTGAGCTCAGCTCGCCCCAGCTGGGGAAGGCCTCCTCGGGGGCGTTGTACTCCTTGACCTTGATGCACTCCTGGCCCGGGTAGACGATCATGGGCCCGGCGAGCATGGTGTCGCCGCCCAGGCCAGCCAGGCGGGCGCGCTCCATCACGGAGTAGCTGTACTCGATGCCGTAGCCCATGGCGCCGGTCATCATGTCCAGGACGATCTGGTCCTGGGGCAGCCCCATGTTGGTCAGCAGGATGACCATCTGCTTGCCGATGTTGACGTCGATGGGGCTCTGAGCCACCACGCGGTGGCCGTAGGCCAGGGCGGCGCCGGCGATGGTGCGGTAGTTGTCTTGTTCGGCCCAGCTGAACAGCAGGCGCTCGCCCTCGAAGGCCTGGGCCAACGCCTTGGTGAGCTCGTTGGCCCGGTCGAAGTGGCTGGGCCCGGTGACGATCAGGGGCACGTCCACGGCCTCGAGCACGGCGCCCACCAGATCGACGCCCTGCTGGACCGATCTGCCGGCGCCCTCGGGGTGGGTGCCGTCCAGGCGCACGGCCACCAGATCGGCGCCGTGGCGCTCCACCGCCACGCGGGCCATGGTGGCGGGCTCCTGCAGCAGCGCGCCCCAGGCCCCCCGCAGCACCGTGGGGAAGCGCTGGGCGATGTGGTCGAAGACCTCGATGGCCACCACCGGGCGGTGGGGGATGCGGCCCTCCCACAGGTGGAAGGGCATGGCCGCGGCGCCGCCCACGGTGACGGTGCGACCGCGGCTGCCGCCTTGGGCGCGGGTGGCGCCCAGGGTGACCTCCCACAGGGGCTGGGCCGCGGGCTTGGTGGGGATGTCGACGCTGCGAACCGCGGCGAAGCGCTCAGCGGCGCTGGGGCCTTCCTGCCGCCAGCTCGGCGTCTGGGCTCGAGGGGCTCGGGGCTGAGCATCGGCGGCCGGGGCGTCGAGCTGCTGCTGGAAGGCGTCGCCCACCTTGGTGGCCAGCTCGGGGGGCAGGGCTTGCCTGAGGGCTTGCTGCAGCGCGGAGGCGAGCTCTGCCTTGATCTGGGCCAGCTGCGCTGGGGTCATCTCGGCGCTCTCCGTGGGGGGCGGGCTGGTGGGCACAGGATCCCTGGGCGGGGTGGGCTGAGCGGCGGCCATGGGGCTCACGGCGTCGGGCCCCCGCGGCGCGGAGGGCTCGTCGTCGCCGCTCTCGGCGTTGTCGAGCATGTCGGGCAAGGACAGGGCGGGGTGGCCCACGCGCTCCATGTGGGCGCGGATGTCGTCGGGGTTGGTGGCGATGGTCTCGTCGGCGATCAGGTCCAGCAGCCCAGGCTGCCCGGCCGCGGCCGCCAGGGCCTCCAGGCGGGGGCCCAGCAGGTTCTTGAGCTCGGCGGGCATCCACACCAGGCGCGGGTGGCCCCCTTCGGCGCTGAGGAACTTGGGGGAGACGATGTAGCCCTTGCCGCAGCCCATGAAGCCTGGGGTCTGGCGGCCGCCGCCCACGGCGCCGGCCAGGCTCGAGAACGTCATGCCCACCGGTGTGTCCCCGGGGAACTCTCGGTTGACCACCATCACCCCGTTGCACTCGGGCACGTAGGCCACGATCACCTCGAAGCAGCCGCAGCTGGTCATGGGACGATCCATGATGGAGTACATGCTGATGGCGGGGATGGTCTTGTGGCTCTGCTGGGCCACGTAGGCGTTGACGCCCTCCCAGACGCCCTTGGTGCGATCCAGGGTGCGCCCCTTCTTGACGGGCTGGTTTGGGCCGCTGGGGTCGATCTCGTGGGCGGCCTTGCCGTCGAGCCAGTTGTAGGCGCCGCACAGCCCCAGCCGCTCAGGGGTGATGATGCAGACGTGGTCAGGGGCGAAGCTCTGGCACAGCAGGCAGGAGTAGAAGGTGTCCACGCTCTCGTCGTTCAGCGAGCGCATCCGCTCGTTGCGCTCGTCCCAGACCCGCCGGGCCACGCCGATGCGGCGCTCCACCTCGGCGGCGTCGGTGATCAAGGTGACCCGCACCTTGTCGACGATGGCGGGGTAGTCCGACAGCAGCTTGGCGTGGAGGATCTCGCCGTAGTGGCGCAGGCGCAGGCCCTGTTCGAAGCCGCGCTTCGACACGCGGGTCCAGACGATGTCCCGCTGGCCCATGTGCCAGATGCCCTCGGCGCCGTTGAGCAGGTGGTGGATCTGCCGCTCGAGGATGGGCTCGAAGTCGGTCTGCATCTTACGGCCGGCGGCCTGCACCCAGATGGCCAGGGGCAGGGCTGTGCCGGGCTCGACGCTGTCGATGTCCGGGCCGATGATCTCGATCTCGCCGTCGCTGAACTCATCCAGCTGCGCCGAGGTGACGAACTCGAAGGCCGTGCTGCGCTGCCCGCCGAACTCGGCGTGGGCGTCGGCCTTGCGGATACGCTCGCCCCCGAAGGCGGGGCCGTAGGCCACGGGCACGGGGACCTCGGTGATGCGCACCTTGCAGCCGCGCACCTCGAGGGCCTTCTCCACCAGGCTGGCGTGGGGCACCGAGCTGACCACGTGCTCGTAGGTACACACACCCGTGGGAAGGATCTGGGGGATGGCGGTGTCGGCGATGACCGGGAAGCCGTAGTTGATGGCGCCGGCGGCCAGGGCGTACTTCTCGCTGTCCACGGCCCCCAGGGCCAGCACGAAGGCGAAGATACGATCCTTGTTGTAGCGGAGGTTGGCCGCGTAGTCGCCGGGGGCCACGCCGCCGAAGCTCAGGGCGGCGCGGTTGGCGAAGCCCAAGGCGTAGATCAGGGCGCTGACGTCGGGCCCGAAGGGGACCAGGCGGGTCTCCCAGCCCAGCTGGACGCCTGCCTGGTGCAGCTGGTCGGCGAACTGCACGCCGTCGGTGGAGCCGGCCATGAACACGTAGAGGTTCTTCTGCTGAAGCTCGCGGGCGATGGCGACGGCGATCTCTTGGCTGGGGGCCGCGCCGGTGATGGCGGCGAAGCCTGGGGCGGTGCCGTCCACGAACTCGATGCCTCGCTCGCGCATGATGATGTCGCTGGCGGCGCCCAGCCAGATACCGCGGGCGGGAGGGGGGCCCACCAGGGTGCGGCAGGCCTCGAGGATCTCGCAGGCGAACAGGGCCGCGGCGCCGGCGTCCAGGGCGTTGCCCAGGTAGGGCAGCCAGATCTGGTCGCTGGGGCGCTGGGGCAGGAGCTGCTTGGCGTGCCGCAGGGCCTGGCGGCAGTCGGCGACGGTGCGGACCTTCCGGCCGGTGAAGCTGTAGATGACGGGCAGGTGGTAGGCGGTGTCGGGGAAGCCGACGGGGGCCTGCTCGCCGTGCTCGCGCACGGCCTGATCCAGCAGGGCCTCGGCCCGGGCCACCCACTCCACGGCGCCGTCGATGGCAGCGGTCGCGATCAGCTTGGACATGGGCTGCTCCTTAGTGTCCGTGGGGCTTGCAGCCGCGGTGGACGGCGGCGCCGTCGAAGACGCGGCGGTCGGCCATGTCCATCAGCTTGCGCTCGGACTGTTGGTGGATGCCGAGCTGCTCGCGGCGGGCCCGGAGGATGGACAGGACCCGCTCGGCGGCCTGGTCGGGATCGGGGCAGGTGTGGAAGGCCGCCCCGAAGATCCCGGTGGCCTCCTGCTCCAGGAACTGGGTGACCGCCGGGGAGCCTCCCACATGGAACGGGCGGCCCAGCACCACGTCGATGCCCGAGGCTACGAAGTAGCAGCCGATGGCCACGGCCTTCTCGGACATCCACTCCGGGGCCACGCCCACCACCGGCACCTGGCTGAGGTCGTCGCCCAGGCCGCCCTCGCGCACCACACGGGTGGCGGCCTCGAGCAGCCGTGAGTTGTCCACGCAGGAGCCCATGTGCAGCACCGGGGGCATGCCCACCGTCTCGCAGACCTCCCTGAGGCCCGGGCCGGCGGCCTGGAGGGCGGTCTCGGGGGTGAGCAGGCCCGCCTTGGCCGAGGCGATGGCGGCGCAGCCTGTCTGGAGGATCAGCACGTTCTCGGACAGCAGCCGCCGGGTGAGCGCGTTGGTGAAGGCGTCCACCTGTTCGCGGGGGTTCGAGCAGCCCACGATGCCCACCACGCCCAGGATGCGGTTCTGCATGATGGCGTCGTTGAGCGGCCTGAAGCTGGCGCGGTAGGTGCCGCCCAGCATGTACTCGATGGCCGGCACCGAGAATCCCGCCACCAGGGGTTCGCTGTGGTCGGGGATGTAGACCTTGGCCGGGTCGCGCCGGCGGAAGTTGTCGATGGCCCCCAGCAGCAGATCCTTGGCCGCCTCCCAGGCCTGCTTGATGTCGAAGGGGGCATGCTCGGCACCCACGGTGCGGGCGATCTCGGCGGTGGAGACCACGCGAGTGTGGTAGGCCGCGGCCACCTCGGGGAGGCTGGGCATGCAGCACTGCACGTCGATGATCATCATGTCCACGGCACCCGTGAGCACCGCCAGCTCCTGCTGCAGGAAGTTGCCGGCCACGGAGATGCCGTGGCGCATCAGCACCTCGTTGGCGGTGCAGCAGATGCCCGCCAGGTTGATGCCGCCGGGTGCGCCGGCGTCGTGGGCGGCCTTGCGGATGCTGGGATCCAGGGAGGCGGCGGCCAGCATCTCGCTCAGGGCCGGCTCGTGGCCGTGCACCACCACGTTGACCGCGTCGTGGGCCAGCACGCCCAGGTTGGCGCGGCTGCGCACCGGGCTGGGCGTGCCGAAGAGGATGTCGGAGACCGCGGTGGCCACCATGGAGCCGCCCCAGCCGTCGGCGATGGCGGTGCGGAAGGCGTGCGTCAGCAGGCTGCGGTGATCGTGGTCCACGCCCATGGTGGTGCGGTGCATGGACTCCACCACCATGCGATCGATGCCCGAGGGGGCCACGTGCTGGCGCTCCCACAGCCCCGCGCGGGCTCGAGGCGCCAGCTGCAGGGTGCGCAGGGAGCCCTCCTGACGGCCGAACTCGGAGAGGAAGAGGTCGGACAGCTCGAGGGCGATCTCCGCGGGCTCACGGCCGGCCTCCTCGACGCCCCAGGCGCGGGCCGAGCGTCGCAGGGCGGTCTCGTCGCGGATGCCGTAGTCGCCGCCCTGGCCCTGGGCGACCTTGCGGAGCAGCAGCACCAGGTGGCGACCATGGTCGGAGTGGGCGGCGGTGCCTCCGGCCACCTCCCGCAGGAAGTTGCGGGCCACGATGGTGTCGGCGTCGGCGCCGCAGACCCCCCGAGGCGCCCTGGCGGTGACGCGGCAGGGCCCCATGTGGCACAGGCGGCAGCAGATGCCCTGAGTGCCGAACTTGCAGGGCGAGGGCTGGTCGTGGACCCTGCTGAAGGCGGTGGAGGCGCCGCTGAGTTCGGCGCGCTCCAGGATCTCCACCGAGGCGGCGTCGCTGACGCGGGCGGAGGGGGCCTTGGGGTGCTGCTTGCTGGCCATGGGCTCTCCCGGGGTGGGCCAGGGCGGTCTAACACCCTCCTCATCCCCCGGGGAAGCCGGGTTCCGGTATGGTGACTCTTGCTGGAGCTACTATCCGTTGGGCTTGAAGAAGCCGTGGATGCCCAGGTAGCCGCCGCTGAAGTTGATGAAGCTCTTGTCCAGACCGTCGTACTTGACGATGCCCAGGGTGGCGCCGAGGTCCAAGGCCACGTTCTGGGACAGGGGCAGCAGGATCCCGCCCAGGGCGTCGACACCGAAGCCCGAGGCCGCGTTGAAGTCGGTCTCCGGGTAGAAGGCCGCCTGGCCACCGACGTAGGCCCAGTTGGGCTTCATGTCGATGAAGTAGCGTGCACCGGCGTTGATGCCGTAGCCAGTGGCGGCGTCGATGTCTTCGACCTTGATGTAGTCCAGGTTCACGCCGCCGAAGATCTCGATGCCCTTCTTCACGAAGTAGCCGGCCTGGGGGTTCAGCAGCAGGCCGTAGGTCTTGAAGCCGTCGTAGGAGCTGAAGTCGATGGTCGCCGATCCGCCCAGCTCCATGGTGCCCTTCTTGAGGACCAGGTCGCGGGTGTTGTTGTTGTTGTTGTTGTTGTTGCCCTTCTTGGCCAGGGCGGCGCTGGGGGCGAGCAGGGCGAGGGTCAGGGCGATCAGAACGATGCGCTTCATGGGAGCTCCACGGAGATCGGGGGGGGACGGGTCCGGTGGACGATACACCACCTTTTCCGCGAGGGATAGGGGGGGGACGCTACGGGTTTGTCAGGCTGCGGAGCAGCGGCTCGAGGGCCAGGAGCAGCGGGCTCGAGGGCGGCAGCGCCTCCACCGCCGCTCCTCGCTCGGCGATCCGGGCCAGGGCGTCGTCGTCGGGCAGCCCCAGGAGGAGATCTGCGCGCAGCGCCGCGGCCAGCTGCTGGGCTTGGTCCGAGGGCTCTGAGCTCCGCAGGCGGTTGACCACGATGGCGCAGCGGTCGAAGGCTACCTCCATCTCCCCGGCCAGGGCGTGCAGGCGGCGCACGGTGGTGAGGCCCCGGGCCGAGGGGTCGGTGACCAGCACCAGCCAGTCGACCCGGCGCACGATGCGGCGGCTCAGGTTCTCGAGTCCAGCCTCGTTGTCGATGACGACCCAGGGGTAGGCGTCGGAGAGCTGGGTGATCACCTGGCGCAGCACGTTGTTGGCGTAGCAGTAGCAGCCCGGGCCCTCGCTGCGGCCCATGGCCACCAGATCGAAGTCCTCGGCCTCCACCAGGCTCTCGGCGATGCGCAGCTCGAGCAGCTGCTGCTTGGAGATCCCCTCGGGCAGGCGGCCCTGGCCGGCCAGCACGCGGGCTTCTTCGCGCACGGATCCCACGGTGGCCGAGGCGCGCACCCCCAATAGCTCGTCCAGGCAGGTGTTGGGATCGGCATCCACCGCCAGCACGGGCTTGGCTCCGTGCCGGATCAGGCCCTGCACCAGCAGGGCGGCCACGGTGGTCTTGCCCACCCCGCCCTTGCCGCCCACGGCGATGGTGGTGGTCATGGCGCTAGAACCCGTGGCGCTCGCGCAGCAGCTGGCTGAGCTCGCCCACGAGGGAGAAGACGCGCTCGGCGTCGGGGACGGCCAGGGAGCCGGTGCCGCAGCTGGGGGTGATCAGGGCCTGGCGCAGGACCAGGGCCCGGTCCACGCCGGTGCGCTCCACCAGGTGGTCCACCAGGACCTCGAAGCGGGTGGCCAGGCTGGCCGCGGTCTCTTCGCGCACCGCGGCGGAGGTGGGCACGATGCCCCAGGCCAGGGCACCCCCGCCCTCGAGGTGGCGTCGGATGGGCTCGGCGTACATGGCGATGGTCTCACCGAAGCTGTAGGCGTCGAAGTTGATGAGGTCCACCCCGGCGTCCACCAGGATGCTCCACTCGGTGTTGCCGCAGCAGTGGATCCCGGCGATGCCTCCATCGGCGTGGATGGCGGCGATGACCTCCTCGAGCATGGCGATGACGTCGTCGCGCTGGACCGCCACGTAGGTGGAGGAGCCGTAGGCCGACAGGATGGGCTCGTCCACGAAGCAGATGATCCGCTCGGCGAAGGGCTGGAAGCGCTGGATCTGCCAGCGGCACTTCATGGCCAGGGCCTTGACCACCACGTCGCGGAACTCCTCGTTGTAGTAGATCAGCCGCTTGTTCTCGTCGGTGATGGTCAGGGTGAAGCTGCAGGGGCCGGTGGTCTGGACCTTGATGAAGGGGAGGGGTTCGCCCCCCGCGGCCAGGTGCGCCTCCATCCTGGCAGCCAGGGCGTGCAGCCCGGCGCTGTGCTGGGGGGAGATGGCCATGCCGGAGCAGTCGCCGTCGCCGTCGTCCGGATCCATGGCCAGCATGTAGGTCTCGTAGAAGGCCGCCAGATCGTCCCAGTACTCGCCGGTGGTGTCCACGTACATGCGGCCCTTGTCGTGATCGATGACCACCCGGGGCAACCCCTCGGCGTACTGAACCTCCATCTGCTCGAGCAGCCCGCGGGAGGACAGCTGAGGCCAGATGGGGGCCTGGGGGATGTTGGCCAGGACCACGTCGATGGCGGCATCGGCGGTGGCGTGAGGCATGGAGCCGATGGCGGTGGCCAGGAAGCGGGGCTCGAAGGTCATCGTGACTCCGGGCAGGGTGTCGAGGTTGACGCAGGGGAGGTGTCTATCCCCTCCCGCCTGGTGGGTGCGACCGCAGTGGGGTGTGTTCCTGCCCAGCGAGTCGATCCAGCCACCCCCCGGCCGCCTCGAGCAGGTCTGGAGCCGAGGCCCAAGGGGGCTGGCCGTCGCGGTCTGCGCGGGCGATGGCTGGGTTGGCCAGCAGGTGGCCCAGGACGGGGAGGCCGGGCAGCGCGGCGGTCAGGTAGTCCAGATCATCCAACGCGAGCAGCTTGTTGGCCAGCAGCCAGACCCGCTCGATGCCCAGCTCGGCGGCCAGGGCTCGAACCTGCAGCGCGGTGGCCACGGCGCGGCGGCCGGGCTCCACCACCACCAGCAGGTGGTCCACGCCGCGGGCCGTGCCGCGGCCCAGGTGCTCGAGGCCAGCTTCCATGTCCAGCACCAGCGCTTCGTCGCTCGCCAGCACCAGGTGGGTGACCAAGGCGCGCACCAGGGCGCTCTCGGGGCAGACACAGCCGGCACCAGCGCTGGACACGCCGCCCATCACCAGCAGGCGGATGCCGTCGAGATCCACCGCGAGCTCCGCAGGCAGGTCGTCCACCAGGGGGTTCAGCCGGAAGTAGCCGCCTTGGCCGCCCATCCGGGCGCCGGTGCGATCTTCAACCAGCCTGCGGCGCTGGGCCAGGGGCGTGGGCTGCCGATCTCCGGCGCCCAGGGCCAGGGCCAGGTTGGCGTCGGGATCGGCGTCCACGGCCAGGACCTGCACTCCCCGGAGGGTGAGGCTGCGGGCCAGCAAGGCGGCCACAGTGGTCTTTCCCACACCACCCTTGCCGCTGATGGCGATCTTCATGGCGCGCTCCGGAATGAACCAGGGCTGCGCAGGTTACCGAATGCGTCGCGCAGACGCCACGATCCTCTGGTGTCCCGGTGGCCATGGAGACCGAGATGGGAATGCTAGTAGACGCCATGCACAAGGGCGGACCGTTCATGTGGCTGCTGCTGCTGTTGCTGGTCTGCGCCCCGGTCCTCCCGATCCTCGCCGGAGCGCTGGCGGGGCTTCGCAGGTGGACGCCTGGGATGCTGCTCTGGTGCGTGCCGGTGGGGCTGGTGGTGTTCGGGGCCCTGGGGCGCATCCAGGGCCAGATCATGGCCCGCGAGGCGGTCATGTATGCCTCCCTGGAGACCAAGAGCGTGATGCTGCACGCTGGCCTGGGGGTGGCCGCCTACACCGAGTGGGCCGGCTGGGGCATGGCCGCGCTGGTGTTGTCCGCCAGCGCGCTGATGATGGCCTTGGGGCTTGCTGTGGGAGCGGGCGAGGGAGCGCACCTGCGCCTGGTGCCCGCGGGCAGCGCGCTGCTGGGCGGCTGCGTCGCCGCGGTCCTGGTGGTGCTGGCCGCGTTCTTCCAGCCGGTGATGGCCCGACCGGTGGGTCCCGAGTCCTGGCTGCTGGCGGCGGTGGTGCTGGTGGGGGCCGTGGCCGTGAGCCTGGCGGCCTCGCGCGGCAACGATGCGCCTCAGGACGCGGCGCGCCTGGCCAACGGCCGAGTGCTGGTGCTCTCGCTGGCCCTGGGCTCGGTGCTGGCGGTGGGGGTGTCCGGCACGATCCAGGGCTTCAGCCAGCTGCACGAGGGGCTGGCCCGTGCCAGCCGCGATCAGCTCGTCGTCCTGACCGTGTTCGGCGTCGACGCCATGCGGGCGTGGCGCCTGCCCATGGCGGTGGGCGTCCTGGGACTGGGGCTGGCTGGGGCCTTGGCTTGTCTGTCCGGTCTGAAGCATCTCGTCACGGCTCGGCACCTGATCAGCGGCGGCGTGGTCGCGCTGGCGCTGGTCGTGGCCGCAGGGAGCTCGGCCTGGGCCAACCTCGCCGCGCTGCAGCTGTGCGACTCCACCATCGAGCGCCACCTCGCGGCCCAGCTCGAGGGGGGGATGGAGCTGCCTCACTCCCTCGTCCTGGGCGCGGAGGAGCCCAGCGCGCTGCCACTGCAGGGCTTCGCGCGCAGCGTGTCCTGGCAGGGGGCCGCGTGGCGGCCGGGGAGCGTCTTCGAAGGCGTCCCGGCTTGGAGTCTCCCGCTGGAGCCCGATGAGGCTGATGGGCTGCTGGTCCTCGCGCCAGGCTCCCTGCCGGCGGCCGCCTTGCTGGGGGCCCGGTGGGTGAAGCCCCAGGGCGACCCGGCCCCCGTCCGCCTGCTCCTGGCCGTGGACCACGCCATGGGCCGGCCCAGCTTCGACTCTCCCTGGCTGATCAGCGACCGGGTGGGCATGGTCGAGCTCGAGCTGATCCCTCCCGAGGCCTGGTCCACGCTGAAGGACGAGGCCGCCGAACCGGCCAAGCTGGACGACATCTTCGGGAGTTCCTACGGAGAGTTCGAGCTGCCAGGCTGGGACGAGCTGCTCTTCATGGAGGGCCGCAGCGATGGCCTGGCCATTCACCACCGGCTCGAGAGCCGGGAGGGGGTGACGGACATCGGCGCCGCTCTCTCGGAGCTCTACGCCGACGGGAGCTCGGTGCGGGACGAGACGGTGGTGTTGGTGCCGGGCTCGGGCTGGAAGGTCCAGGACATCGTGAGCCACTGCCTGAGCGCCCACGAGCAAGGCCCCCGCCCGGAACGGAACCCCTACTACGAGCCGCCGGTGCGCTGCGCGGTGACCGAGGCCATGCCTCCGGTCTTTGTGCAGCGGCGCGCTCAGGCCCTCGAGCGGTCCCGGGGTGGGTTCGGCGCCCTGGGGCTGATGGGCACACCCGAGGAGCGGGCGGCGGCCTACGGGCCGGGCACCCCTGGGCCGGGCGCGAACATCGCCGCGGGGGACTCCATCGTCCTGGGCTCCCTCGACAAGGGGGTGATCCAGAGCGTCATCCAGCGGCACCTCAACCAGATCCGCTACTGCTACCAGCGGGAGCTCACCACGGACCCCTCCCTGGCTGGTCGCATCGTGATCAAGTTCGTCGTGGCGGCGGACGGCACGGTCTCCTCGGCCACGGTCAAGGAGTCCACCATGGACAACACCATCGTGGGCACCTGCATCGCCAGCCGCTTCATGCGCTTCATGTTCCCAGCGCCGGCGGGGGGAGGGATCGTGATCGTCAGCTACCCCTTCGTCTTCCAGCCAGCTTAGCCCTCGGGGTCAACTCGGGGTCATGCCCCACCGCACAAGGGCAGAATGCGGGCCGACCGGATATCCGGGCTGCGCAACACAAGGAGATCTTCCATGGCGAGCAAGAAAGGAAAGGGCTGTCTCTTCGGGTGCTTGGGCCTGCTGGTCGTCGGTGGCGGTCTGACCGTGGCCGTCGTCGCCGCTGGTGGCGGTGCCTGGTACTGGATGGGCGGCAGCACCGGCATGTTCGACTTCGGCGGCAGCGCTGACAGCTTCGCCGATCTCATGGAGATCCCCATGCCCGAGATGCCCGACATCCCGGACGACGGCGTGGTCGATGTCGAGCCGGTCGATGGCGCGGACGATGCAGGGAGCGGCGACGATGTGGACTCGGCCCGCGATGCCCTCGAGGCCGCCCTGGCCATGGAGAGCGCTCCGGTCGAGCCCGAGCCCGTCGAGCCCGATCCCCCCGTGGCGGAGGAGCCCGAGCCCGTCTCCTCCGGCTCCGGCTCCAGCACTTCTGGCTCTGGCTCCAGCGGCTCCGGCTCCAGCGGCTCCGGCTCCAGCAACTCTGGCGTCAGCAACCCCGCCCCGAAGCCCAAGCCCGCTCCCTCCACGGGCGGGGGCGGCAGCAACAACGTCACCGTGAGCGGCACGGCCACGGTGGTCCTGGTCTCCGGCGGCGCCCGCTACAACATGCCTGGCCGGGTGCCCGCGGGAACCTACGACATCGAAGCGGCCTTCCCAGGCGAGACCGGCGTGGTGGTCGGCACCATCAAGGTGGGGGGCGGCAGCTACGCCATCCACTGTTCCGACCGCATGGGTACCTGCCGGGTGCGCTGAGCCCCAGCCACGAGCCCTCTCGAAGCCGCCAGCCCGCGCTGGCGGCTTTGTTGCTTAGGGCACGGGCTTCTGCTGGACTGTCGCCGCGGTGTCGGCTGCGGCCCGTCCGTCCGTCCGTCCGTCCGTCCGTCCGTCCGTCCGTCCGCCCAGGTGGATGTTCCGCGCGGCCGTGCTTCCACTGGCGTCCACTGGGAGTGCGCGCCCATGAAGAAACCCCCTCCTGGAAGGGAGGGGGTCGGCGGCTCCCGAGGGGGCCGGGCGGAGCGGGCGGCGGGCTAGAACTTCAGCCCGGGCCGAACCTGCACGCCGTCTTCCGTGAAGATGGCCAGGCTGCCGAAGGTGAGCGTGAGCACACCAGCGCCGATGGCGCCGTAGTAGGAGCCGTTGGTCATGAGGAAGGACTGGCGGGTGGGGTAGCGGTCGTACTCGTTGCGGAAGTACATGCCGCTGCCGTACAGGCCGCCGGCTGCGACCGCGGAGATGGCCGTGGCGGCGATGAGCCCGCCCTTGCCTTTCTTCTCCCGGGGCTGCTTCTCGGGCTTGGGCGCATCGACCAGATCCTGGCGCTCGCGCTTGGAGGAGCCGCCCATGCTGCTGGAGCTGCGGTCCTCGACGGGCGGGTCATCGTCATCGTCCAGGCCGGCGTAGGGATCGTCATCGACGGGATCGGGGTCGGCACTGGCCACCGCGGAGCCCGCGGCGGGGAGCTCGTCGGGGGGCTTCTGGTTGGCCGGGACGTAGCCGGTCCACAGGATGCTGCCGTCGCCGGGGCCGTACTGCACGATGTTGGGCAGGTCCTCGGCGTAGGTGCGGGTCTCGACACCGTCGACGTAGGAGTACTTGCCTGCGGGCGCGTTGAAGGACCCCAGGAAAGGATTGGGCCCGGTCTTGGCGCTGGTCCAGAGCCGGTCCAGCTTGCCGCCCTCGGGCGCCAGCTTGGCCGAGATCTGGTAGTCGGGTTCGATGGCCAGGGCCGCGCGGAAGGCCAGCACGGTGGCGTCGTCGTCGCCATTGAAGAACGCCCGCAGCGCCTGCAGCCGGTGGTAGGCGGCGGCGTTGGGGGGCAGGAAGAGCTCGTCCAGGCAGGGCAGGGCGTCTTCGGCTTGCTGCGTGGAGTCGAAGAACGAGTCCTCGTCCAGGGTGGCGAAGTCGATCAGAGCCTGCTGCATGATGCTCGAGATCTGCTCGGAGGAAGCGGGCTGGCAGTCCTGCGCAGAGGCGACACCAGCGACCAGAATCAACCAGGACATCATGGCGATCCTCTCTTTTCGGAAAATCCGTTTGGCGAGTTCGCGCGGTACCTATTGCACCCTGCCGTGCCAGGCCACGCGATCAGGGGTCAACACGGGGTCATTCCAGGCCCGGACGCCGCTCGACCACGCGCGTGTCCCCAACTACGGTTGGCATGGAAGCTTGGGGGCGTGAGTGTACCGTCCCTCCACCCGCCGGGTGCGCCGCGAGCGTGGACCCGAGGGCCTCGTCGCCCTGATCGACGAGCGGATCGAGGTGCGCGAGCGGCCGCGCTGAGGGAGGCCTGCGTGCGCTGGGCTCAGGTCCGTGCGCTCAGCTCCCACACCGCCTCCGCCCAGGCCTCGGGATGGTCCGCCATGCTCCCTGGCAGCAGGACGGGGCGCTGCTGCTCTCCGAAGCGTGCGTTCACCCCGTTCCCCTGCGCGGGCAGGTTCACCCGCACCCAGGGCACGCCCCCGTCGATGGCGGCGTTCACAAGATCGCTGGCATGCTTGGCCTGCCACCAGGCTGGGGGCTGCTCGAAGGCCCCGCGCTGGCCCAGGCCGTGGGGCGGCTGCACATGGTCCCACTCGGCCTGCAGCCGGAGGTAGCGCCCGCGGAACGCTGGCAGGAAGCGGATGGCTTCTCGCTGGGCCCACCACGCGACGTCCTGGGAGCTTCCTCCGTGGGAACCACAGCCGTGGCCGAACAGATCGAGGGCCTTGGCAGGGTCGGGCCGCCCGGTGTCGGGCGCCGCCACGGGCGCGGGGGCCGAGCGGCCCGCGTGGGGCAGGGGAGTGCCGGCGGGGGCCAGGCGCCAAGCGCAGAGCATGGCCGCGCAGGCATCGCCGGGCCCCTCTTCGTCCACCAGCCAGCGCACAGACAGGTCGGGGTGGCGGGCGATGCAGCCCGCGGCGGCCACCAGGCCGAAGGAGCAGGCGTAGACACCCAAGCGCCCGGCATCCACGAAGGGTAGGCCCGCCACATGCCGGATGATCGCGGCCAGGTCGTCCTGGTCTCCCGGCCCGTTGAAGTCTTGCTGGCCGCCGGAGCGCCGATCCCGCAGCTTCCCGCTGGAGCGGCCGCGGGCGTTGAAGCCCACGACCACCATGCCGCGCTCCGCCAGATCGCGCGCGCTGCGCCGCAGCACCATGGTGCGGCCCGCGCCCAGCCCGCCCGGGATCAGGATCGCCGCTGGCTGAGGACCCTTCAGCCTCCTGGGGCGCACCCACTGGCCGTGCAGCGGGTGACCCCCAGCTCCGAGCGTGCGGAAGGGCTCGATGACGGTGGGAGGACGGATCGGCATCGGGTCTGCCTAACCTCGTCGTGCTAGAGTCCAGCTATGGCTCCCTCCAAGCCCACCCCCCGCCGCCGCCTCAGCACCGACGACTATGTCGATGGTGTGCTCAGCGACGATCGCGCCATCCTGGGGCGGGCCATCACCCTGGTGGAGAGCAACAGCCCGCGCCACCTGGCCCAAGCCCAGGAGCTGCTGCTGCGGCTGCTGCCCCACTCCGGTCGGGCCCACCGCGTGGGCATCTCGGGGGTGCCAGGGGCCGGCAAGTCCACCTTCATCGAGGCGGTGGGCTGCTGGCTGTGCGACCAGAACCACCGGGTGGCGGTGCTGGCGGTGGACCCCTCGAGCCGGGTCAGCGGCGGCAGCATCCTGGGGGACAAGACCCGGATGCACCAGCTGGCCACCCACCCGGCGGCCTTCGTGCGGCCCTCGCCCTCGTCGGGCTCCCTGGGCGGGGTCGGGCGCAAGACCCGCGAGACGATGATCGTCTGCGAGGCCGCTGGCTACGACATCGTGCTGGTGGAGACCGTGGGGGTCGGCCAGAGCGAGGTGCTGGTCTCGGACATGGTGGACTTCTTCCTGGTGTTGATGATCGCCGGGGCGGGTGACGAGCTGCAGGGCATCAAGCGCGGCATCCTCGAGCTGGCCGATCTGGTGGCGGTCAACAAGGCCGACGGCGACAACCTCATGCGCGCCCAGCGCGCCCGGCAGGAGCTCGAGACCGCCGCCCACTTCATGCAGCCGGTCAGCCCCCACTGGAAGCCTCCGGTGCTCTGCGTCAGCGCGCTCGAGGGCACGGGCTTGCCCGAGCTGTGGGCGCGGGTGCAGGAGCATCGCCAGGTCCTCGAGTCCCACGGAGACCTGGCGGCGAAGCGGCAGCAGCAGCGCCTGCGCTGGATGTGGGCCATGGTCGAAGAGCAGCTGCTGGCCTCGCTGCGGGCTCACCCCCAGGTGCGCGCCGGCCTGCCAGGCCTCGAGCGCGATGTACTCGACGGTCGCCTCACGCCCACCTTGGCGGCGAGGGATCTCTTGCGGAGCTTCGGCGTGGAAGTGGGATAGGCTCAAGCGCATGAAGGCCTGGTTCCGAGCGCTCCTGTTCATGTTCTGCTGCGTGGCGTTGTTCGTCTCGCTGCGCATCCTGCGCGCCGAGAGCGACGAAGCCCCCACGCCCTCCCAGCACGACCTGCAGCTCGCCCACGGCGTACCGGTGGAGCTCACCCCCGCCCAGCTGCGCCCGGTCATCCGCGCCATCACCCTGTATGGCGCCGTGCGCGGCTCCGAGCAGTCCGAGGTGGTCGCCACCTCGCCCAACATCTTGGCCAAGCTGCACGTCTCCGTGGGCGATCAGGTGCGCAAGGGCCAGCAGCTCGCCACCATGCGCACCATCTCGCTGTCTCCCCTGGGCTACCCCTACGAGCCCCTCGAGGTGCAGCACCAGGCCCTGCAGGCCGAGCTGGCGCGCATGGCGCCGCTGCACGATCAGGGCGCCATCACCGATCAGCAGTTCGACCAGCTGCAGGCCCAGGCCGACGCCGCTCAGGCGCAGCTCGACTCCGCCAAGGCCGCGGTCTTCATCACCGCCCCCATCGCGGGAGTGGTCACCCGCATCGACTTCCGCCCCGGCGAGATGGTCCCCAACGATCGCCCCCTGATGCAGGTGGCTCGCCTCGATCCCGTGGTGCTCGAGCTGATGGTCGAGGCCAGCGACGTGGCGCTGATCGACGCGGGCATGGCGGTGCGGGTCACGTCCTCGGCCCTTCCGGGCCGGACCTTCGAGGGCCTGGTGGTCGAGCGATCCCTGGGGGCCTACCCGGTGATCAACCAGTTCCGGGTGCGGGTGCAGGTCCCCAACCCCGACCAGCTCCTGCTGCCGGGCTACCCCGTAGAAGCCGCCGTGCAGGCGGGCAGCGCCCAGCCGGTCCTGGCTGTGCCCCGCGGCGCGCTGGTGGAGCACGAGGGCAGCGTCGGCGTGTGGGTCCTGGGCCCCGAGGGCACCGCTCGGCGCGTTCCGGTCCAGCCAGGCGTCCACGACGATGCCTGGGCGGCCGTCCAGGGCCAGCTGCAGCCCGGTGATCGGGTGGTCACCCTGGGCCAGCAGCACATCGCCCATCCCGGCCAGCC
>CALDOK010000498.1 GCA_937912125.1 uncultured Pseudomonadota bacterium
CGCCGTCAGGATCGCCGTCGATAGCACCGTCGGGAACGCCGTCGAGGTCATCGTCGGGAACGTCGTCGGGAACGTCGTCGATAGCACCGTCGGGAGCGTCGTCGAGGTCATCGTCGGGAACGTCGTCGGGAGCGTCGTCGGGGGCGTCGTCGAGAGCGCCATTCGGAACGTCGTCGGGAGCGCCGTACAGAGAATCGTCTGGGACGCTTACGATGGTGGTCAGACCTGGGTGTCCTGGTGCGCCCAAGAGAGCTTCTTCCGCGAAATCTGCAACCTGGAGCTTCCGGGCGATCTGTCCGCTCGAAGAAAGGCGCTGTCCGACTACCGCTCGTCTGTCGGGCCAGGATTCTTGTTCGAGAAGGTAGCGATCTTGTACGACCGGCCAGCGAACTTCGAACCGCTGACGTGGAGAGAATGACATGGCACAGCGAATACTGAACTACGAGGACTGGCGCGAAGAAGGTGTCCGCCGCTTCGGCCTTGACGTGATGGACTGGCGCTTCGTCTGCCCGGTCTGTGGCCACGTCGCCAGTATTCAGGAGTGGACCGATGTCGGCATCAGGAGCGGTGCCGCCACCAAGTGCATCGGGCTCTGGATCGGCGCGCAGCGCGAAGCTGTCGGCGGCGAAGGGCCCGGCCCCTGCAACTACACGGGCGACGACATGCCCGCCCGAGACACCGTGCTGGTGACCATGCCGAACGGTTCCGGTCACTATCTGTTCGACTTCGAACCCAAGGCCGCCGTCAATGGCGGGGAGGAATAGACCATGCTGACCACCATCCTGTTCGCCGCATCCCTCGCGGTCGCCGCCCCTCCAGGCAGCTTCCGTGGTCACGACTTCGGTGACTCCTGCTCCCAGGACGCCGGGCTCGTCAAGGTCGGGACGGAGGGCGAAGGCATCCAGCAGCTCACGGTCTACAACGAGATCGAGCCCAAGCTGAACATCGGCCCGGTCCCCCTCACCAGCGTCTCCTACTCCTGCTGGTCGGACATGCTGATGATGATCATGGTCAGGTTCGACATCGACGACGGCGGCACCCTGTACGGCATCCTCACGGAGCACTGGGGCAAGCCCGTGCAGGACAACCAGTACATCCCCGACTACACCTGGATGGGGACCATCTTCGCGCAGCTCGAGTACGCGCACCGGAACGACAGCTCCTTGATCCTCATCCACGGCCCGTTGACGCAGCAGTGGAAGACGGAATCCAAGCGCGAGGCGGCGTCCCAGGCGTCCGACGACCTGTAGGGAGGGGACATGGGCAAGCCAGTCAGCGTCACCCGCGTCGAACGCTGGTTCATCGAGCGCAGGCCGTCGAGCCGCACCGGCAAGTGGCGCGGCTTCTTGTGGTTCGACAACCCCGGCAAGACCGGAGAGTACAAGCACACCAGCGCCATCGCGGCGGTGGACCTCGAGCGCCGCCTGGTGACGACCCACAGCGGCTCTGTCTACCTGCTGGGGACGCCACGCAGTGGTCAAGGCTTCCCCTTCCCCATCGACTTCGAGCTGGCGGGCACATGAGCAAGCCATCCCAGGACAAGGCCGCCCGCCGCGCCAGGCGCAAGGCCAAGCGGCCTCCACGCCGCTTCCGGTCGGCTGGCGGCGTGGTCATCCCCACGACCTGGGCCGAAGACTTCTCCAAGCAGCACAAGATCCACTGGGCTCCTGTCGGAGAGGCAACCTGTTCCTGCTGCCACGAGCCCATCAGCATGGGCCGCACAGGCCAGACCAAGCACGACCGCTGCGAGTTCGAAGACAAGACCACCCCCGAGTCCACTGGACCCGTCACCATCACCGACTCCGATGGGAGGAAACTGTGAGCAAGAGATCCGCCATGGCCTTGATCTTCGAGGCCCAACGTCGAGACGACGAGCGCAAGGCCCGCGAGGCCAAGGGCATCATCGACGACATCACCCGTGTCGCCGGTTCGAGCACACCCAAGACCGCCCGTGAGCAGGCCGACGAGCTGGCCCGAGAGCGCATCAAGGCCCGCGAACGCATGATGGGCGACCGGAGGCGACGGTGAGCGAACAAGAACCGAGCAAGCAGACGACCACGAAGCACGTCACCGTCAACAATAGCATCGCTGACAGCGAAGGCTGCACCGTGATCGGCTGCGCCGTCGCCATGCTCATGCTCGCCGCTGGGGTCGTCTTCCTGCTGGCCACCTATACCGGACCAACCTGCGAAGAACAGTGCGGGAACGCCACCGCCATCGCCATCCGCGTCCCAGGCTTCTACTGCCGTTGTGACGACTGACCCATGACCTACCGTGAACTGGTCAGCGATCTGGCCAAGGAGAATGAAACAATGAAGCGTCCGACAGTGATCGAGAACCGAGTGTTCCGAGCCCGATCCTTTGATGGGGTGTCCGTTCGCATGGTCCTGAAGCGGAATGGAGACACCATCTTCTGGGCCGACGATGGCGTCTGCTGGCCAGGAACGGACTGGGACCACCCTCCGATCTCGATGCGTTGCAGCGTCGAGTCGTTCGCTGGAGCCGTGTTCATCGACGAGTACATGGACGATCCGGAGCGGTGTCGAAAGACGCTTCACAACACAGCGGAAGGCTTCCTCGAGTTCTATCGTGCCCGATGCGAGAAGGACGGCGTGCCCGACTTCATGCCGGATGTCACCGTCAAAGACGTAGAGACATTCATGGTTTGCATGTCGGTATGACCTCCCGCGACCAACGCCGCCAGCTCCGCAAAGACCGCCAGGCCGAGCTGCGCGCCCAGCGCCAGGCCGAGGCCCCCGTGCGGAGAGCGGCGCGGGAGAGAGCCGAGGAGCAGGCCAGGCAGCGCAGGCGAGCCGAGGAAGACGCCGCCCTGGACAGGCTCATCGCAGAGCGCAAGCGGGAGAGGGAGGAACGCGACCGTCGCCACGCCAAGGCGAGAGCCTGGATGTTCGAGCGATACTGCCAGCGCGAGGCCGCCGCCGCCGCCCTGGGCCTGACCGTGCTCGAGTGGCAGGATCTGCAACGATCCAGGGCGCACCTGTTGTGGCTGCTCGAGCAGCGAGCGAAGCGCCTGTGGCAGATCGAGTACCCCATGGAGGCGGCAGTGCAGGCGCACCCGAAGCTGCGCGCCATGAGCCGTATGTTCAGGATGCTGGGAGGTCTGTGATGGCTGACAACGACTCCAAGCCGAGATTCCATCGTGAACCGCCATGTCTCCACATCGACAAGCTGTTGAATCTGACCTTCAACTTGTGTAATCAAACTGGCTACACTTTCTACAAGGCAGCGGAGTTCGCTCGCGATTATGAAATCGAGAATGGCATTGAAGAACACCACGCGAAGATCAGAATGTTCGCTACGCTCTACGCTGCTGCACCATGGCACGCACAAGGTGAACGCTCAGAGAAGCAAATCATCGAGATAAGCGCACCAGTGATAGACACCATAGTGTCCGTCCCACAGGAACCCCTGAAACATGAATGGGTCACGGATTTTGGCGGCCAATGGGTTCCATCATCGTACTTCGACGCGAGACATGAACACGATTGGGACGCCGCTTATGTTCAATGCGTTGTCGTCAGATTCGATCTGAACGCAACGGGCATCGAGTCAGAGGTGTCCGGTAAGTTGATCGGCGCATATTTGACCTTGTTCCGAAACGAAAAAAGAAGACTTGGTTGGGTGAACTGTATCTTTATTCGTGATCCGAATACATATGGTACGGACAGTGTAATCTCTGGGGTTGCAGAGATAGCAGGCGGGACAACCGAAGAAGAAACAAGGACAATCTCGCATGGCACCGTGGACCCGGAGCTGATGGTTACCGGCTTTCGTCTCGTCTCTGGCCTGCTCCGCATGATGCACGAACGGACGGTCGAGATCAAGGTGATCGATCCGCTCACCAAGATGAAGAAGAAGCGCCGCAAACGCTCCGAACGACGTGCGAAGCGTAGCGACAAATTGGTCAAGCGCAAGCTGCTCACGCTCGTCACCGACCCACCACCCGCCACGATGGTCGAGGTCAAGGTGCTCCCGCCTCCCAGGCCACAGAGCGAACAGACCGCTGGCCCCACCTGGCACCAGCGCCCCCACTGGCGCGACGAACACACCGCTGTCCGCTGGGTCAAGAAGCCAGCAGGACGCCCCGTGCTCGGCTTCGGAGCATCCTCCCGCCTGACCCCCCTCTACGCCGTCAGGGTGCCTGTCAAAGGCCACAAACGTGGCCAGGGCGAACACCGCGACGTGACCACCATCACCACCATCACCACCGAGGACACCAACCATGGCCCGCAAGAAGAAGCCCCTGTACCGACCGGACATCAAACCAGGCTTGATTGGAACCTACATTCCGACTGATCGGTTTCTCGATTCGAACATGGACACCAAGGCCACGGTGCTCGCCTGCTACATCGACGGAGTGGAGGTCCCCAGCTTCCCCTACGCCACCGAAGACACCCCAGTCGGCAAGGTCGTCAAGCGGGTCGAGGTGGACCTGGAGCTGTCGGACGGCACCCTGGTAGACAAGGTGCCCTACCCCCGCAACCGTCGCGACGACGACAGCAAGAGCTACTTCTGCAAGCCCGTGATCGACTCCATCAGGTTCTACTGACATGGCCCGCAACAAGATCAAGTACACCCCGACCCTCCCGCTCACTGACGAGCAGCGGCAGGATCGGGAGTGGATTCGCGCCCAGCTCACCGAGCCCGAGGTGCTGTGGTTCAATGCCACTTTGACCCGTTGGATTCGCGCTCGGATCGATGTGATCGACCAGACCCCCGACGACGCTCCCCAGGTCGAGAAGAACGAGTCTCAGCGGCTGTTCAGAGACTATGTCGCGGCCTGTGACCCCTGCATCACCCGCCACTTGCTGGTGACCCTGGCGGTTGAGCGGGCCAAGCCCGAGCTTCCGCCCTGGGAACGCCGCAAACTGGATAGCCATCCAGAGGACACCGATCATGCCTGACGATCTCGAAGCCATCATCCACCGCGCCGTAAAGCTCGTCTTCAACATCACCGGAGCCAGGATCGATGTCTGCACCACCGTCGTCCGCACCCTGGCCATGATGGACGAGGTGGAGGGAGAGGAGACGACCGAAGACGGCCTGGTGGCCAGGGCCGTCGGGCGCATCCACTCGGCGCACCCCATCGATCACGAGCACGCCTGGATGAAGGTCCGGATCATGCGGCTCGAGAAGCGCCTGGATGTCCCCGCGAGCTTCGAGCCCGCCAAGCCGGTGGACTCCATCACCCTGCTGACTCGGATCGAGTGGTGGCTGGACGCCAAGGCCGAGCAGTACGAGAGCGAAACCGGCTTCGCCAGGGCCCACGACATGGCGGTGGAGCTGGAGCGCGAGCTGAACGACTACATCGACGCCCGCATCGCTGCGGCACTGAAGGTGACCCCATGACATCGTTCGATATGGTCGGAGTCTTGATCATCGGCTTGGTAACGGGCTCCGTGGCTACGCTCGTCTCTCGACAGGCCGTGCCGCTGTTGCACAACTCCTACAAGCAGTGGAAGAAGAAGCGTGACGATCACGCCTGCGAGAAGCTGACCGTCACGCTGACGATCTACCAGGAGTGCCTGGACGTGGAGAAGCTGCTGGGAAGGTGGGTGAACCCGCTCGAGCCCACCGATCCCCGCAACAACAAGATGATGGTGGTGCCACCCGCCGATCTGAACGTCGACGATCTGCCCGCAGGCTACGTCTGGATGCAGGTGTTTCCGGTGGACATCGACCGCCTGAGCAAGACCCACCAGGAGCTGCTCGAGAAGCGAGAGCGCATGGTGAAGCGGAGGCGGTGGCTCCCATGATCCAGAAGATCGACAACCCCCACGACGCCCGCGAGTGGCTCGAAGAACGATCCAAGCGGTACGGTGTGGATCTACCAGACTTCGCTCGAGCGGTGGAGCTGACCTTGGCCGAGCTGGACAAGGCCCAGGCGCTGCTGGCCGAGCAGGACACCCGCCGCAAGCCCAGCCCCGGAGACGTGTCTCCCTGGCACCGCTGCACCGTCGAGAACTGCCAGCGCCGCCGCAAGCGGTCGCAGGAGACTCAGTCATGATCGTCACCATCGCCATCGTCTCAGCGGCAGGGATTGGAGCCATGATCGGGCTGCTGATCGGTTGGAAGTATTCTCTCGGTAGAGAAGACCGGATCAAGCTGGCCATGCTCGAGGACAAGTCCAGCAAGGACTACGACATGATCTCGGCCCTGCGCGACTACAGGGAACAGCTCATCGCAGATCGAGACAAGCTGTTCGTCAGCCTGCAAAAGCTCGAAGAAGCCATCACAGAAGGGAGCACCCCTCGCATCCCCAACCTGACGAGCCAGCTCGTCTTGCTGTGGGAAAAACGACGTTTTCGAAACACTATCGAGAAGAACCGAGCCCGCATCCGAGAGGTGATCGAGGCTCTCCCCTATGAGTACATCGAGATCGAGCTGACCATCGACGGGAGAATGTCCACCTACTACGGTCCAAGAATCAGGAAATTATGGGAAGGCGAGTCAGCTCGCAAGTACATTGGGAAATACAATGGACCGCCCGCCGAGGTGGCAGACGAGATTGTGACCTTCCTCGAGACAGACGAAACCTTCAATGGTACATCGCACTGCGATCCGATCTTGGTCGTAGACCTGAAGGTCACCGTCTGTACCGAGCAGATCCCGCCTCCGAAGATCATCACCGTGAAGGTCCCGACCCCCGTCGTCGAGATCGTGGAGCGCGAGGTCCCGGTGCCCGTCTACATCGTGGTGGAGCGGGACGGTCGAGCGACCGCCCAGCTAGAAGCTCCAGCCGCCGCACCAGCTCTCGCTCTGCCAGAAGACCTGGAAGATCGTATCCGCGCCATCGTCGAGATCGAAACCGAGACAGCCCTACAACGGAGAAGACCATGATCCCATTCCACTTCATCGAAACCGCCAAGGCTATTCACCTGGACGACGACACCATCAAGATCGTGCTGGCCATCGACGCCGACAAGAAGATCGTGGCGATCAAGGAGCTGAGGATTCGTACCGGCTGCGGGCTGTCCGAGGCCAAGTGGTTGGTGGAGAACCACCCCCAGCTCGCTCCCAGGTTCAACCCGCCTCCGAAGCCACACCCGATGCTCATCGTGATCGACAAGCTGGAAGACGCCTGTCAAGACGCCGCGAACGACGACACCTGTGTTGCCGGCGTCGAGCCCATCGAGTGTCAAGAGCTGTGCCGCTTGGCACGCATCGCCCTGAGTCTGGGACACGGAAGATGAGCCCCATGCCCACCCGCGTCCGCTTCTACCTGGGCACCGGCTCCGGTCGCGCAGAGCTGGCCAAGACCATCATGGACGACTTGGTGGCCCGAGGCTTCGTCAACGCCCACGACTGGACGCAGGATCTGCTGCCAAAGGACGCCACCATCGAGGAACGACGGCGAGCTGCGGACGGCTGCATGGAGGGAATGCGCCGCTGCGACGTGCTCATCTTGGCGCTGCCTATCGGGCGCGGTGGGGCCTTCGTCGAGCAGGGGGTCGCCCTGGGCAGCGGCAAGCCAGTGATCGTGGTGAGCCTCGACGCGAGCCTGGTCTACGAGTCCCCCATGGTGTTCCTGTTCACGTCGGGCGTAGAGCGGTTCACTGGCCCACGAGCCTGGCAGGACGCCTACGAGTGGCTCGAGACGTTCCGCTCGAGGATCAGCAGCGACCATGAGCAGGACAGCCGCACGACCTGGGGGTAGCTTGGACCTTCCCCAATATTTTGGGCTCCTCAAGCCAGCTTCGGCCATCAACGGTGACTATCGCCGTTGATGAGAGCGAGAGATTTCACCTCGACGAATTCAGGA
>CALDOK010000499.1 GCA_937912125.1 uncultured Pseudomonadota bacterium
AGGCGAGGCGGAAGGGGCCGTGGCGGGCGAGCAGTGGGCCGACGCGCTCGGCCCACGATGAGCCGAAGTGGGGATCGACCCCCAGGCTGGCGGGCGCCGTGTCCAGGGTCAGGGGGGGCAGGGACATGGTCACGCCCGAGGCGTCGACCAGCTCGACCGCAGGGATGGGATCGCCCGTGGCTACACCATGGATGCTGCCGTTCCGGTCGTGTTCGGTGCCCTCCAGGCTGGTGCGCACCTTCCCGTGGTGGGCGACCACCAGGTAGAGCAGCAGGTCGAACTGCTCGGGATCGAGGGCTGCCAGTTTGCGGCCCAGCGGGTGATCGGCGAGCTTGCATGGGGCGGCTTCGGGGGCAACGCCCAGAGCTTCGAGCAGCTCGCGATGGGCGCCTCGTAGGGCGCCATGATCCGGATCGGCATGTCGCAGGACCGCAAGGAGGGCGAGCCCGGAGGCCAGCTCGTGCCGGAATCCCGGGCGTCCAGGGTAGGCGGGACGCCGCCAGGCACCGCTGGGCGCCTTGGCGAGATCCTGGCGCGATGGGTTCGTCAAGGATGCCTTCCGGGCCGGCTCGTCGATGGCCTGTTGAAACACAGGGTGGGCCTTGCCGAGGTCGTGGAGCCGGCCCGCGAGGGCGAGCAGCTCCGTCAGATCGGCAGGGAGCCCGAGGGCCTCGGCCAGGGCCTGCACTCGGGCCGCCACCTCGGCGCCATGGGTGGCGATGGTCTTCCAGGCGGCCTGGGCCGAGAGATCGTCACGGCCTGCCGCCGCCGCGGCGAGATCGAAGCTTCCTTGGTCCTCGGCGGTGGGATGATGCGGAGTGACAGGGACGACCGGGCCCTTCGCCTTTGGGTCCCAGCCGCGCCGAGGATCGTAGCCACCGCTAGAACAGGGCACGAGCAGCGTGAGCCCGGGGACCAAGCGGCGCGTGTCGGCCTTGCACCAACCGCCATCGAGGTAGTCGAAGCGCCAGGCAGCGCCTTTGGCCAGCCAGGCGCGCGCCTGACCCACAGGGACCGGACAGAGGGCCCCGCGTGCCGGGAGGGGGACCTCGCTGAGCTCGATCGTGCGCGCAGACGCATCGACCTCGGCCCAGAACACCGCGACGTCGCGCTCTTCACCCGAACGGATGTAGCGGCTGACGTCGAGATCTGCGCCCGACAGGTCGGCGTCGGTGCCGAACAGCTCGAGCAGATCGGGTCGTCGCAGGACATGCAGCGGGTTGTAGGCGTACAGGCGCGCGAGCAGCTCGGGGTGTTTTTCGCCGAGCGTGCGTTCGTGGGCGTCGAGGGCCTGGGGCTTCACCGAGCCCAGCCCGCCAGCCAGGAGGTCCAGGCTCTCGGCGGCCGCAGCGAGGGCGTCGGTGTCGTAGGGCAGCGCCTCCTTGTCGCTCTCGGGCACCACGCCCAGCACGTAGACCTCGGCCTGCTCACCCTGGTAGCGGGCTGCCCGGCCGAAGCGTTGAACCAGTGAAGCCCAGGGCGCCAGGCTGGTGACCAGCAGGCGCGCCGAGATGTCCACGCCCGCCTCGACCACCTGTGTGGCCACCACGACACGGCCCTCCGCGGGGATGGGGGCGTCGCGACGGAGGAACGAAACGGCCCAGGATTCGCGTTCGGCACCGCGGAAGCGGCTGTGGACGAGGTGGAGCTCGGGGCGGCCGGCTTTGGGCGCCGACGCGAGAGCGTCGAAGACTTCGACCGCGTGCGCGACCCGGTTGACGATCACCAGGGAGAGGGTGCCGGGCTGGTGTCGCTCCAGGACCAAGGAGGCGACGGCGAGGGGGCTGTCGTCGTCGGAGCGATGCAGCCGCTTGCTGACCTCCCACAGCCCGCCGTGCTGGGTTTCAGGGGGAATGCTCAGCGTCTGCTGGGCCAGGTCTGCGGCCTGCTCGCGGAAGTCTGCCGTGTCCAACCAGTCGGCCTGGAGCGTGGCGGACATCCACCAGGTTCGGCAGGGTCGCAGCGCGTTCGTCGCGTCGTGATCGCGGCAGGCGGCGAGCTGGACCGAGGTGATCAGGCCCACGTCCATGAGCTGGACCTCATCGAGCACCCACAGCGTGTCGTGGTGGAGCAGGCCGAAGTCCAGGGGCCAGCGGCCCCGCGCCGCGCCATAGCCCCGGTTGAGGGCGCGGGAGAGGAGCATGTCCTGCGTGCCCACGAGCACGACGGGTCGCTCGGGCGCGAGCGCCCACTCGCCATCGTAGGCCCCGCCCATGGCGGGCTGGACGAGCACGTCGAGCCCGGCCGCGGCGATCAGATCTCGGATGGACTGGACCGTCTGCTCTACCAGCACGCGCATGGGCAGCACGAAGGCCAGGCGCCGCGGCCAGGCGGGGTCGCGCTGGACCACGGCGTGGTACAGCCACGGCGCGACCACGCCGACCGTCTTGCCGAAGCCAGTGGGGATGCGGACCAGGCGATCGCGGCACCCCGGGTCTTCACCCAAGCGAGCCTGCCACAGGTGGGGCGGGAAGCCGCAGCCGCGCTGGAAGAAGGTGGGAAAGTCCATGTTCAATGCTCCGTTTGTACCTGGTCGTGTTCGTGGATGGAGCTCTGGGGCCCATAGCTGTCGGCCGCCTTCCGAAGTTCCTCCCTCACCTCCTCCACCAGCCACCGAGGCTCCAGCACCCGACACTGCGCTCCCCACTCGAGGGCGAAGCGCACCAGCTCACGGCCTGAGGTGTGCATGGTGAGTTCGATACTGCCGTCAGAGATGTCCTGGAGTTGCTGGGTTCGGTGCCAGTGGCGAGCGCGGACGTAGGGGGCGACCCGGGAGGTGAAGCGCAGGCGAATGCGCTCGGCGGGGCCGCTGGCGAAGAAACCAAAGGCGTGGCCCAGCTCGGCGTCGGGATCCCAGTCTCGAGGGTAGTCGAAGGGCTCGCCCCGCTCGAGAGACTCGATGCGGTCGACGGCGTAGCGGCGGATGGCACCGTCAGGGCGACGGACGAGGAGGTAGAGGGCGCGGCGGTAGACCACGAGGGTGAGGGGCTCGAGATCCCGGCGCTCGGTGGGCTCTCCCCCGGCGGGGCGGTGGACGATGTGGACGCGCCGCTCGCGGAGCAGAGCATCGAGCAGGTCGTCCAGCAGCTCGGTCTGTTCGCGGTAGCTGCGAGCCGGCTCGGGATGGTGGCGGAACTTTCGGTCGAAGTGGCGGGCGTAGCGCGGGCTCACGCCATCGCGCAGCTCGTCTTCTACCCGCCACAGGCCGTCGTGCAGGGCGGTGCCCTGGAGGAAGGAGGTGATCTCCTTACCCACCAATAGAGAGATGCGGTCGAGCACGCCGAGGTTGCGCGCTCCGAAGCCAGGGTCCAGGTACCAGTAGCGGTGGCGTCCCCAGCGGGCAGGGCGGAGGGGGAGCAGCTCGGCCAGCAGCTCGAGGTCACGGCGTGCGGCGCGAGGTGCGACCTCTGTGATGCGCGCGGCCTCGGCCGGCGAGACGCGCCCCTGCTCGAGCAGGTGCAGCAGCAGGCGTGCGCAACGCCTCGCGCGTGGTTCGATAGGCATGCCGGCCCTCCGCTTCCTCGTCGTTTGGAACCATACCACCGTCCCCTTGCTCGTGGATCGTCCTGAACGTTTGTCCAGCATCCAGCGGG
>CALDOK010000500.1 GCA_937912125.1 uncultured Pseudomonadota bacterium
GGGCAGCGCGGGGCGGCGCGCCTGGCGCGGGAGCCTGGGTGGCGCGTGCCTTTGCAGCCCGCGCCTGTGCAGCCCGAGCGCGACGGGACGCGGCGCCCGGATGCTGGACGGCCGCGGCGGGCTGATCGTCCTGGGGCTCAACGGGAGCGGTCTCCACCAGACGATCCACAGGCAGCCAGGGCACCCGCATGGCGCGGGTGGGGTCGGCGGCCAGCGCCGTGCGCTCCTGCACCGCACGCTGCACCCGGGACAGGTGGCGGCGACCGGGGAAGGCCGTGGTGGAGCTGGGAGCAGAGTCCAGCGCGGCGACGGAGCGGGCCACCGGACGGGGCAGCACCGAGCCGCCGTCGGAGACTGGCGCCATGGCGCGCTGCATGACCCGGGAGGCGGCCTGGGCGGAAGACACCCGCCGGGCGCCCGCTCTGCGGGGAGCCTCGGGCTGGTCCACCGGGGTCTCCTGGATCTCATCGAGAACATCCAGGAAGGCCAACATGGGGGAGCTGGCCCGGAAGGGGCTGGCGGGCCTGGCGCTGCGCACCACGGCCGTGGGCATACCGCGATGCAAGGCCGAGACCTGCCCCGCACGCTCCATGGCCTGGACACGGCCGGGCAGCCCGGGCGAGCTGGCGGGGCGCATGAGCAGGCGGTCGAGGGAGCGGACAGCCGCAGCAGCAGGCTGAGCAGCGGAGCTCGTCGGCGCAGTGGCGGCCGCAGCCGCCGGCATCCGGGCGACGGCCCGCAGCAGGGGTGTGGAGCCTGCCGCGGCGGTGGAGGGAGCCGAGCTGGCGCGGCGCAGCGCGCGGTAGGGTTGCTCGGCCGCGGGGGGGGCCAGCTGCTGGACCGCCTGGAGCCGCTCGGCCACGCGAGCCGTTGCCGCGGGCCGGGGGGGGATGACGCGCGCTTCGGCGAGCGGCGCCGGCTGCGGAGCGTCGGGCCGATCGTGGACCAGCACCACTGGCGAAGGCGGACGCGCGGTCGGGGCATCGACCGGCTGAACCTGGGGAGCACCCGCGGTCGGGGTAGACGCCTCGGGCGTGGTGGGCGCGGTGGAGGCGGCGACAGACTTCGCGGAGGCGGCGGAGGGGCGCGGTCGGGCGGGCCGGCGGGTCGAAGCCCTGCGGCTGGGCTCGCGCTCCGGGGCTTGCTCTTCTGTGGCCTCCGGCACGGGGGCCAGGAAAGCCAGGGAAGGAGAGCGGAACAGCACCGCCTGCAGGGTGCGGCGAGCTGCGGGGGGCATCCCAGCCTGAGGTGCCGCGGAAGCGGTGGCGGCCACCGGCCGCGGTCGACCGGCCCGGGTGACATCCTCGGCCTGCTGCAGCCGGGTCTCGGCCCAGTGCATCGGGCTCTGGAGCGCGGGCGGGGCGACGGTGGGTCCGGACAGCAGGGACGCGAAGGGAGATGTGGGCTGGTCCGCGCGCAGCTGTACTGCCCGACGCAGGCTGGGGGCACCCACGGGCGCCTGCTGGCGCGCCAGGACACGGGCCATGCCCTGGGCTGCGGGCGCACGGGAGGGCCGCTGCTCGGGAGTGGGCGCGGGGGACCAGGGCTGAGCCGCAGCGCGACGCGGGGCGACGGCCAAAGGCGAAGCGGAGGAGGCGGTTGCAGCCCGAGTGACAGGGCCGGCCACAGGGGCCTGCGGGCGCGGAGCGGCCGCCGCCAGGGGAAGAGTGGCGGGGAGCGCCCGGCGTTCCTTGCGGGAGCGCCGGCGGAAGCGTCGGCGAGCCGTGGGCTCTTCGGCTTCGATCTCTTCGAGCTCGGGCAGCAGGTAGCTGTACGAGGGCGACGCGAACGGCCCCCAAGGAGAGCGAGGCCTGCGCAGGCCGGAGCCCGGGATGCGGGCCAGGGCGCCCAGGGAACGATCGCGCCACATCCAGCCGTCACCGGCATGGTCGAGGAACGGAAGCCAGTCGGCCCAAGGGTGGTGCAGGGCCAAGCCCAGCCCGCCCCGGAAGAGCACGCCACCCATGAGGTGGCCCATCAGGCGACGTTCGAAGAGATCCCAGAAAGAACCGAGAACACCGCGGGGCCGCCCGGCCCGACGGCCAGCGCTCCAGGCGGGATCGCCCCAGCCCACGCCCGCGGCGTCGAGGTCCCAGGGATTGTCCAGGCCGAAGCGCGCGAAGAACGCAGAGGACACGCCCACGCGCATCCGCTGCTGACCTCGGGCCATCAGTCGCTCGACGAGCATCTCACCTGGGTATTGCCGCGGTTCAGCCATTCCAACTCCAGCCATGCCGACTCCGCATCCTCTATCGCATCCGGATGCACCCCGGCATTCGAATCCAGGGGGCTCATTGCCCCGGTATTATGCCATCCGGAACAGCAGGCTGGTGGAAAAGGTGCGCCATGACGTGTAGAACCATGGGGCATCCTCCCCAGCCCACAGGAGCGCGCGCGAATGAAGGGCACCACATTGGTCACAGGCGCCTGCGGTTTCCTGGGCGGCGCATGCATCCGCAAGCTCGTCGACAGCGGTGAGCAGGTCGTCGCAGTGGTCAGGGATCGCCACCCTCGAGCCTGCCTGTACGCGGACAACCTCATCGACCACTGCGTCGAAGTGCGCAGCGATCTCTCCAGCTTCGACAGGCTGATCAGCCGCTACCAGCCCGACCGGGTGCTGCACCTGGCCGCCCAGTCCCAGGTGCCCGAGGCCAACGCCAACCCGCTGGACACCTACGAGACCAACATCGGGGCCACCTGGCGGCTGCTCGAGGCCTGCCGCACGGCCCGGCGCCCGCCAGAGCGCATCCTGGTGGCCTCCACCGACAAGGTCTACGGCTCCAGCGGCGCGCCCTACACCGAAGACACCCCCCTGGACCCCATCCACCCCTACGACGTCTCGAAGGCGGCCGCCGACCTGCTGGCCCGCTCCTATGCCCGCCACTTCGAGCTGCCCATCGTGCTCACCCGCTGCGCCAACCTGTATGGACCGGGGGATCTGAACCCTGACCGGCTGGTGCCGGGCGTGTGCATGGCGCTGGTGCGGGGCGAGCCCGTGCGCCTGCGCTCGCTGGGCCAGATGAGCCGCGAGTGGCTGCACGTGGACGACGCGGCCGACGCCACCCTGATGCTGCTGGACTCGGCCGGAGATCAGCCCGATCTGGTCTACAACGTGGGCAGCGGTGAGTGCGCCACCGTGCGCGAGGTGGTCGACACCCTGCTGCGCCTGTCCGGCTGCCGCAGCCCGGTGGCCTTGCCCGAGCGCGATCCTCCGGGCGAGATCATGGAACAGTCCCTCGACTCCAGCCGCCTGCGGGCGCTGGGCTGGCGCTCAACACGCCGCCTCGACGGGGGCCTCGCGGACACCTGGCGCTGGTACGCGCGCTGGCGCTGGGCTTCTCCCCCTCCTCCGGAAGCGACCGCATCGTAGATGGCTCGCGTCCTGCTGATCCGCCCTGGCTTGGGGCGCTACTACAGCGGCGTGGGCGCCGGCCTGGCCGTCACCACCTCGCCGCCGGTGAACCTGGCCACGCTGGCTGCGGTGCTCGACCGGGCGGGCCACGCGGTGCGCGTCTGGGACCTCGAGGCCAGCCCCCAGCATGATCTGGTCGGGGCGCTGCGCAGCGAGGCTCCCGACCTGATCGGCTTCACCTTCCGCACACCCCAGTGGGAGCAGGCCCGCGGCCTGATGGCCCTCGCGCGCAACCTGCTGCCCGAGGCCCTGCTCGTAGCGGGCGGTCCCCACGCCTCCTCCCTGCCCGAGCAGACCCTGGCGCAGACCTCCCTGGACCTCGTGGTGCGCGGCGAAGGGGAACACGCGCTGCTGGCCCTGGCGGACGGCGAGGGCCCCCGCAGGGTCCCCGGTGTGGTGGGGCGTGGCTTCGCCGGCCCCCCGGCACAGCGAGTGGAGCCCCTCGACGATCTGCCCCTGCCCGCCTGGAGCCTGTTCGACCTGGGCGCCTACACGCCCCGCAGCGTGGTCGCCCGCCAGACCCCCACGGCGGATCTCGAGAGCTCGCGGGGCTGCCTGGCCCAGTGCATCTACTGCACCAAGGCGGTGTTCGGGCGGCGCTTCGAGCCCTTCTCTCCCGAGCGCTTCGTCGCCTCGGTGCTCCACGCCAAGGATGCCGGCTTCCGGAGCTTCAACCTGGTGGACGACTCCTTCACCACCGACCTGGCTCGCGCCAAGGCCATCTGCGAGCTGCTGATCGCCCACGGCTCACCCCTGCCGTGGACGGCCACCAACGGCATCCGGGTCACGGGCGTGGACACCGACTTCTTCCGCCTGGCCGAGCGCGCCGGCTGCCGGCTGCTGGCCTTCGGGCTCGAGTCCGGCTCGGACGAGCGCCTGCGGGCCATCGGCAAGGGCGCCACCACCGCTCAGGCCCGCCGCTCCGTGGCCGCCGCCCAGGCCGCCGGCATCACCACCGTGGGCTACTTCATGCTGGGCCTGCCCGGCGAGACGGTCCAGAGCCTCCAGGCCACCATCGACTTCGCCGCCGGACTCGCGCTGGACTGGGCCAAGTTCGCCATCACCCTGCCCCTGCCGGGGACCCCCCTGTGGGCAGCCTGGCAAGGGCGGCTCTCCCGGGACTTCGATCCAGGCATGACTGGGCACCGTCCTCCGCGGGACTGGTTCGACCACCCCGATCTCTCGTGGGAAATCCTCGAGGACGCCCAGCGGCGGGCCTACCGGCGCTTCTACGGGCGGCCAGCGTGGCTGCGACGCCGGCTGGCGCGCACCCTGCGCGGACGCGCCTACCTCTGAGGAACGGCCTTGATGCGGGCCACGCCGTCCTCGACCTGCACCTTGAACTTCACCGAGCTGCACTTGAAGCGGCTCTGGATGGTCTTGACCTGCCGCTTGATGGCGGAGCGCACCCGATCGAAGTCCACCTCGGTGTGCTGTCCGGCGATGCGGCGGGCCTCGAGGTAGCGGTCGTAGACATCTTTGTAGGTGCGCTCTTCGGCGATACGGCGCTTCTCGTAGTCGGACACGGGGGGAGGCTGGCCGTGCTTGGCGGACAGGTCCGCGCGGAACTTGAAGCGCGGGTGGGTGCCGCGCTCGATCTGGAACAGGTTGCGCTGGATGTAGGTGTCGAGGCTGATGAAGCGCGACCGGAGGGTCTGGTAGCGGTGCCGCTGCACCAGGGCGATGAAGCGGGCGCGGTCGGTCTCCCGGATGGTGCGCCGCAGATCTTCGCGCTCCTTGGAGGGCTCGAACTTGTCCACCCCCGAGAAGTACTTCTCGTAGGAGATCTTGAGGAGCTGGATCTGCCTCTCGAGGCCGTCGAGATCCGCTCCCAGCTTCCGATCGACGCGCTGCTTCTGTGCCATGGGTACCCTCGGCAGGAAAGTGTACACCGTCCCGGCCAGGGACGCTCACCCGCCTGTCGCCAAGCCCCCCGTTCCGTTAACCTCCACAGACCGCTGCCCGGTCCGGAGGTCTCGCGCTTGTCACGCCCCCACCTGCCCACGCACCTGCTGGTGATCGACGACGACATCTCGATCCGAGAGCTGCTGGTCGAGTACCTGGCCACCCGCGGCTACCGCGTGGACGGCACCTCCGACGGCCGCATCGCCCTCGAGCTCATGCGGGGCGGCCAGTACGATCTCGTGCTCACGGACTTCCAGGTGCCCCACCGCGACGGCCTGGACATCCTCCGCGTGGCCCGCCAGATGTCCCCTCCCCTGCCTACGATCCTCATGACCGGCTACGGCACCGTCGACACCGCGGTCTCCGCCCTCAAAGAAGGCGCGGCGGACTTCTTGCTCAAGCCATTCAGGCTCAAGCGGGTACACGAGGCCATCCAGCAGGCCCTCGAGCGGGCGCGCCAGACCAAGGCCGACGCCCGGCTCATGTCCACCATGTCCCTGTACGACTTCGCCGAGAGCGTGCGCGACCGCTGGCAGCTACGGCTGCTCTACGAGCAGATCGCCACCCGCGCCGCCACCGATCTCGACCGCGCCGAGGCCGCCATCGCGGTGCGGCCCGCCCACGGCCGCTGGGAGCTGATCCAGCCCACCATCAGCGGGCGCAGCGCCTCCCTGCTCACCCACTTGGACATCCAGGGCTTGCTCGAAGCGCTCGAGGCCGACCAGACCCTCATCGACGACGAGCCGGGCCGATTCTACCCTGTGCTCCCCACCAACGCGGTGGCCGCCGGCTGGCTGGCCGCACGCGCCTTCCACCTCGACCTGGGCCCAGGCCGCAGCCGCTTGGCAGGTATGCTGGTGGTGGCCGCTGACGAGTCCGATGTCTGGGCCGACGACGCCGACCTGCAGCCCATGGCCCGCTTCGCTACCCTGGCGGGCAACGTCACCACGCGGGTGCACCTGCTCGATCCCTCAGGTACACCCGAGCCCTCCGAGTAGCGCCGTGCTCCCGCTGGCGCTCCTCTGCGCGCTGCTGCCCGCGGCCTCGTCCGCCGAGGTGGAGGCGATCCCTGGCGCCCGGCTCACGCCCCTGCTCCCCGCCGATCCGCTGGAGACCTCCAACGCCCTGAGCTTCCGCTCGGGCGAGCCGAAGCTCGAGGGGGTGGTGGGCGACACCGCCGGCCTGCTGCGGATCGAGGCGGGGGCCGTAGCCCTGCAGCTCGAGCTGGGCGCCGCCATCTTCCTGGGCTTCCTGCCCGGTGACGAGTTCACCTTCGGCATCGCCACGGTGGACGGACTGATCCGGGTGCCCGTGAGCATGGCCTGGGGCGACGCGCGCCTGGCCCTGGAGTGGACCCACATCTCGGCCCACTACGCCGATGGTGTGCGCTACGACGACCAGCTCCCCGAGAACACCCAGGGCTACTCCCGCGAGCACCTGCGCCTGCTGGCGGCCTGGGACCTGCCCTGGGTCCAGCCCTACCTCTGCGTGCGTCAGCTGGTCCACAGCATGCCCGCGGTCCCGGGCTTCGGCGTCCAGACGGGGTTCGAGGCCCACGGCCAGCGAAGGCTCACCTGGTACCAGGCCCTGGACCTGGCCTGGGCTGCCGACACCGCGTGGGACACCCGAGCCTCCTACCAGGGCGGGATGCTCCTGCAGCGCCCAGAAGGCCAAGCCCTCCGCGGCGGCCTGATCGCCTTCAGGGGCCCCGCCCTGGCTGGCAAACGCGGGGGTGAGCACGACGCCTACATCGGTGCAGTGCTCGGCTTCGACTGGCACGGAGGCTGGAACTGATGCACGACTTCGAGCACCTCCATGTGAGCACCGAGGACCAAGGCGGGCTGGTCCAGCTGCGCTTCGATCACGGCAAGGCCAACGAGATGGGGCGAGCCCATGTGACCGAGCTTGCCCGGCTGGTGGATCTGCTCGAGCAGGGCACCTTCCAGGCGCTGATCTCCAGCAGCCAGCGCCACACCCGCTCCGGCACCCCCGTCTTCTCCGCCGGGGCAGACGTTCGTGAACGCCGCGACTGGGACGAATCCAGAGTGCTGCTGCACGTGCGGGGGCAGCGACGCACCCTGCAGCGGCTCGCCCGCGCTCCCGTGTTCCACGTCTGCGTCGTGGACGGCCTGGCCCTGGGCTGGGGCACGGAGTTCACCCTCTCTGCAGACTACGTCATCGCCGGCCCTGGCGCGCGCTTCGGGCTGCCCGAGACCGGCCTGGGGATCGTGCCCGGCGCGGGAGGCACCGCTCACCTCGCCTCGCGCATCGGCGTCGGCCAGGCCCTGCGCATGGGCATGACCGGCGAGCTGGTGGACGCCCGCCAGGCCGCGGAGATCGGACTGGTCCACGAGCGCTGTGACTCCGCCGAGGACGCCATGGATCGCGCCCTGGCCCTGGTCCGGCGCGCCATGGGGCGGTCCCCCACCGCCGTGGCCGCCTACAAGGTCGCCGTGCGCGCCGGGCTGGGACTGTCCTCTTCCGAGCGGGACGCCCTCGAGGGCCGCGCCTACGAGCACTGCGTCGCCACCGGCGAGGCCGCCCACGGTCGGCAGGCCTTCGAGGCCCTGGCCCGCGGCGAGCTGGTGGGCTGGGGGCCGCGCAAGCCCTTCGAGGACTGATCCCGGACCCTCCCCAGGCCGCGCCCCGTGCTAAGTGACCCGCCCCCCTGCGGAGCTGCTCCCATGCCAGGCCCGGTCGCCGCGCGCTGCCTGCTCGCCACCTTGGCCCTGGTGCTCGCCTGCGGTGAGTCCTCCGACCCCTGCACCGGCATCGGCGACGAGGTGCAGCGCGAAAACTGTCAGTTCGAGCGAGTGGCGGCCCTGTTCGAGCGCGGCGACGCCCGCTGGCGCGAGCAGCTCCAGGCCGTGCCCTCCGCCGCCAGCCGCGACCTCGTCCGCCTGCGTCTGGCCATCGTCGAGCCTCAGCTCGGGCCGGCCATCTGCGCCGAGGTCGAGACCGCGCCCGCCAAGGCCCGCTGTCAGCAGGTGGTGGGCCGTCCCCACCTGGCCTCGCCGCCCCAGCTTCCGCCCCAGAGGCGACCGTGACCCCCCTGCTGGCACTGCTGGCCATGGCCTGCGGCGATGGCGCACTCGAGCGAGCCATGGAACCGCCCCAGGTCCCGCCCGCGCAAGCCCTGGACGCCTGCGCCGAGCTGGACTTCGACCAGATGCAGGTGCTCTGCCGCATCGAGGCCGCATCACGAGCGGGGGCTCAGGGGCTGACAGAGCTGGCCGATCGCGCCTGCTCCATGGTCCCCGAAGGCACCTGGACCCACGAGTGCCACTTCCGCGTGGGCGAAGAGCTCGCGGGCAGCGGCCACCCCGCCCAGGCCCTCGAACACTGCGCCCGCAGCGGGCGCTTCGCGCGCTTCTGCATCACCCACTCCGCCTGGTCCATGCCCCTCGAGCCCGCGCTCGACGCCCGCCAGCCGCCCGACCAGCTCATCCCCGCCCTCGACGCCGCCATGGTCGAGATCCAGGCCGCCGCCCAGGGCCTCGATGCCACCCTGCAGCCCGAGGCCATCGACAGCTTCCGGATGGGCCTGTGGTTCAACGCCTACTACGGCACCGGCCACGCCCACCCCGCCGCGGCCAGGGCTGCCAGCCGCAGCCAGCAGCCTCAGGCCCGCAGCGCCTACCTGCTCGAGGCCGCCCGCCTGCTCTGGTCGCCGGGCGAGGTCCCGGCACAGGGCGCGGTCGCCCAGCTACTCAGCCACTGGTCTGGCGAGCTCCCGGCCCTCGAGGGCCAGCCCCTGCCCGCCGGTGAGCGCCATGGACGCTACAGCGTGCCCATGCCCGCCCCCTGCGAGCGCGACCTGCAGCCGGTTCCCCTGTACGGCGGGGGCCGCCGCATCCTGAGCACCGACGCCGACGAGGACCTGATCATCGCGGCGCTCGAGGCGCTCTTCTTCCGCACCGACGTCACCGCCCAGCACTTCCTTCCCTGGGTGGACGACCCTCACGAAAAGGTGCGCTGGACCGCGGCGCGCCTGCTGCGCTTGAGCGAGCCCGGCGAGCTGGACATGGCCGTCACCCTCACCGCGCTGCGTGACCACACCGACAGCTGCGTGGCGTGGCATGCCAGCGACGCCCTGGCGCACCGAACCTGGGAGCGCAAGCCCGGAGGAGCCCGATGATCGTCTTCGTCACACGACCGGTGCCCCAGGCAGCCCTGCAGCTGCTGCGCGACGGCGGCCTCGACGTCCGGCTGCGCCTGGACGAGTCCCCCATCCCTCGACCCGACCTGCTCGAGGGCGCAGCCCAGGCCGACGCCCTGCTGTGCATGCTCACCGACCGGGTCGACGCCGAGGTCATGGACGCGGGGGCCCTGCGGGTGATCAGCAATGTGGCCGTGGGTGTGGACAACATCGACCTGGCCGCGGCCAAGGCCCGGGGCATCCCCGTCACCAACACCCCCGGCGCCCTCACCGACGCCACCGCCGACATGACCTTGGCGCTGCTGCTCGCGGTGGCCCGCCGGGTGCCCGAAGGCGACGCCATGGTGCGCCGCGGAGAGTTCAACGGCTGGGGCCCGATGATGATGCTGGGCGCGGACCTGCGGGGGCACACCCTGGGCATCGTGGGGCCCGGGCGCATCGGCAAGGCCGTGGCCGAGCGGGCCCGGGCCTTCGGCCTCGAGATCCTGGTGGCCGCGCGGCAGGACCACCCAGATGTGGGGCCCCGGGCGCCCCTAGACGAGCTGCTACAGCGCTCGGACTTCGTCTCGCTGCACTGCCCCCTCACGCCCCAGACCCACCACCTGCTCGATGCGCGCCGCCTGGGGCTCATGAAGCCCAGCGCCTTCCTGGTCAACACCGCCCGCGGCCCCGTGATCGACGAAGGCGCCCTGGTGCAGGCCCTGCGCAGCGGCGCCATCGCCGGCGCGGCCTTGGACGTCTACGAGCGGGAGCCCGCGGTCCACCCGGGGCTGCTCGATCTCTCCAACGTGGTCCTGGCGCCCCACACCGGCAGCGCCACCCACCGCACCCGCACCGCCATGGCGACCATGGCGGCCCGGGACATCGTGTCCATCTCCCAGGGCCGCGCGCCCCAACACAGGGTGGCCTAGCATGGCTCCGATCACACGCGACGTCCTCGGCATCGGCATGGCCGTGGTGGACAGCTTCGTCCGCGCAGATGACGCCTTCCTCGATCGGGTGGGCATGGCCCGCGGCGGCACCACCTTCCTGGACCGATCCGCCTTCGTGGATCTCATGGGCCAGGCGCGCCTGCTCGGCCTGCTGGCCCACTGCCCCGGTGACAACGCCCGGAACATGTGCACCGCGGCCGTGGCTCTGGGGGCCCGGGCCACATTCCTGGGCGCCACGGGCAACGACGAGCTGGGGGGCCTGTTCGAAGGCGAGCTGCGAGGGGCTGGCGTCGAGGCCCGCCTCGAACGCCTCCAGGGTCCCTCCGGCTCCATCCTGGCCGTGATCACCCCCGACGGCGAGCGCAGCTTCGCCCTGCACATGGGGGTGGCCGACCGGCTGCAGGCCCTGCCCGAGGACTGGCCCGCGGGCTTCCGGTACCTCTACGCCACCTCCACCACCCTGCTCGAGCCCAGCGCCACCCGCGAGGTCGTGCGCGAAGCCATCGACCGGGCCGCCTCCCTGCCCACCGGCGTCGCCCTGTCCCTCGAGAATGCGCCCTTCCTCAACACCCACCGCGAAGAGCTCGACGGCCTGATGGGGGGCGACTACGCCTTGATCATGGGCAACGAAGAGGAGATGGAGGTCGCCTTTGGCGGCGGGCCGTTCATGCTCGGGCGCGCCCTGCAGGCGGCCCGCGTGGCCATCATCAAGCGAGGCGGCCAAGGCTCCACCGTGGCCACCCGTGCAGGCGATCGCTGGGACGTGCCCGCCTGTCCTGCCCGGCTGACGGACACCACGGGAGCGGGCGACTTCTTCGCAGGCGCCGTCCTGGCCCGCCTCTGCCAGGGTGCCGATCCCGCCAGCGCCGCGCTGGCCGGCTCCTGGGTGGCGGCCCGGGTGGTGGAGCGCATCGGCGCACGGCTGCCGGACGACTTCGATGTGGCCATGGTTCCGGTAAGCTGGACCCCTCCCCCGTCCAGCGCCCGGTGAGCACCTTGCCAAGCGACTTCTACCGCCGCCCACACCCATGACCGACAACCTGCTCCTGGCCTTCGGGCTCACCCTCCTCGCCGGCCTGTCCACAGGCATCGGCAGCGCCATCGCGCTGTTCGCCAAGCGCACCAACACCCGCTTCCTGGCCGTGGCCATGGGCTTGAGCGCAGGGGTGATGATCTACGTCTCCTTCATGGAGCTGCTGGGCCAGGCGACCGCTCAGCTCAGCCAGCACTACGGAGAGCGTGGCGGCGCCTTCTGGACCGTGGTGGCCTTCTTCACGGGCATCGTGGTCATCGCCGTCATCGACCGCATGCTGCCCGAGCCCAAGAATCCCCACCACGCCGGCTCCGTCGAAGACCTGGCCCCCGAGAACAGGCCCAACAAGCTGCTGCGCATGGGCCTGTTCACCGCCCTGGCCATCGCCATCCACAACTTCCCCGAGGGCATGGCCACCTTCGCCGCGGCCCTGGCAGACCCCACCCTGGGCATCTCCATCGCCGTGGCCATCGCCATCCACAACATCCCCGAGGGCATCGCCGTCTCGGTGCCCATCTTCTACGCCACCGGCAGCCGCAAGCAGGCCTTCTGGCTCTCCTTCGCCTCGGGCCTCTCCGAGCCGCTGGGTGCCGTGGTCGGCTACCTGCTGATGCACCGCTTCATGGGGCCTGCTGTCATGGGCTGGCTGTTGGCCTCGGTCGCCGGCGTGATGGTCTTCATCTCCCTGGACGAGCTGCTCCCCACCGCCCGAGAATACGACGAGGGGCACCTGGCCATCTATGGGCTGGTGGCCGGCATGGCCGTGATGGCCGCCAGCCTGCTGCTGTTGAACTGAATGGCGGTCGCACCGGCGGGGGGGCTCGGCTAAGGGAAGCGCCCCTCGAGGCCTCCATGCACGAGCGTGAACCCCAACCCCACATGGTGGCCGCAGGCCTCATCGCCCGCCTCTTGGGGCCGGGGCTGGCCTTGATCCTGCTGGGGGCCTGGGGGCTGGCGTGGGTGCTCCCCGGCCACGACCGCGAGCGCTTCGTCGCCATGCAGGAAGCCGGCCGCGTGGAGCTGCCAGCGGCTCCTCCACCCGACAAGAACCCGGGCATCGACCAGCGCATCCTCGACCCCCGGGACCGCGAGCGGGTGACCGCTACTCCCCAGGCGCACCATCCACGCCACGCCCCAGGGGGCGGCCCGCCACAGGGCGAACAGGGTCCAAAGGGCGAACAGGGTCCGCGGGGGGAACAGGGTCCACGAGGCGCGTCCGAGCAGCCCACCGGCGCACAGGTGGCTCCGTGAGCCCCGGCGACCCCTCCACAGCGGTCACCCGCCGGGGCCTGGCCGTCATGGCCTGGGTGGTGCTGATCAGCTTGCTCACCAGCGTGCTGGTGGAGCAGCGAGGGCTGCGCTGGGTCCAAGGCGTCGTCTGGCCCAGCGACCTCTACACCTTCCAGCAGGTCGAACGAGGCCCCATCGACATCGCCGTGCTCGGTTCCAGCCGCGCGGCCTTCGGCGTGGTGCCCACCAGCCTGGACCGCTGCCTGGCCCAAGAGCTGGGCCGCCCCACCCGCACCGTCAACCTGGCCAGGGCCTTCACCACCGCCTACGCCGCGGATCTGCTGGATGAAGCCCTGCTCTCCGGCCCACGCCAGCCCAAGATGCTGGTGCTGGTGATCGAGGCCGAGACCTTCGACGAGCACAACCCCCACCTCTCCAACAACGTCGCCACCATCGCTGGGCTGGCCGACGTGCCTGAGGCCCTGGGCACCGTACACGACCTCGGCACCCTCTTCGCGGTGCCGCAACCTGTGGCGCGGGGCCCCGAGACCCTGGCCCTGTACCTGAGCGGACGCTGGGACACCAAGCCCTGGCTGCGCTGGCTGATGCTGCACCATGGCGGCGGCCTGTTCTGTACGGGCAGCGACCCGTGCCGCGACCACAACAAGGCCCTCGAGGCGTCCCTGAAGTCCTGGTGGACCACGGTGGCCACCAACCTGCTGCCGCAGCTCGGGCCCCAGCGTTTCCCGGACTACCAGGCCGGCGACGGGCCGGTCTACCGCCACGCCGAGCGCCTCCTCGCCCGCGCCGAGGAACAGGGCGTGCAGGTGGTGCTGATGGAGCTGCCGCGCATGCCGGTGTTCGAGCGCGGCATCCCGCCCCAGGTCGAGCCCGCCTACCGCGCCACCCTGGCCCGGCTGCTCGAGCGCCATCCCCTGCCCCACCACCCCGCCTCGACCGAGGTCTGGGCAGGCCAGCGCAGCTTCTATCTGGACGCCGAACACCTCACCTCCTCGGGCGCCCACCGGGCCACCAAGGAGCTCTGCAAGCAGACCATCGCTCCCCTCATGCGCGCCGCCGACGCCGCGGATCTGGGGGAATAGGTGCTCTTCAACACCTTCGAGTTCGTGGTCTTTCTGTTCGTGGGCTGGAGCGTCTACCGCTTCCTGCAGCGCTGGCGCTGGCCGCGCCTGCTGTGGCTGCTGGTGATCAGCTACTTCTTCTACGGCTGCTGGAAGCCCTGGTACCTGCTGCTCATCGCGGCCTCCACCTTGAACTCCTACCTCTTCGGCTTCCTCATCGACCGGGCCGAAGGACGGCGCCGCAAGCTGTGGATGGCCCTGAGCGTCACCGCCGACCTGCTGCTGCTGGGGGTGTTCAAGTACGGCAACTTCCTGCTGGGGAACATCGAGCTGGCGCTGATGATGGGCTTCGACGCCGGGCCCTTGCCCCGGCTGCCCACCGCCCTGCCCGTGGGCATCAGCTTCTACACCTTCCAGACCATCAGCTACACCGTCGATCTCTACTGGAAGCGCATCCCCCGGGCGCGCAACCTGCTCGAGTTCTCCACCTTCGTGGCGTTCTTCCCGCAGCTGGTGGCAGGGCCCATCGTCCGCGCCAAGACCTTCCTGCCCCAGCTCGAGGGTCAGCCGGAGCAAGACCCCAAGGCCATCGGCGCCGGGGTCTTCCTGATCCTGTCGGGGCTGGCCAAGAAGATGGTCCTGGCCGACACCCTCTACGTCCTGGTGGTCCGGCCCTTCTTCGAGCATGCCACCACCCACAACGCCCTCGAGACCATCGGCGTGCTGTGGGCGGCCAACTTCCAGGTGTACTGCGACTTCTCCGGCTACTCCGACGTGGCCATCGGGGCCGCTCTGCTCTTCGGGCTGCACCTGCCCCGCAACTTCGACCGCCCCTTCTGGTCCCAGACCCCCATGGAGCACTGGCGGCGCTGGCACATCAGCCTGTCCACCTGGCTGCGGGACTACCTCTACATCCCCCTCGGCGGCTCCAAGGCCGGCGGCGGCCGGGTCTCCCTCAACCTGGTCATCACCTTCTTGCTGGGCGGCCTGTGGCACGGTGCCGGCTGGACCTTCGTGGTCTGGGGCTTCTGGAACGGCCTGCTCCTGGTGGCCTGGCGCAAGTGGGGCCCAGGCCCCGGCAAGACCCTGTGGGGCAAGGCCTGGCGCATCTTCGCCACCTACAACGCCCTGTGCTTCGGGCTCATCTTCCTGCACGCCCGCAGCTTCGGCGACGCATGGACCGTCATCCTCTCACTGGGCAACGTGCTCGAGCCCTTCCAGGGCGCCTTCGGCTGGTTCGGCCTGCTCGTGTTGAGCCTGGCCATCGCCCTGCACGCCACCCCCCAGCGCTGGAAGGCCACCCTCAAGCAAGCCTTCGCCATCGCACCCGCCTGGGCCCTGGGCCTGGCCGTGGTGATCACCGGGGCGACCCTGTCCCTGTTCGCGGGGTTTGCGTCGCCGTTCTTTTACTTCCAGTTCTGAGG